>NZ_JBWJZD010000006.1:0-320042 GCF_056429065.1 Bradyrhizobium sp. USDA3010
GCAACTGTTCAGGTTGATAGATGGAACGGGCGGGGGACCGAGCCGGCTCACGGCGTCAAGCGCCAAGGACCCAACGGCTTCCCGCCCACCGCCATCATGACAGACTTTCCAGACACAGGGACCCATACGCCGCGGCGGAGCTCTTCTTGCCGCGGCAGCAGTTTCTTGAACAATTGATGACGGTGGTTGGGTCCCGGCCTTCGCCGGGACGACGCGATCAATCGAACGCACCTTAGAAAGCAAATGGCCGGGACGTGCCCGGCCATCGCAACTGCAACAACGTTCGCGAAGCTTACTTCTTCGTCGGCGCCATCTTGGTGTCGGCGGGCTTCGGCGCATCCTTGGCGGCATCTGCCGGCGCCGTCGCGTCCTTGGCCGTCTCGGCCGGCTTGTCCAGGCGCTCGACCTTGGCGGCCTCGCGCAGCTTGGCGACATAGTCGGCCTGCGCCTTGCGGGTCACATAGGTCTCGATCTGGGCCTTCACCTGCTCGAAGTCGGGCGCCTTGCGGTTGCGCTTTTCCTCGACCTTGATGATGTGCCAGCCGAACTGCGACTTGACCGGATCGGAGATCTTGCCCGGCTCGAGCGTGAAGGCGACCGCGGAGAATTCCGGCACCATCTGCTCCTTGGTGAAGAAGCCGAGGTCGCCGCCGTCGGAGGCGCCGGGATCCTTGGACTTCTTCTTGGCGAGCTCGGCGAAGTCCGCGCCCTTGTCGAGCTCGGCCTTGATCGCCTTGGCTTCGTCCTCGGTCTCGACCAGGATGTGGCGGGCGCGCACCTCCTGCTCGCCGGTGATCTGCTTGGAGGCCTCTTCATAGACCTTCTTCATGGCGTCGTCGGTGGTCGCGGCCTTGCCCTCGCTGGCAAGCAGGCTGTCCATCAACAGGCGGTTGCGGGTGAAGGCGAGCCGCTTCTTGAAGTCGTCATTGTTCTCGATCTTCTTGTCCTCGGCGGCCTTGGACACGATCTTCATGTCGATCAGGAAGGACAGCACGTTGTCCTTCTTGGTCGCGGGGTCCATCTGCGCCAGGCTCGGGCCGAGTTCCTCCTCGGCGAGCGCGACGTCGCTGGCATGGATCTCGGAACCGTTCACCTTCGCCAGCACCGGGTCGGATTCCGCGGCGCGGACCGGGAGGCCGGCAGCCAGCACTGCGACAAGACAGCCCGTGGCGGCCAGGGTGGCGAGGCCGAGGCGCAGGCCGGTTTTGGTTTCCGGAGGCGAGGTGGTCATGCAAAATCCTTGGTCTAAAGGGGGGAAGCTCGAGCGGGCCGGACACTCGCCCAATCGTGTTACATTGGCAACGCGAAAGTCTTGTCAAAATGATGAATTCCTTGACATCTTGGCGGCGTTGACAACCCCCCGACCGGGCCATATCTCTGGCCGACCGTGTCAGCGGTGAGAGCGCTTATTTTGCTGCGTTTTTCGCCGTTGAACCCAGGATGGCCTGTTTCCCACTCAATTGGCGGAGGAGCCCCGGGTCGGGGCTCGAACCGTAGCGCGTCACGGTGAGTTGATAGGCAATCCGGCGGACCGTCTCAGGCTGTATTCCAAGACTGAAATTCAAAACCGAACCAAGACCGAACTCGAGACCGAAGAACAGGAATTTCGCATGATCGGCGCGCTCGCCCGCAAGTTTTTCGGCTCCGCCAACGACCGTCGGGTCAAGGGGTATCAGTCCCGCGTCAGCGCCATCAACGCCCTGGAGGGCGACCTCGTCAAACTGACGGACGACGAGCTCAAGGCCCGCACCGTCGAGTTCAAGCAGCAGCTCGCCGGCGGCAAGACGCTCGACGACCTGCTGGTTCCGGCCTTCGCCACGGTGCGCGAGGCGGCCAAGCGGACGCTCGGCCAGCGCCATTTCGACGTCCAGCTGATCGGCGGCATGGTGCTGCACGAGGGCGACATCGCCGAGATGAAGACCGGCGAAGGCAAGACGCTGGTTGCGACGCTCGCGGTCTACCTCAATGCGCTCGCCGGCAAGGGTGTCCATGTCGTCACCGTCAACGACTACCTCGCCCGCCGCGACTCCGGCTGGATGGGCCAGATCTATTCGTTCCTGGGGCTGACCACCGGCGTGATCGTGCACGGCCTCGACGACGCCGAGCGCAAGGCCGCCTATGCCTGCGACATCACCTACGGCACCAACAACGAATACGGCTTCGACTATCTGCGCGACAACATGAAGTACCGCCTGGAGGACATGGTCCAGCGCGAGCATTTCTACGCGATCGTCGACGAAGTGGACTCCATCCTGATCGACGAAGCGCGCACGCCGCTGATCATCTCCGGCCCGCTCGACGACCGTTCGGATTTCTACAACACCATCGACACCTTCATGCCCAAGCTCGCCAAGAAGGACGACTTCGAGGTCGACGAGAAGCAGCGCACGGTGACGCTGACCGAAGGCGGCATGGAGAAGCTCGAGAACCTGCTGCGCGACGCCGGCCAGCTCAAGGGCGAGTCGCTGTACGACGTCGAGAACGTCTCCGTCGTGCATCACGTCAACCAGGCGCTGCGCGCGCACACGCTGTTCACGCGCGACAAGGATTACATCGTCCGCGACGACGAGGTCATCATCATCGACGAGTTCACCGGACGCATGATGCAGGGCCGGCGCTATTCGGAAGGCCTGCACCAGGCGCTGGAAGCCAAGGAGCACGTCACGGTCCAGCCCGAGAACCAGACGCTGGCCTCGATCACCTTCCAGAACTATTTCCGGATGTACCAGAAGCTGTCCGGCATGACCGGCACGGCGCTAACCGAAGCCGACGAACTGTTCGACATCTACAAGCTCGAGGTCGTGGAGATCCCGACCAACCTGCCGGTGGCGCGCCTCGACGAGGACGACGAGGTCTATCGGACCCAGAACGAAAAATACGCCGCGATCCTTGCCGAGATCGAGCGCGCCAACAAGCGGCTGCAGCCGGTGCTGGTCGGCACGGCGTCGATCGAGAAGTCGGAAGTGCTGGCCGAGTACCTCAAGAAGCACGGCTACAAGCAGATCGACTTCACGTCCGAATCCGGCATGGAGAAGCTCTACGCCGCGGCGCGCGCGGGCAAGCCTGCAAAACTGTTCGCGGTGCTGAACGCGCGCTTCCACGAGCAGGAAGCCTACATCGTTGCGGAAGCCGGCGTACCGGGCGCGATCACGATCGCGACCAACATGGCCGGCCGCGGCACCGACATCAAGCTCGGCGGCTCGCTCGAGATGCGGATCCAGCAGGAGACCGCCGCGATCACCGACGAAGCCGAGAAGGCCAAGAAGATCGAGCTGATCAAGGCCGACATCGAACGCTTCCGCGAGCTGGTGCTGAAGGCGGAAGAGGATTTCGAGGTCGAGCCCGCCAAGGGCAACAAGCCCGCCAAGACCGTGAAGAAGCCGGGCGGCCTTTACATCATCGGCTCCGAGCGCCACGAATCCCGCCGCATCGACAACCAGCTGCGCGGCCGTTCCGGCCGTCAGGGCGACCCCGGCCGCTCGAAATTCTTCCTGTCGCTGGAAGACGATCTGATGCGCATCTTCGGCTCCGACCGGCTCGACAGCATGCTGCAGCGGCTCGGCCTGCAGGAAGGCGAAGCCATCATCCATCCCTGGATCAACAAGGCGCTCGAGAAGGCCCAGCAGAAGGTCGAGGCGCGCAACTTCGACATCCGCAAGAACCTCTTGAAGTTCGACAACGTCCAGAACGACCAGCGCAAGGTGATCTTCGACCAGCGCATCGAGCTGATGAAGGATGACAGCGTCGTCGAGACCGTGACCGACATGCGCCACGCGTTCGTCGAGGACGTGGTCGCCAAGCACATCCCCGAGCACGCCTATGCCGAGCAGTGGGACACCGCGGGCCTCAAGGAAGAGCTGAAGCGCGTGCTCGATGTCGACCTGCCGGTCGACGAATGGGCCAAGGAAGAGGGAATCGCCGACGAGGAGCTGCTCAACCGCATCGAGAATCATGTCGATGAGCGCATGGCGGCGAAGGTCGCGCAGTGGGGCCCCGACGTGATGCGTTACGTCGAGAAGACCATCCTGTTGCAGACACTCGACCATCTCTGGCGCGAGCACCTGATCATGCTCGACCATCTGCGCCAGGTGATCGGCCTGCGCGGCTACGGCCAGCGCGACCCGTTGCAAGAGTACAAGACCGAGGCCTTCAATCTCTTCCAGGAGATGAGCGCGCATCTGCGCGAGGCGGTCACCGCGCAGCTGATGCGGGTCGAGATCGTGCCGCCGGACGAGCCTGCGATGCCGCTGCCGCCGATGGAAGCGCACAAGCTCGATCCCCACACCGGCGAGGACGAGTTCGCCCAGGCCCGCCTGACCGAGGCCACCTACGCCCAGGCCTCGCTGGCGCCGGGCATGCCGGCCGCCGACCGCAATCCGAACGACCCGGCAAGCTGGGGCAAGGTCGGCCGCAACGAGGATTGCCCCTGCGGCTCAGGCAAGAAGTACAAGCATTGCCACGGCCGCTACGCGTAAGCCGCCGCAAGCCCTGACGCGGCGGGCGCCTGGCCCGCCGTCGAAGCTGCATCGCCGTCAGCCGGCGAAGGCCTTGTCGAGATCGGCAATGATGATCTTCTGCATCTTCAGCATCGCCTGCATCGCGCGATCGGCCGCCTTGCGGTCGGGATCGCCGAGATAGCGGCTCAACGCCGTCGGGATCACCTGCCAGGACAGGCCGAAGCGGTCCTTGAGCCAGCCGCAGCGCGATTCCTGGCCGCCGTCGGTGAGCTTCTCCCAGAAGTAATCCACCTGCTCCTGGGTCTCGACGCTGAGGAAGAACGACACCGCCTCGTTGAACTTGTGCTGCGGCCCGCCATTGAGTGCGTAGAACCGCTGCCCCTCGAGCTCGAAGCTCGCCATGAAGTCGCTGACGGTCTCGATCTCGGCGTTCGGAAACACCGATTTGTAGAAGGTGACGGCGTCGCGGACGTTGTTGTCGAGCCAGAGGAACGGCGTGATCGAAGTCATGACGGGGGAATCCTTGTGATCGATGAGGAGGATGAGCCGGAACCGCGCGCACAGCGTTAGCGCATCCGGAGGACGAGACCGCGTCCGGCACTCCGACATGTTGCCCGGACTTTTTGTTGAGCCTCCCGGCATGGCTGTCTGACGGCGAGGCGGTATTTTCGCGATTTTGGGTTCCCTGGTAACCCCGCGCTAAGCCCGCCGACGGTCCGGCCACTACCCAAAGTCGGAGTTGGCTCGTCCAATCAATCACTTGTTAGCGCTCTGTGCTTCAATATTGCCGGGCGTGTCGGGTGAGCCGCCGACGCGCATCAAAGCGTCTCTTTGATCAAGGCTCGATCAGGAGGCCGCGCCTTGCAGACCGCGACGACGATGCCCGGCCGCTACTATCCGGCGATCTTCGTGCTGGCGTCGGCCACGCTGGCCTATCAGATCCTCATCACCCGCTTCTTCAGCGTGGTGGTGCATTACCACTTCGCTTTCGGGGCCATCGCCCTTGCGATGTTCGGGCTGACGCGCGGTGCAATGAAGGTTTATGAGGATTCCACGCGTTATGCGCCGGAGCGTGTGGCGCCGGAATTTGCCTGTCACGCCGCGCGGTTCGCGCTCAGCGGCGTCGCCGTCATGTGCGCCTTTCTGTATGCGCCGCTGGTCGTGCCCGACGCATACGCCATGTCTGCGCTCGCCGCGGTGGCGCTGGCTTTCACCATTCCGTTTGCCGAGGGCGGCATCTGCATCACGCTGCTCCTGACCCGGCTGCCCTATGTCGGCGGCTGGCTTTACGCTGCCGATCTGGTCGGCGCCGCGGTCGGATGCCTCGGCATCATCTTCGTGCTGCTGGTGATCGATCCGGTCAGCGCGACGCTGTGGATCGGCGCCTGCGCCGCGGCCGTCGGCTGGTTCGTGGTCGGTCACGGCGAGGGCCGAAGCGCTGTGCGCCTGAGCCGCAACAGCGCGATTGGTCTCGCCGCGCTCGCCGCGGTTCACACCGCGCTTGCCGCAACCGGCAGCAGCCATCTTGGCGTGATCTGGGCCAAGGGCACCCCGCAGACCGGAACGTTGTTCGAGCGCTGGAACACCTATTCGCGCATCCGCGTGACCGATCTCGGGCTCACGACTCCGTTCGGCTGGTCTTTCTCGCGCACCCCGGATACCAGGATCGAGCAGCTCTATCTCGACATCGATGCCGACGCGGCGACGCCGATCACCCGCTTCTCCGGCGATCTGACCAAGGTTTCCTATCTCAAGGACGACGTCATCAACGCGCCCTATCTGGTGCAGCAACGGCCGGGCGATGTGGCCGTGGTTGGCGTCGGCGGCGGCCGCGACATCCTCTCTGGCCTCTATTTCGGCGCGCAGCGAATTCACGGCATCGAAATCAATCCCGCGATCTTCGAAGTGCTGACCGACAAGTTCGCCGATTATTCGGGCCATCTCCATCGCCAGCCCGGCGTGTCGCTGGTCAATGCCGAAGCGCGCAGTTACATCAACCACTCGCCCGATCGCTACGACCTGATCCAGATCTCGCTGATCGACACCTGGGCCGCCACCGCAGCCGGCGGGCTGACGCTGACCGAGAACCGGCTCTACACCGTGGAGGCGTGGGACGATTTCTTCCGCGCATTGAAGCCGGGCGGCATGCTCTCGGTGTCGCGCTGGTACGAACCGACGGTCTATCGCGGCGAGTTCTATCGCCTGATTGCGATCGCGGCCGAGGCGCTGCAGCATCAGGGCGTGCCGATGACCGAACTGTCGCAGCATGTGATTGCGGCGAATGTCGGCAGCATCGTCACGGTCATGACCCGGCCCGAGGCGTTCACGGCGGCGCAATGGCAGGGCGCGCGCGACCGGCTGGTAGCACAGGGGTTCAAGCTGCTGCTCGGGCCTGACATCGCGTACGACAATGTCACCTCGGCTCTTCTATCGGGCAAGGCCGACCAGAGCTTCCTTGATTCATTGCCGGTAAACATCGCGGCCTCGACCGACGACAAGCCATTCTTCTTCTATACCGCGCGACTTGCCGATCTGTTCCTCAAGAACGGCTTCGAGGCGCAGAACAACGCAGCGCTCGGCATCATCAAATGGGTGCTCGTCTTCCAGCTCGGCATCTGCATCTTCTACATCGGCATTCCCTTCGCGCGCCTGATGCGGCGGATGCCGGTGGCCACACTGGTGCCGCCGGTGGCCTATTTCGCCGCGATCGGCATGGGCTTCATGCTGATCGAGATTTCGCAGATGCAACGGCTGATGGTGTTCCTCGGCCACCCGGTCTACGGGCTCAGCGTCGTGCTGTTCACGATCCTGCTGTTCGGCGGCATCGGCAGCGCCACGGTGGCTGCCGCGCCTTCGCGGCCGGCCATGTTGATCGCTCGCCTCGTGGCGCTGGGCGCAACGCTGGTGGCCGCAGGCCTGCTGACGCCGGCCGTCACCGCTTGGGCGCGCTCCGCGCCGACCGACATCCGCATCCTGGTGTCGGTCGCGCTGCTGGCACCGCCGGCTTTCTGCATGGGCATGATGTTCCCGCTGGGCCTCGGTATCTGGCGGCGACATGACGGGCTGCTGCCGTTCTTCTGGAGCACCAACGGCATCACCTCGATGCTTGCTTCCGTGCTCGGCATGGCGCTGTCGATCCAGTTCGGCATCACCACGACATTCGGACTCGGCGTCTGCTGCTATGTGGTGTGCGCGATCATGATCGTCGGCAACCGGCTGGCCCAACCGGCCGCTGATACCGCCCTCACGCCGGTGCGGCCGGCCGGCCTGGTGGCGCAGGACGAGGTGGCGTCGTAGCGGAGGCTGTTGCCTCAGTTCGCGCTGCCGATCAGGCTTTCCAGCAGCCGCTTGAGCTCGGTGGTCGACTTGTCGCCATAGCTCTCGACGATGTGCTCTTCCTGGCTCACCGCCAGCGAGTTCAGGCGGCGGCACAGCGCCTTGCCTCGGTCGGAGACGAACATCAGGACCTTGCGGCGATCCTTCGGATCCTGCACGCGATAGACCAGCGCGTCCGACACCATGCGGTCGATCATCTTGGTCAGCGTCGGATGGTTGAGCAGCACCGCGTCGGCAAGCTCGCCCATCGAGTGGCCGTTGCCGTCGGACAGCACTTTGAGGATGCGCCACTGCTCGACCGGCACGCCTTCCTTGGCCAGCCGCGTCTCCAACTGCCGGTTGATCTCCCGGTTGGCTTGCGCGAGCAGGTAGGTGAGGTGTTCGGTGATCGGGGAATTTTCTTTCGGCGGTTTAGCCACGGCGTGAGACCTGGTTCCTGACCCGGTGAATGAATGTCCGGCAACTCATGCCATTTCTATATGCACTTCAATTGTTGAATATTCAATATTTTCCCCTAGAATATTCCCCCAACCAAGGGGCGGATGCCGCGACCGCCCGCTGGCTGCGTTGCGTACTGCTTCCCAGACAGGAGTTGGCGTGCTCTCGACGGTCTCCTTCCAGGCGTATGGCGGCATGCCCGTCGCGCCGCCGCACCTGTTTCGAAATCCGTCGTCCTGTGCGGCCGACCTCGCCTTGACCGTCAAGCCGGGCTCCTCGCGCCGTGGCGGCACCGACGGCAAGCTTAGGATCGGCAATTTCATCACCTTCTCCGGCGCGCCCGGGATCTGGGGGCCGATCTCGGCCAACAGCGTCATGCTGGCGGTTGCCGAGATCAACCGGCGCGGCGGCATCCGCGGCCGCGAGGTCGAATTGTCGATGTACGACGCCGGCGGGCCGATCGAGGAGGTGGTGCGCCGCGCCGAGCGGGCGATCGCCTTCGACGAGATCGACGTGATCATGGGCTCGCATATCTCGGCGGTCCGCCTCGCGCTGCGCAAGGTCACGGCCGGCCGCATCCCCTATGTCTACACGCCAGTCTATGAGGGCGGCGAGCGGACGCCGGGCGTGATGGCGATCGGCGAGACGCCGCGTGCCGAAAGCCGCCCGGCGATCCACTGGCTCACCGAGGTCAAGAAGGCGCAGCGCTGGTACCTGATCGGCAGCGACTATGTCTGGCCCTGGCAGTCGCATCGCGCGGTGAAGCGCTACATCAAGGAGGCGGGCGGCCAGGTGGTCGGCGAGGAATTCGTCCCGCTCGGCGAGGACGATCACGAGCCGCATCTGGCGCGGATCCGCGCGGCCCGGCCCGATGTCGTGCTGATCACCCTGATCGGGACCGACAGCATCACCTTCAACCGCGCCTTCGCCGACGCAGGACTCGCCGCCACCACGCTGCGCTATGCCGGCGCGATGGACGAGACCGTGCTGCTCGGCATCGGGCCGGACGCGACCGAGAACCTGTTCTGCGCCTCCGGCTATTTCGGCTGCGTCGATTCGCGCGCCAATGACGAGTTCCAGATCAGCTACCGCGCGATGTTCGGGGCGCACGCGCCGCCGATCGGCTCGGTCGGACAGTCGAACTACGAGGGGATGCGCTTTCTCGAAGCGGCGGCCAACCGCGCCCGCTCGCTGTCCACGGGGCCGTTGTCCGCCGCGGCGCGCAACCTCGTCTACAGCGGCGCCCGCGGCACCGTCACCATTCGCGACGGCCGTGCCGAAATGCCGATCTATCTTGCCGAGGCCGACGGTCTCGACTTCAATGTGATCAAGACGATCTAGCGTGGCACCGTCGCCCGTGAGGGCGATGCCGTGAGCGGCGTGCGGGTGCCGGACAGGAGCAGGTGTGCAGTCGACGCCCAACGTCATGGCAAGAAACCTCCCGTTCCCGCCATCCCTGCTGTTCAGGAACCTGGCGTCGGCGGCGTCGGATCGGCTGCTTGCGCCGGTGGATCGCAGCGGGTTCGGTCCGCGCGGGGCGCGCAACCGGCTGCGGATCGGCGGCTTCGTCTGTTGCTCCGGTTCGCCCGGGATGTGGGGGCCGGCCGCGACCTCGACCGCGCAACTCGCCGTCGCCGAGATCAACCGGCGCGGCGGCATTCTTGGCCGGGAGATCGAGTTCTCGGTCTACGACGCCGGCGGCCCAATCGACGAGGTGATCGACCGCGCCGAGCAGGCGATCGCCTCCGACGAGGTCGATCTCATCATGGGTATGCACACCAGCGCGGTGCGTGTCGCGCTGCGCAACCTCATCACCCGAAGCAAGATCCCCTACATCTACACGCCGGTCTATGAGGGCGGCGAGCGGACGCCGGGCGTTATTGCGATCGGCGAGACACCGCGTTGGCAGAACCGGCCGTCGATCCATTGGCTGGCCGAGGCGAAGCACGCCAGGCGCTGGTACCTGATCGGCAGCGATTATGTCTGGCCCTGGCAGTCGCACCGCGCGGTGAAGCGCTACATCAAGGAGACCGGGGGCCTCGTGGTCGGCGAGGAGTTCGTGCCGGTCGGCGAGGACGATCACCAGGCGCATCTGGAGCGGATCCGTGCGGCGAAGCCCGATGTCGTGCTGATCTCGCTGATCGGTACCGACGGCGTGACCTTCAACCGCGCCTTCGCCGAGGCCGGGCTCGCCGCTACCACGTTGCGCTTTGCCGGCTGTTTCGACGAAACGGCGCTGCTCGGCATCGGCGCCGACAAGACCGAGAACCTGTTCTGCGCCTCCGGCTATTTCCCCTCGGTCGGCTCGCAGCCCGGCGACGATTTCAGGGACCGCTATCGCGCGATGTTCGGTCCGTTCGCGCCGCCGGTCGGATCCTGCGGCGAGTCCGCTTATGAAGGCTTCTGCCTGCTGGAGGCTGCCGCCAACCGCGCCGGCACGCTGGACCTGCGCCCGCTACTCGCGGCAGCGGACAATCTCGTCTATCGCGGCCCGCGCGGTCCGGTCACGGTGCGCAATGGCCACGCCAGGATGCCGATGTATCTGGCCGAAGCCGATGGCCTCGACTTCAGGGTGATCAAGGCGATCTGACGCCGGATGCGACAGCCCGTCGAACCGATCCGTGAAATAATACTTGAAAAGGAAAATATTTCCGTTTTCAATACAACATCGGGGTGAGCGGTTCGCGCGGGTCAAACGCGCTGCCGCTGCTCCGTGCCCAAGGAATCCGATCCAGGAATCAAATCCAAAGATCAAAAGCTTCAGGAGAGCGCCGTGACCGTCGTCCTTCCCACGCCAACGCAACTTCGTGCCGTCGCCGAGCAGTGCGGCCTGTCCCTGACCGATGAGGACGTGGCCTCGTTCCGCGGCCTGATGCAGGGCTCGGTCGATGCCTACAACCTCGTCGCCCAGATGCCGGACGAACTGCCCGAGGTGAAATATCCGCGCACGCCCGGCTATCGTCCGGCACCGGAAGACAACAAGCACAATGCCTGGTACCGCAAGTCGACGGTGAAGGGCGCAGCCTCCGGCAAGCTCAAGGGCAAGACGGTGGCGCTGAAGGACAACATCATGCTGGCCGGCGTGCCGATGACCAACGGCTCGTCGACGCTGGAAGGCTATATCCCCGATTTCGACGCCACCATCGTCACGCGCATGCTGGATGCCGGCGCCGAGATCGCCGGCAAGACGCACTGCGAGCATTTCTGCCTGTCCGGCGGCAGCCATACCGGGTCCTACGGGCCGGTGCACAATCCGCACAAGATGGGCTATTCGGCCGGCGGCTCGTCGTCGGGCTCCGGCGTGGTGGTCGCGCTCGGCGAGGTCGACATGGCGATCGGCGGCGACCAGGGCGGCTCGATCCGCATGCCGTCCTCGTTCTGCGGCACCTACGGCATGAAGCCGACCTGGGGCCTCGTGCCCTACACCGGCATCATGCCGATCGAGATCTATGTCGACCACACCGGCCCGATGACCGCGACCGTGGAAGACAACGCGCTGCTGCTGGAAGTGCTGGCCGGCGACGACGGCTACGATCCCCGGATCAAGGCGCCGAAGGTCGACGACTACACCAAGGCGCTCGGCAAAGGCATCAAGGGCATGAAGATCGGCATCGTCAAGGAAGGTTTCGAGCAGCCGACCGCGGAGGCCGCGGTGAATGAGAGCGTGCATGAGGCGGCCAAGCGCTTCAAGGACCTCGGCGCCAGCGTCGAGACGGTGTCGATCCCGATGCACATGCTCGGCGGCGCGATCTGGACGCCGATCGGCACCGAAGGCCTGACCCAGACCATGATGTTCGGCGACGGCTACGGCCTCAGCCGCGGCGATCTCTATTCGACCTCGCTGATGGATTTCCACCGCGGCTGGCGCCGTCAGGCGGATTCGCTGTCCGAGACCACGAAGCTGTTCATGATGCTCGGCACCTACATCAACAACAACTTCGGTCCGCGCTTCTACGGCAAGGCGCTCAACATCTCCCGTCGGCTGGCCGCGGCCTACGACAAGGCCTTCAAGGACTACGATCTGCTGCTGATGCCGACCACGCCGATGAAGGCGACGAAGTTGCCCGAGGCCAATGCCAGCCGCGAGGAGTATGTCGCCCGCGCGCTGGAGATGATCTCCAACACCGCGCCGTTCGACATCACCCACCATCCGGCGATGTCGCTGCCCTGCGGCATGGTCGATGGCTTGCCGGTCGGTCTGATGCTGGTCGGCCGGATGTTCGAGGAATCCACCATCTACCGCGCCGCGCACGCTTTCGAGCAGGCCGGCGACTGGAAGAAGATGTGAGGCGCCGCTTGTCGCAGAAACAGGCCGAACGGATCGGGCACCATGGCTAGCACCTTCGCCGCGGTGTTCGAGATCGTGAGCTTCGGCGCGATCATCGTGCTGGTCGTGCTCGGGCTCGGCATCATCGCCAGCATGATGGGCATCTTCAACTTCGCGCAGGGCGAATTCGTCCTGCTCGGGGCCTATGTCACCTATCTGGCCTACGCTCATGGTGCGCCGGTGTGGGTCGGCATGGTCGCCGCACCCTTTGTGGTCGGCGCGCTCGGCTTCGTGCTGGAGGCGCTGATCATCAGGCGATTCTATGCCGCGCCGATCGTGGCGATGCTCGGCACCTATGCGCTCGGGCTGATCATCCGCGAAAGCGTCCGCGGGCTGATCGGCGGCTTCTATCTCACGGTGCCGGAGCCGATCGGCGGTTCGATCGATCTCGGCTCCGTCCACATCTCGGCCTGGCGCTTCACCATCATCGTGATCACGCTGTTGGTGATGGGCGGCTGCTATCTGCTGCTGGCGCGCACGAGTTTTGGGCTTCGGGTCCGTGCCACGCTGGAGAATCCGGCGCTGGCGCGCGCGTCGGGCATCTCGACGCCCTTGATCTACGGCGCGACCTTTGCGTTCGGCGCGGCGCTCGCCGGGCTTGCCGGTGCGCTGATCGTGCCGGTGTTCAGCCTGTTTGCCGATCTCGGCATCCGCTTCCTGATCCAGGGCTTCGTCGCCGTGATGGTCGGCGGGGTCGGCTCCTTCATCGGTCCGGTCGCCGGCGCCGGCGTGATCGGCACGCTCAGCGCGGCGCTGCCATGGGTCATGTCTCCTGTCGTCGCCGACGTCCTCGTCTTCGTGCTCGCCATCGCCTTCATCAAATTCCGGCCGCAAGGCCTCATTGCTGGGAAAGGGGTCTAATCACCATGTCGATTGAACGCATGAATCTCTCGCGCCGCCGCTTCATGAGCAATTTCGCCTTCGCGACCGGCGCGCTCGCGACCGGGGTCGGCAGCTGGGTGGTGAGGCCGGATTGGGCCAACGCCGCCGAGGGACCGATCAAGGTCGGCATCGCGACCGATCTGACCGGCCCGATCGCCTATGCCGGCAATGCCGACGCCAACGTCGCCAAGATGGTGATCAAGGAGATTAACGCCGGCGGCGGCCTGCTCGGCCGGCCGCTCGAGCTCTATATCGAGGACACCGCCTCGAACGAATCGGTCGCGGTCGGCAACGTCCGCAAGCTGATCCAGCGCGACAAGGTCGACATGGTGCTAGGCGGCATCACCTCCTCGATGCGCAACGCGATCAAGGACCCGATCGTGGCGCGCGGCAAGACGCTCTACATCTATCCGCAGCTCTACGAGGGCAAGGAGTGCACGCCCTATCTGTTCTGCACCGGGCCGACGCCGGCGCAGCAATGCGACGAGTTCATTCCGTGGTTGATCAAGAACGGCGGCAAGAAGTTCGCGCTGCCGAGCGCCAACTATGTCTGGCCGCATACGCTCAACGTCTACGCCCGCAAGGTGATCGAGGACAATGGCGGCGAGGTCGTGTTCGAGGAATACTACCCGCTCGACCAGGTCGACTTCTCGTCGACCGTCAACCGCATCATCTCGAACAAGGTCGACGTGGTCTTCAACACCGTGATCCCGCCGGGCGTCGGCCCGTTCTTCAAGCAGCTTTATGAAGCCGGCTTCCTCAAGAACGGCGGGCGGCTCGCCTGCGTCTACTATGATGAGAACACGCTCAACATCAATCAGGCCAGCGAGATCGAGGGGCTGGCGAGCTGCCTCGACTATTTCAAGGTGCTGACCAAGGAGGATCCGTTCAACGCCAAGATCCAGGCGGCCTATGAGAAGGATTTCCCGGGCAACTTCCTGTTCGCGGCCGGCAGCGCCGCCACCGGAACCTATCGCGGCCTCAAGTTGTGGGAAGCCGCGGTCAAGGAAGCTGGCAAGGTCGACCGCGACTCGGTTGCGGCAGCGCTGGACCACGCCAAGATTGCCGAAGGACCCGGCGGACCCGCCGAAATGGTTCCCGGCAAGCGTCACTGCAAGATGAAGATGTACACCGCTGTTGCCAAAGGCGGGAACTATGAGATCGTGGCGCGCAGCGCCGGTCTCGTCGATCCCAAGGAATGCTGAGCGATCAATGGGTGGAGCAGAGCAGGCCGTCGCACGCATCGGTGAGGGACCGGATGTCGTGACGCGCGAGGACGTACCGGCCGCGAGCGCGCCGGCGGGACAGGCATCGGCAGGATGGAAGGTCCTGCCGATCGTGGAAGGGCTGGTGCTCTTGATCGCACTGGTCCTGCCATGGGTGCTGCAGGATTATCTCACGGTGTTCGCCACCCGCGTGGTGATCCTCGCGCTGTTCGCGCTGTCGTTCGACCTGGTGTGGGGCTATGCCGGCATCATGAGCTTCGGCCAGGCGTTGTTCTTCGGCGCCGCCGGCTACGGCGTGGCGCTGATGGCGCGCGACCTCAACGTCACCTCGATCCTTCTGATCCTGCCCGCCGGCATGCTGATCGGCCTCACGGCCTCGCTGCTGCTCGGCGGCTTCCTGCTGCTCGGGCGCTATCCCTCGAGCGTGATCTTCGTCTCGCTCGGCACCCTGACCGGCTCCTATGCGGCGGACCGGCTGGCGCGCGGCTGGTATTATCTCGGCGGCCAGAACGGCATCCCGTCGATCCCGCCGCTCACGCTCGGCAGCTACGAGTTCGAGGAGGGGCCAGTCTACTACTACATGGTGCTCGGCATCCTCGTGGTCGTCTATCTGCTCTGCCGCTTCCTCGTGCGTTCGCAATTCGGACTGGCGCTCGCCGGCCTGCGCGAGAACGAGCAGCGCATCGCCTTCTTCGGCTACAAGGCGCAGCATCTGAAGGCGATCATCTTCGCGGTCGGCGGCACCATCGCCGGTCTCGCCGGCAGCCTCTATGCCTTCCACGAAGGATTTGTCTGGCCCAACATGCTGGGGGTCGTGTTCTCGACCCAGGTCGTGCTCTACGTCTTGTTCGGCGGCTCCGGCACGCTGATCGGCGCCGTCATCGGCACCGTGATCATCGAGGGCGTCAGCTTCTGGCTGTCGGACAATTACCGCGACGTATGGCCGATCATCCTCGGCGTACTGCTGCTGCTCGTGATCATGTTCCGCCCGCTCGGGCTGGTCTCCTTCGTGCTCGGCGAGCGCGAGCGGGTCGGCAGCTTCGGCAAGGGACCAAACAAGAAGGGACCAAACAAGGCGCCAAAGCCCAAGGAGACCGGCCATGCCGCTCCTTGAGGCGTCAGGAATCAGCAAGGTGTACGGCAAGCTCACCGCGCTCGATGGTGCGGCGCTGACCGTCGGCGAGAATGAGTTTCATGGCCTGATCGGCCCCAACGGCTCGGGCAAGAGCACGCTGATGAAATGCGTCGCCGGCGCCGAGGTGCCGACCACGGGCAAGGTCGCGTTCGTCAACACCGACATCACGGCATTCACGCCGACCGAGCGCGCCCGCGCCGGCATGAGCCTGAAATTCCAGATCACCTCGGTGCTGCCGACGCTGACGCTGTACGACAACATCCTGCTGGCGCTGCAGGCGCATTCGTCGCTGTTCGATCTCGTGCTCTCGCGCACCCGCAACAGGCTGCACGATCAGGTCATGACGATGCTGACCCAGTTCCGTCTCGCCGATCGGGCGTATGACGCCGCAGCCGCGCTGTCGCACGGCCAGCAGCAATGGCTCGAGATCGCGATGGCCCTCGCCGGCAAGCCGCGGCTGTTGCTGCTGGACGAGCCGACCGGCGGCATGAGCCTCGAGGAGCGCCGCGTCACCGGCGAGCTGTTGCAGCCGATCAAGCAGCATTGCTCGCTCGTCATCGTCGAACACGACCTCGATTTCATCCGCGACATCTGCGACCGCCTCACGGTGCTCGACCAGGGCAAGGTGCTGGCGTCGGGGACGGTCGCGGAAATCCAGGCCAACAAGAGTGTCCAGGAGATCTATCTTCGCCGTGCCTGACCAGTCCTTCCTCGATGTCCGGCATCTCGATGCCGGTTATGGCCGCAGCCAGGTCCTGTTCGATGTCAACATCGGCATTCCCTGGCGCGGCGGCGTCGCCGTGCTCGGCCGCAACGGCGCCGGCAAGACCACGCTGATGAAGACCATCGTCGGCGAGCTCGCGAGCTCGCAGGGCGAACTGTTCTTCGACGGCCGCGACATCACCCGCCGCCGCACCGAGGAGCGCGTGCGCTCCGGCATCGGCTATGTACCGCAGGAGCATTCGGTGTTCGCCCGCCTGTCGGTGCGCGACAACCTCGCGGTCGGCTCGCTGACCAATTCCGATACGAGCGCGGTCGATCGCGTGCTGGCGATCTTCCCCAAGCTCGGCCAGCGCCTCGACCAGCCGGCCGGCACGCTGTCCGGCGGCGAGCGCAAGATGCTGGCGATCGGCCGTGCCATGCTCGGCAATCCGAAACTGCTGCTATTGGACGAGCCGACCGAAGGCGTCTGGATCGGGGTGATCGAGGAGATCACCGAGCGGCTGATCGAGCTCGCCAAGAGCATCTCGGTCGTGATCGTCGAGCAGCATCTCGACCTCGCGCTGCGCGTCGCCGACTATGCCTATGTGCTGGACCGCGGCCGCGTCGCGCTGCAGGGCGGCGCCAGCGAGGTGCGCAACGATCCGGAACTGCTGCGGTATCTCGCGCCGTAGCCGCCAGCAAACGGGGCAACCGAAAGGCGTCCTGGATTGTCGGGATCGCTGCGGACCGGCTCCGGCTCGCAGGGGTGGCCCCATCCCTGGCCTGGTCTGACCGTTCCGGCCGGTGAGGGCCATAGCCGCCGCGAGCGTTCGTTATCTTGACAAAGGTCAACGCAGACCCGGCGAGGACGTGCTGAATTGCCAACGGGCTTCCGGTTGCTTGCTGGAGCCGCAACGGATTCTTGCATTCGTTGGATCGGCTATCGTGCGGGGACAGTCTTGACGAAAGAACGGCAGGCGGAAGATGCGGCGGATACATTCCGGCTCCTTCGGGCCTTTCGCTCGATCCGGGACCGTGCCGCACGACGACGTATCGTCGAGACGGTTGAAGCGATCGCGGATGACCGCGCACCGGCCGCCGACGCAATGTCGGTCGCCACCGATCAAAAATGAAGTTCAATGTCCAACCGATTGCTCTGCCCCGTTCTTGCCAGGTTCAGTGCACGATGCGGTCAGCCTTGCGCCGGACAGGGTCGTTTCCCTGCTTCCGCGTCCGTCGCGCTGATCGCATCTTGCGGCGCACATACCAGGCAGCAATCGAGCAAATCAGCCAGGCAAACGATGCGGCGATGAAGGCGGCCGGGACGCTGCGATCCACCGTCAGCGAGAACACAATCGCAAACGCCAGCATGCCGATCGCGCCCAGCGCCGCGCCCGCGGCATCGAGCGCGGCGGCTTGCTGGCCGCGCCGCGTGCCATTGAGTCCCGCTTGTCGCTTGCGGCGGATCTCATGCTTCTCGATCAGGGTTGCGCTGGCGCAGAAAATGGCGGGAAGTGCAAGAAAGGCGCCGCCGATATACGCGCCGCAGTAGCTGCTGATCAGCCCGGTGAAGACCGTCGCGCCACCGCCAAGCACGAAGCGGATCAGATATTCGCTCCAACTGCCCTCTCTCAGCGCCGACGGTGAGAAGCGGACCGGCGTCATGCTTGCCCTCCGGCAAGGGCCAGCAGGCCGAACACGATCGTCAGCCAGACGGCAAGCGACAGCGATGTTGCAGGGATTGCGCGCAACCTGGTACGAATCAGCAGTTGGCAGACCACGAAGCCATAGACGGCGAGTGCGAGTGCGCCGGCGATCATCGCGCGGCTCTGCAGGGCGGCGTATTCGGCGCCGTGCTGGTACACGGCGATGCCGAGCGTGGCGAGCGCAACGGAAGGCGCCGCACCGAACAGGCCGGCG
This sequence comes from Bradyrhizobium sp. USDA3010, assembly GCF_056429065.1. Lineage (NCBI taxonomy): Bacteria > Pseudomonadati > Pseudomonadota > Alphaproteobacteria > Hyphomicrobiales > Nitrobacteraceae > Bradyrhizobium > Bradyrhizobium sp. USDA3010. The sequence goes on from NZ_JBWJZD010000006.1 coordinate 18,424, forward strand.
AAGCTCTTCGGGCGCAGAACGTCACCCAGCATCGCGAAGGCCGACACCACGGCTCCGCCAAGCAGAAAACGGATGACATATTCAGTCATCGCGCCTTGCTCCGCGGCGGATCGTCACCCGGATAGCCGGTCCAGAAGCGCAGCAGCCGCTCGAGACCGGCGCCGAGCGCGAATCCTGCGATCACGTCGCTTGTCCAGTGTGCGAGAACGACAATGCGCGTCAGCGAAAGGCCGATCGCGAGCCCCTGAATTATGCGGCGAGCGCTGGCGGGCAGCGTCGCGGCCGCCGACGCCAGCGCGCCCATATGCAGCGCGTGGCCGGAGGGAAAGGCGTCTTCACGCTTGCCGGAGATCGAGACCCCGTTGAGGTGGCCAACCACGGTCAGGCGGTCGGGGCGGGTCTGGTTGAACAGCAACTTCAGGCCGTGCGGCAGCAGCGATGCTGCGACCGTCACCAGCAATGCGTGATTGCCAGCGCGTTCCAGCGCTGCGCCGCGCCCGCGCGAGGCGAGCCAGCCGGCGGCCGCGAGCACAAGCAGGACCTTCTCGTCAGCGCCCCAGGTCAGTCCGCGGGCGACCTCTTCCGGAGCAGGTGCGGTGTTGCGGGCGATCGCACGCGCGATCATGGCATCCGCCGCGGTCGGGCGAATAGTGATGGGGAAGGTGGGGCCGCCTCGATGGCGGCGTGCTCGAACTCTGGCTGTCGTATGCATGGTCCAGTTCCCATCCAACGCGCCAGCCGCGGCATGGGTCCTAACGGGCGTGCGGGCGAGGTCCACGGAGGAGCCAACTGCAGTTCGATCCTCGTTCCCCAGGGAACGAAGAGCCCCGGCTGCCGTTGGGCAGCGGGAGGAATTCACCGATGCGTTATCTTTCGATCATAGCCCTTTGTGCCGCTGCCGTGATGAGCGGCGGTACCGCGCTGGCGCAGCATGCCGGCACCAAGTCCGAACAATCCGCATGCTCGCGCGACGCACAGCGTTTCTGCCGCAAGGATCTCGGCAATGACGGCGCCGTGCAGAACTGCCTTCAGATGAAGCGAGCCAGCTTGAGTTCAAGCTGCAAGAAGGTTTTCGAAAGTCACGGCATGTAACCGCTACCCGCCGACGCAGATCTTCTTGTTGATCAACGCGACGACGGTCCGCCGACGTGTTCGATAAGGTGCGCGCGCGAGGGTGACGGCTCAAACCTGTCAGCGAAGTACTGCGTTTCGTGGGCGACCAGACCGTCGCGGAACTCCATGATGCTCACTACGTAAGACGGTTTGTCGTCATAGGTGAGGATGTACTCGGTGATCCACAGATCGCCGCTGCCGATCATGCGCCGGATCGTGAAGCGCTTCTTGTTCGGCTGCACCGTCCGGCTCTGCTGAATGTTGCGCCGGCCGCGGATCCGCTCGCCCGATTGCGGATAGTCGAGCACTGCATCCTCGCGGTAGATCTCGTGCTCGCGCTCGAAATCGCTCGCGTCCGACGCCTCCCAATGGCGCTCCAGCGCCGTGCGTATGGCCCGATCATCCATCGCAATCTCCCGGCTGTGCCCCGTGCATGATCTGGCGATCATCTACGCGTGGTTAGCAAGAGGAATGTGGTGGCGAAGGGCGGCTATGATTGAGAGGGGCATGTCGCGAGAATGCGGAACTGCGTCCCACTGGCCGAGCAACAAATTCGATGTCGTCCCGGCCTTGAGCCGGACCATAACCACGAATGCGAACCGTCTTGAAAAGCTGTGGCCACAGCGCGCTTCGACAACACGGCCCCGTGGTTATGGGTCCCTTGCTTTCGCAGGGACGCACCTTGTGCTGTTCGAAGTGTTGATTGGAGACGACGAGCGCCGCGGCGCAAGCCGGCCGCGCTTACTTCACCGCGGAGAAGCGGGTGTCGAACGAGTTGGTCTGCACGACAGGCGCGGAGCCGGCGAGTTGGGTCGACGATGCCGCGGGGGCCAGCGCGGCTGCGGCGGTGCTGGTTGTCTGCGGCTTCGGCGCCGGCTTGGCGGCCTGCTTCGGCTCGGCCTTCGGGGCGACGCGAACCACCGATTGCGGCTTGGCCTCGGCGACCTTCGGCTTGGCCGGTGCGGCAGCGACCGGAGCCGGCGGCGGTGCGGTCGTCTTGCTGGCGTCGGCGGTGCCGCCGATGCCGACCTTCTGGGCAAAGCTCGAGAAGAAACCTTCGGACTTGTCGGACGTGTTGGCCGAGGCAACGCGGGCAGTCGACGACGTGGTCGCCACCACAGGCTCTTCCTGCTGGACCGCGAGATTGGGTTTGGGCGGATTGACCGTGCCGGGGATCGTGCCGGGTGCGCGCGCCAGCGCCATCGATTGCAGCGACTGGCTGTCGCCGCCTTCGGACAGACCGGTATTTCCTTCGGGAATCTTCGAGGCGAAGATCGCGTTCATGCCGCCGTCGATGCCGGTGTTGAGGCGCGCCACGGGCGTACCCTTGGACACCAGCTTGGCGGTCTCGGCGGCGTCCCGCTGCTCCTTCTCGCGCACCGCGCTCGCGATCTCCTCGGGGACCACATAGGCTGGGCACTTCGCGGAGGCGTCGAACACCGGATCGCGCGTTGCGTTCGGGGCCTTGACGGCGTCGAACACGTACTTCTTCTCGCAGAAGTCGACCTTCGGCTCCTGCTTCGTCACCTCGAAATGATCGTAGCCTTCCTTGATCATCTTCCAGAAAGGCATGTTCGGATTGTTGCGGTGCTTGGCCATGTTGACCGGCGTCATCCGGAACGGATAGGCCTGCAGCTGGAACGCCTTCTGGCCGCCGAAGAACGATTCGCGGCCGAGCGAATAGATTTCCGCGATCTGCTCGTCGGTCATTGCGTAGCAGCCGCGCGAGGAACAGTCGCCATGCACCATCAGCTGCGAGCCGGTGCGGCCGAGCGCCTTGTCGAACGCGTTGGGATAGCCGGTGTTGAACGACAGATAATAGGCCGACTGCGGGTTCATCTGGCTCGGATTGATCGAGTAGAACCCTTCGGGCGCCTGGCGGTCGCCCTCACGGACCTTCGGGCCGAGATCGCCCGACCAGCGGCAGATCGGATAGGTCTTGAGCAGCGCGAACTGGCCGGAGCGGGTCTGCTTCCAGACCTCGAGCTCGGCCTCCTGCTTGAACAGCCGCACCAGGATCGGCGACTGCATGTCCATGTCCTTCTCGGTCATGGCAGCGACGAGCTTTGGCGGGACCGGCTGGTTGGCCTTGGCGTTCTGGGCGAGCGAGATCTGGTCGCTGTCACAGCCGGCGAGCATGATACCCGCGGCGAGGACCGCCGAAGTCAGAAGCGCGCGTACGAGCGTGCGATGAGTCAAGTCCGAGCTCCACACCCACCGGGCGATTTTCGCGACCCCAACACGGCGAATATGCCCTGAAGCCATTGTGTAAAATATTAGCCTTCGACGCCCCCTGCTCGCAACCTGAACGGAGGCTGACACCGCTCACGGTAGCAGGCATGGTTCAAGGAACGTTAAAGACCCGGCTCGGGGCCCAATTACGGCAAAATCGGCCGATTTGGTCGAAAAATCCGCCCGTTTGGGCGGCTCAACCCAGCTTGCGGCCGATATCCAGGAACTTCTGGCGCCGCTGTTTGCGAATCGCGTCCGGATCAAGATTTCGTAGGTCGTTGAACGCCTGGGCGATGGCATCGCCCGTGGTCGTGATCATCGCGGCGGGGTCGCGATGAGCGCCGCCGGAGGGTTCTTTCAGGATCTGGTCGATCACGCCGAAGCGCAGCATATCCTGGGCGGTGATCTTCATGCTGTTGGCGGCTTCCTGCGCCTTGGTGCCGTCGCGCCACAGGATCGAGGACGCCGCCTCCGGCGAGATCACGCTGTAGATCGCGTGCTCCATCATCAGCACGCGGTTGGCGGTGGTGATGGCGATGGCGCCGCCCGACATGCCTTCGCCGGTGACGATCGCGACATTGGGCACGCCGAGCGACAAGCAGGCGTCGATCGAGCGCGCGATCGCCTCGGCCTGGCCGCGCTCCTCGGCGCCGATGCCGGGATAGGCGCCGGCGGAATCGACGATCGACAGCACCGGGACGCCGAAGCGGTCGGCCATCTCCATCAGGCGTACCGCCTTGCGGTAGCCTTCGGGACGCGCCATGCCGAAATTGTGCTTGATGCGGGTATCGGTGGTGGCGCCCTTCTCCTGGCCGACCACGCAGATGCTCTCGCCGCGGAAGCGGCCGAAGCCGCCGATCAGGGCCTCGTCGTCGGCGAATTTGCGGTCGCCGGCCATTGGGGTGAATTCGGTGATCAGACCGCCAATGAAATCGGTGAAGTGCGGCCGCTGCGGATGCCGCGCCACCAGCGTCTTCTGCCACGGCGTCAGATTGGCATAGAGGTCGGTGAGGGCCTGCGCCGCCTTGTCCTCGATCCGCGCGACCTCGTCGCCGATGTCGCTGCCGCTCGCGGCAAGCGCACGCAACTCGTCGATCTTGGATTCAAGCTCGGCGACGGGTTTTTCGAAGTCGAGATAGCTGCGCATCGGGTCGGGCATCAACTCAATATAGGGAGGAACAATGCGAGGGGCGAAGCGGTTTTGGCGGTGGCAAGAGAAGTTTTGTAACTTCAATCGGTTAACGCGCATTCGGGCGGAATGCACGCTTCGGGATCGCAGGCAGGTGACGCTCTTTCTGCGGAGACGACGCGGAAGTCAAGGCGGATCAGGTGAAGGTATCGATGTCTGGCGGGCGGCGGACTTACTTCTCGGCCAGCGGATGCAGGTCGCGGACCAGGCTCTTCAGCCGCTCCTCGACCACATGGGTGTAGATCTGGGTGGTGGAGATGTCGGTATGGCCGAGCAGGGTCTGCACGATGCGCAGGTCCGCGCCATTGTGCAGCAGGTGGCTGGCGAAGGCGTGGCGCAGCACGTGCGGGGAGACCAGCCGTGGCGCGAGACCGGAGGCTGCCGCGAGCTCCTTCAGGTCGCGGGCGAAATGCTGCCGGGTCAGGTGGCCGCTCTCGCCGGAGGAGGGAAACAGCCATTTCGATGGCGCTGCCTTCTTCGCCTTCGGCCGCATCACCTCCAGCGCCGCGAGATAATCCGCCATCGCCTGGCGCGAGGCGTCGTTGAGCGGCACCAGCCGCTCCTTGTTGCCCTTGCCGCGCACCACGATCATCCGCGCGTCGCGCCGCGCCGCCGAGACCGGCAGCGACACCAGCTCGGAGACGCGCAGCCCGGTGGCGTAGAGCACCTCGAGCAGGCAATACAGGCGTAGCGCGCGCAGCCGCTGTGCCGGCGAGACGTCGGTCTGGGTCAGCTCCTTGGCGCGGGTCAGCATCCGGTCGACGTCCGCAATCGACAGCACCTTGGGCAGGCCGCGGCCACGCTTCGGGCCGGACAGGATCGCGGCCGGATCGTCGCCGCGGATCCGCTCGTTGAGCAGGAAGCGATAGAGATGCCGCATCGCCGACAGCCGCCGCGCCACGCTGGTCGACTTGAAGCCGCGCGTGTCCAGATCGGCGAGGTAGCCGCGCAGCGCCTCGGTGTCGGCGCTGGTGAAATCGGCGCCGGCGTGGGCGAGGTAATCGGAGAAATCGGTGAGGTCGCGCCGGTAGGCGTCAAGCGTGTTGACGCCGGCGCCCTGTTCCGCGGCGAGCATGTCGAGGAACAACGCGGTCAGCCTGGCGTCGGAGGACCTGGCAGGGGTCCCGGCTTGGGTCCTGGCTTGGGTCTTGGCGGGTGTCTTCACAGGAGCTTTGGCAGCAGCGGGCATGCCAGGATCATAGCGGCTATTTCTTGAGGAACTTATCCGGCGGGATGGTCACGCTGATTTCCCGCGGCTTCGGATGTACGAAATTGGCCAGCGCGAAGACGATGCCGTAGCCGATCCCGAAAATCACGGCGACGACCGTCAGGAAGCGGAACAGGCTGGGCATGGAGGCGACTCAGGCGGCGAATTAACCAATGAAATCATCCAACATGTTCCCCGCGCGGTTGCAAGAGTCGCTGGTAACGGTGTCGCCGAGGGTAGTATAGGTGGCTCGAATTCTGAACAAATCGTCCGAATATCCGAGCTTTTTGATGTCCGACGCAGCCGTCCCGGCGCCCACCCACCCGACCCTGGAGGCCGATATCACGGCCGCCCTGGGGACGCGGTCGATCGTGCTGGTCGGCATGATGGGGGCCGGCAAGTCGACCATCGGCCGGCGATTGTCGGTGCGGCTCAAGCTGGCGTTCACCGACGCGGACACCGAGATCGAGGCGGCGGCGGACATGACGATCCCGGAGATTTTCGAGACCCATGGCGAGGCTTATTTCCGCGACGGCGAGGCGCGGGTGATCGCCCGCATCCTCGACAGCGGCCCGATCGTGCTGGCGACCGGTGGCGGCGCCTTCATGCGTGAGGAAACCCGCAAACGGATCAGCGACAAGGCGATCTCGATTTGGCTCAAGGCCGACAGTGATATCATCATGCGCCGGGTCCGCCGCCGCGCCGATCGTCCGCTGTTGCAGACCGCCGATCCCGAGGCGACCGTCAGCCGGCTGCTCAGCGAGCGCGAGCCGGTCTACCAGAACGCCGATCTGACGATTGCCTCACGCGACGTGCCGCACGACCGTATCGTCGACGAATGCCTCGAGGCCCTGCACGCGCATCTGTGCGGCGTGCGTCCGGCCGGCGAGCCACCTTCTGATGGATTGAACGCGACCTCATGACTGCGCCCTTGAAACACTCCGCCTCCGTTACCGTCGACGTCGCGCTCGGTGACCGCGCCTATGACATCGTCATCGGCCGCGACGTGCTGGCCTCGCTGGGCGAACGCGTCGCGGCGCTGCGGCCCGGCGCGCGGACTGCTGTTGTCACCGATCGCACCGTCGCAAAATACTGGCTGGAGCCGGCCGAGGCGTCGCTGGCGGCCGCGGGCGTGCCGACGTCGCGGATCGTCGTCGAGGAGGGCGAGGGCTCGAAGAGCTACGCCACGCTGACGCAGGTCAGCGAGGCGCTGATCGCGGCAAAGATCGAGCGCAACGATCTGGTGATCGCGCTCGGCGGCGGCGTGGTTGGCGATCTCGCCGGCTTCGCGGCTGCGATCCTGCGCCGCGGCGTCGATTTCGTGCAGGTGCCGACCTCGCTGCTGGCGCAGGTCGATTCCTCCGTCGGCGGCAAGACCGGCATCAACTCGCCGCAGGGCAAGAACCTGATCGGCGCATTCCACCAGCCGGTGCTGGTGATCGCCGACACCTCGGTGCTCGACACGCTGTCGCCGCGCCAGTTCCGCGCCGGCTACTCCGAGGTCGCGAAATACGGTATCCTCGGTGACGAGGCCTTCTTCGCCTGGCTCGAAAAGAACCACGCCGACATTTTCTCGGGCGGCGCCGGGCGCGAGCACGCGATCGCGACCTCCTGCCGCGCCAAGGCCGCCATCGTCTCCCGTGACGAGCGAGAGACCGGCGAGCGTGCGCTGCTCAATCTCGGCCACACTTTCGGGCATGCGCTGGAAGCCGCGACCGGCTTCTCCGACCGCCTGTTCCATGGCGAGGGCGTCTCGGTCGGCATGGTGCTCGCGGCGGAATTCTCCGCGCAGCTCGGCATGATTTCGACGGACGACGCTGCCCGCATCGCGCGTCATCTTTCCTCGGTAGGATTGCCGACGCGCCTGCAGGATATCGCAGGCTTCACGCAGGAAGGGCTTGCCGATGCCGACGCTCTGTTGGCGCTGATGGCGCAGGACAAGAAGGTCAAGCGCGGCAAGCTCACCTTCATCCTGCTGGAGGCGGTCGGCCGCGCCGTGATTGCGAACAATGTCGAGCCTCAGCCGGTGCGCGACTTCCTGCAAGCCAAGCTGAAGGCTTAGAGCGCGATGACTCTTCTTCGGATCGTCATCCCGCTCTATCTCTTTGATTTGAGCATGATCTTTTCGGAAAACCGCTACACACTTTTCCGGATCATGCTCTAACCACGGATCAAGCCAGTGGGATGGTTGACCTTCTCGATCGTGCTGCTCTGTCTGCTCGTCTCCGCCTTCTTCTCGGCGAGTGAGACGGCGCTGACCGGCGCCTCGCGCGCCAGCATGTTGCGGCTGTCGAAGCAGGGCAACAGCGAAGCTACGGTTGTCTCGAGCCTGATGGCGATGCGCGAGCGGATGATCGGCGCGCTGCTGCTCGGCAACAATATCGCCAATATCGGCGCCTCCGCCCTCGCCACCGGCATCTTCACCGCCTGGTTCGGCGATGTCGGCGTGCTTTATGCCACCGGTGTGATGACTGTGCTGGTGGTGATCTTCGCGGAAGTGCTGCCCAAGACCGTCGCCATCAACGCGCCGGACCGGGTATCGCTGCTGGTGGCCCGGCCGATGCGGCTGACGGTGCTCGTGCTCGGGCCGCTTCTCACCATCATTGAATGGATCGTCCGCGCCCTGATGCGGCTGCTTGGCATCAAGATCGGCGCGCATCAGGCCATCCTGTCGCCGACCGAACGCCTGCGCGGCGCGGTCGATCTGCTGCATCACGAGGGCAAGGTCGAGAAGCAGGACCGCGACATGCTCGGCGGGTTGCTCGACCTCAGCGAGCTGCAGGTCTCCGACGTGATGGTCCACCGCACCGAGATGACCATGGTCAATGCCGACCTGCCGCCCGAGGATTTGGTGCGCGAGGTGCTGGCGAGCGAATACACCCGCATCCCGCTGTGGCGCGAGAAGCCGGAAAACATCGTCGGCGTGCTCCACGCCAAGGACCTGCTGCGCGCGATGCGCGCCAATGAGGGCGACATGTCGGCGATCGATGCCTCCGCGATCGCGCTGCCGCCCTGGTTCGTGCCGGAGATGCGCCCGGTCTCCGAACAGCTGAAGGCGTTCCGCCGCCGCAAGACCCACTTCGCCCTGGTGGTCGACGAGTATGGCGAGGTCGAAGGCATGGTGACGCTGGAGGACATCCTGGAGGAGATCGTCGGCGACATCTCCGACGAGCACGACGTCGTGGTCGCCGGCGTGCGCGCCCAGCCGGACGGCTCGGTCGTGGTCGACGGCTCGGTGCCGATCCGCGACCTCAACCGCGCGATGGACTGGCGCCTGCCGGACGAGGAGGCGACCACGGTTGCCGGCCTCGTGATCCACGAGGCGCGGTCGATTCCCGATCGCGGCCAGAGCTTCACCTTCCACGGCTTCCGCTTCCGCGTGCTCCGCCGCGAGCGCAACCGCATCACCGCGCTGCGCATCGTCGCGGTCCCGCGCGAGGCCGCCGAGCTCGACGAGAAGAAGCCGAAGCGGGCGGGGACGGCGTTCTAGTCCTGGTCCGGCGAACGAAGCCTATCCCCGTCACCCCCGCGCAACGGCTTTGCCGTTGTCGCTGGAGGAGCCGCGAAGCGGCGTCTCGAAGGGTCGACGGCCCGGCTGGTGGTCGCGCATCCTTCGAGGCTCGCAAGGGCTCGCGCCTCAGGATGACGGTCTGGCGACTATTCCGAATGCTACTCGATATCGATCGTGATGCCTGACAGCTTCCACGCGCCGTCGGAGGGGATGAAGCCGAGCTGATACTTCACCTGCTTGGGCGTGGTGTCGAAATGGCCCTTGAGCCGCAACACGCCCTTGTCGTCGATCTTGGCGTCCTCATCGAGCACAATCGGCTTGGCGACCACGGCGTCGAACACCGCGTGCTTGTCGACCAGATCCTTGAAGATCGTCTTCAGCTTGTCCGGCGAAAACTGGTCGCGGAACGGCTTTGAGATCTTGGCGTGGAACACGGTGAAATTGTTCGCGGCCACCGCGTCGTTGAGCGAGACCAGGATGCTCTTGATCAGCACCTCCTGGACGAACGGGCTCGGCATATCCAGTGCCGAGGCCGGGCGCATCGCGCAGATCAGGAGCAGGCCGGCGGCGGCGACAATCGACCGGAAACGTGGCCAGCAAGGGATCATCAATGGCCCCATATCAAGCGTGGCGATGCGGTCCGTCATTTGCCTGCTCAGACATGGAGCGGGTCCATCGCCGGGAGTCTTGTTCTCAATAACGGAAAACCACTGCTTCGTCTTGAGCCAAGCGCGAGCTAGCGCGGCTTTTCCCCGGGGCCGTGGGCGTGGATCGCCAGCGCATGCACCGAGCCGGCGAGTTCCTGCGCCAGCGTCGCATTTATCATGCGATGGCGTTCGATCCGGCTCTTCCCTTCGAAGGCCGGAGACACAATATATACCCTGAAATGCGTCTCGCCGCCTGGCCTGTGGCCGGCGTGGCCCTCATGCAGATGTGACTCATCGACCACGTCGAGGCTTTCGGGCAAGAAAGCTTCACGCAACTTGTTTATGATAGCGTCTTTGGTGCTCATGGCGGCGGAGTTAGGTCCGCGACGGCTTTTCGTCAATGGTGCAAGCGGGAAACGAGGTCTGCGCAATGTCAAGACTTGAAGATTTGTGCATTGCGTAGTCAAAGAGAACATGCCGATCGATTCATCAAAATTCTTCGACTCCATTCGCATCAAGCCGACCAAGGTGAGTGCGAAGCGCCAGGCGCAGGCCGGCGAGCAGGCCGTGACCTGCGAGTGGGCGGGTTGCCAGAACAAGGGCGCGCACCGCGCCCCGAAGGGCCGCGAGAATTCGCGCGAGTATTGGCACTTCTGTCTCGAACACGTCCGTGAGTACAACCAGTCCTACAATTTCTTCCAGGGCATGAATCCTGACGACGTCGCGCGCTACCAGAAGGACGCGCTGACCGGCCACCGTCCGACCTGGAAGATGGGCGCCAACAACGGCAAGAAGGAGAGCGGGCTCGACGCCGCCTCCGATCCGTTCCACGTGTTCTCCGAGCTCAACGGCCGCGGCCGCTGGCGTCCCGGACCGGGTGGCGCGGAGCCCAAGCCCGAGACCCGCAAGGTCATGAACGCCGAGCGCAAGGCGCTGCTGGTGATGGGGCTCGGCGCCGGCGCGACGCTCGAAGACGTCAAGTCGAAATACAAGGCGCTGGTGAAGCAGCACCACCCCGACGCCAACGGCGGCGACCGCTCCACCGAGGATCGCCTGATCGAGATCATCAAGGCGTACAATTATCTGAAGACCGTGGTGCGCGAGGCGTAAGCTGTTGCCTCCGTCGCCCCTGCGAAAGCAGGGGCCCATAACCACCGGCGGTTATTGCGTTTACGAGATGTCTAACCCATCGTCCGACGATGCAGTTTTGTAGCCCGGATGAAGCGAAGCGCAATCCGGGACCCATCGATCCGCGGTCACACCGTTCCCGGATTTCGCTGCGCTCCATCCGGGCTACGGCTTGTTCGCTTGTCACTTAACCCTTCGGCACTGCTCCGACATACGAAGAGCTCGGCCGGATCAGCCGGCCGGTGCGCCGCTGTTCCAGCGCGTGCGCGGTCCAGCCGGCGGCACGGGCCACCGCGAAGATCGGCGTGAACGCCTGGCGCGGGATCTCCAGCCCATCGAGCAGGATCGCGGTGAAGAACTCGACATTGGTCTCGAGCGGCCGCTCCGGGTTCTTCTTGCGCAGCGCTGCGCGGATATAGGCCTCGACCTCGCCGGCAAACGGCAGGTCGGCGCCGCTGGCCTCCAGGCGCTCGATCGCGACCTTCAGCACATCGGCGCGCGGGTCACGCACGCGATAGACCCGATGTCCAAAGCCCATCAGCCGTTCGCCATGCGCCAGCGCGCCGTCGACCCAGGGCTTGATGCGCTCACGGGTGCCGATTGCGTCCAACATCTCCAGCACCGGCTCCGGCGCGCCGCCATGCAGCGGGCCGGTCAGCGCGCAATAGCCGCCGGTGATGGCCGCGAACAGATCGGCCTGGGTCGAGGCGATCACCCGCGTGGTGAAGGTCGATGCATTCATGCCGTGGTCGCAGACGGTGACGAAATAGGCGTCGAGCGCCGCTACCTCGCGCGGCTCGGCCTTGCGCCCCCGCAGCATCCGCAGCGTGTCGGCGGCGTGGCTGGCGTTCGGGTCCGGCGCGATCGGGGCATGTCCCTTGGCGTGCTGCACCAGGGCGCCCGCGATCACCGGGAAGGCGCCGACGATCGTCGCCTCGTGCTCCAGCCCGTTCTCGCCGCGAAGGCCAGCGATCGCGGCCCGGAAGCCGTCGACGATCGACATGCCGCGCGTCGCCGGCATCAGGTCCGGCAGTCGCGCAAAGGCGCGTTCGCGGGCGGCGCCGAGGCCGGCGCGGACGTTGGCCTCGCTCAGCGACTTGCCGGTGGCGCCGTTCCACAGCCGCGCCGTGACGCCCTCGAAGCTCGACTTGCCCGCGAGGTTGGCGACGTGCTCGCCGGCGATGATCAACTCGCCGCGCTCGCCGTCGACATGGCTCAACACGGTCTCGGCGGCGGGAACGCCTTCCAGACCGATCTGGCTCTTGGTGAGAATCATGTTCATGGCCCGATCTCCTTGCTTCACACCTTGAAGGTCGGGCCTCTCGACGAGTTGATCAATCTTGATTATATAAATCAATATGAAAAAATCCGCCGAGCTTTACCTCTCCGCCCGCGAGGCCGCCGCCGAGCTCGCGATCTCGCCGGCGACCCTCTATGCCTATGTCAGCCGCGGCCTGATCCGCTCCGAGCCGTCGCCGGATTCGCGCAGCCACCGCTACCGTGCCGAGGACATCAGGGGGTTGAAGGAGCGCCGCGTGCCGTCACCGGAGCCGCGCGGCTTTCGCAATTTCGACGCCGATCTGCCGGTGATGGATTCGGCGATCGCGACCATCACCGAGCAGGGCCCGATCTATCGCGGCGTGAACTGCGTCGATCTCGCCGAGCGTGACACGCTGGAGCACACCGCGACACTGCTGTGGGACGTCACCGGCGTCGATCCGTTCGCGTCGGACAATTGCCCCCATGTCTCGGATGAGATGCGCGCGATCGCCGAGGCCGCGCGGCGCGCCCAGCCGATCGACCGGACGGTCGCGGTGCTGGCGCTGGCGGCGAGTGCCGATCCCGGTGCCTTCACCCGCGCGCCTGATGGCCGTGCGATGGTTGGCGGGCGCATCCTGCGGCTGCTGGTCGCGACCATGCTGAACGCCGTGCCATCGGCCGAGCCGCTGCATGAGCAGGTGGCGCGGGTCTGGACGCCGGACAACAAGCACGCGGCCGACCTGATTCGCCGCGCGCTGGTGCTGCTCGCGGATCACGAATTGAACGCCTCCACCTTCACGGCGCGCTGCGCGGCATCGACCGGCCTCAATCTGTACGACTCCGTGATCGCGGGTCTCGTCGCGTTGAAGGGGCCGATGCATGGCGGCGCCGGCGTGCTCGCCTCGCGCCTGGTCAAGACCATGATCGACAATGACGTTGCGCCCGTGGTCCGCGAGCGGGTCGCGCTCGGCGAACGCTTCGCCGGCTTCGGGCACGGCGTCTACAAGAAGGGCGATCCGCGCGCGATCTCGCTGCTCGAGGCCCTGACGCGGGCCGGCGCACCGCGCAAATTCACCAGGGAGGTGCCTGAGCGGATCGCGGAAGCGACCGGCGAGTTCGTCAACATCGATTACGCGCTGGCGGTGCTGATCCATGCGCTGCGGATGCCCGCAGGGAGCGAGCTCGCGCTGTTTGCGATGGCCCGCAGCGTCGGCTGGATCGCGCATGCCAGCGAGCAGCTTCAGCTTGGCAAGCTGATCAGGCCCCGCGCGCGCTATGTCGGCCCGGCACCGGGGCGGGCCGGCACGACCAATAGTATCTAGCGCATGATCCGGAAAAGTGGGGACCGGTTTTCCGAAGAGATCATGCGCAAAAAGATCAGGCTATTTTGCCGGCTTGGCCGGTTCGATCAGGCCGCCGCCATGCCGGCGGCGGATGGTCCAGATCGCCAGCGACAGGATGACGGCGCAACCCGCGACCGCGAACATCCACAGGTGCTTGCCGACATGTTGATGATGCGGCAGGCCGGCATAGTCGTGCAGCGCGGTGACGGCGAGCACGCCGGGCAACACATGCGCCGGTGCCCAGAGCAGGATCGCTGGGATGTTGATCGCGTAGAAGCGCGCCGGCGGCATGTCGAGCGCGCCGGCGGTGATCGGCACAAAGGCGCGAATCGGCGGCACGAAGCGGGCGAAGAACACCGCGAGCACGCCCCAGCGGTTGAAGAAGGCCTCGCTCTGCGCGACCACGCGCGGGTAGTTGGAAAGCGGCCAGGCCGACAGGATCTCGCGCTGGCTGCGGTAGCCGATCAGGTAGGCGGTGCCGTCGCCGAGCATCGCGCCGGCGGCCGCGGCGGCCAGCACCGGCACGAGCTTCAATTCGCCGCCCGGGACCAGCGCGCTCAGCGCCAGGATGATGGTCGACCCCGGCACCAGCGAGCCAACCACCGGGACTGCTTCCAGCAGGGCGGCCAGAAACAGCGTCAGATAGGCGAGCCAGGCATGGGCCGAAACGAACGCGATCAATGGGTCAAGGAATGAGGTCACAGAATCCCTGGGTGCGGTGAAACAGGTCCGAGAGCTAACAACTCCCCACCGGGCTGAAAAGTGCCTCGCCGGGCAGGCCGCCGTGGCGCTGCGGCGAAAGTACGGCGGGATTTGCAGAGCAGCCTTCCAAAAACCGAGTTTCGCGCCTATCTTTATGATACAACAACGGAACTTTGATTTGCCCGTGGGCTTCTGCCGGCCGATGCTCTCTGCTAGGCTTGTGCGTAGCACCCCATCCGCAGCCAAATGACCTAAATCTGGTTTCGGGAATGCCCGGGACCTCGGAGGATGAATGACGACGGCCGTCCAGACCAAAGCGCAAGAACCCGTCGGGTTGCCCGACATGAAGGTGTCGGTTCGGCAGGTCTTCGGGATCGATAGCGATCTGGAAGTTCCGGCCTATTCCGAAGTCGATCCGCATGTGCCGGAAGTCGACAGCGACTATCGCTTCGACCGCGCCACCACGCTCGCGATCCTCGCCGGCTTTGCCAAGAACCGCCGCGTGATGGTCACCGGCTATCACGGCACCGGCAAATCGACTCACATCGAGCAGGTTGCCGCCCGCCTCAACTGGCCCTGCGTGCGCGTCAACCTCGACAGCCACATCAGCCGTATCGATCTCGTTGGCAAGGATGCCATCGTGGTCAAGGAGGGCAAGCAGGTCACGGAATTCCGCGACGGCATCCTGCCCTGGGCGCTGCAGCACAACATCGCGCTGGTGTTCGACGAGTACGACGCCGGCCGTCCGGACGTGATGTTCGTGATCCAGCGCGTGCTGGAGGTGTCCGGCCGCCTGACGCTGCTCGACCAGAACAAGGTGATCAAGCCGCACCCGGCGTTCCGCCTGTTCTCGACCGCCAACACGGTCGGCCTCGGCGACACCTCGGGCCTCTATCACGGCACCCAGCAGATCAACCAGGGCCAGATGGACCGCTGGTCGATCGTCACCACGCTGAACTACCTCGCCCATGACGAGGAAGTTGAGATCGTGCTGGCGAAGGCGAAGCACTATCGCACGCAGGAAGGCCGCGACATCGTCAACAAGATGGTGCGGCTGGCGGATCTCACCCGCAACGCGTTCGCCAACGGCGACCTGTCGACGGTGATGAGCCCGCGCACGGTGATCACCTGGGCCGAGAACGCCGACATCTTCAACGACATCGGCTTCGCGTTCCGCGTCACCTTCCTCAACAAGTGTGACGAGCTGGAGCGGCCGCTGGTCGCCGAGTTCTACCAGCGCTGCTTCAACGTCGAGTTGCCGGAATCCTCGGTCAACGTGGCGCTCAGCTAGTCCATGCCGAAAATCTCCGTCGAGCGCACAGTCACACAGACGAAGAAAGCGGTGCTCGGCGGATTGCTCCGCTACAACAGCGAGAAGATGGGGAAGCAGAAATACAAGCGCTTCGCCATCTCGCTGCGGCAAGGCGACGAGATCGTCGGCGGCATCGTCGGCGAGGTCTGGACCGCGGTGTTGTTCATCCAGCTGTTCTGGATGGAGCAGAAGTTTCGCAACAAGGGTTTTGGCGCGAAGCTGATCAAGGCGATCGAAGACGAGGCGCGGCGCTTCGGAGCGACGCGATCCTATCTGGATACGATGAGCTTCCAGGCGCCGGGCTTCTACCGCGCCAATGGATATAAAGAGTTCGGTTCGATTGAGGGGTATCCCGGCGGCGTCACACGCCACTGGTTTACGAAATCGCTATGACAACCTCCAATATCAAATTCCGTCCCGGATCGAAGGAAGCGCCGACCGAGCCGTTCAAGCGCTCGGTGTCGGCCTGTCTGAAGGCGATCGCCAGGAAGCCGGAGCTCGAGGTCTCTTTCGCCGCCGAGCGGCCGGGGCTTGCGCCCGGCAAGGCGCGGTTGCCGGAGCCGGCGCGCAAGATGACCAAGCGCGATGCGGCGATCGTGCGCGGCCACGCCGACTCGATCGCGCTCAAGATCGCCTGTCACGATCCCAAGGTGCATCGCAAGCTGATGCCGGGCAATCCGCAGGCGCGCGGCGTGTTCGAGGCGGTCGAGCAGGCGCGCGTCGAGGCGATCGGCTCGCGGCGGATGGCCGGCGTTGCGAAGAACCTCACCGCGATGCTCGACGATCATTTCCACCGCGGCAAGTATGACGAGATCACCGACCGCGCCGATGCTCCGTTGTCGGATGCGCTGGCGATGCTGGTGCGCGAACGCCTGACCGGCATGGCGCCGCCGGCGGCCGCCAAGAAGATGGTCGATCTCTGGCGTCCGACGCTGGAGGACAAGATCGGCTCGCGGCTCGACCAGCTCAGCCGTTTCACCGAGGACCAGGCGAGGTTCGGTGACATGGTCCACGATCTGCTGTCGGCGCTCGATCTCGGCGACGACCGCAACATGGATTCCGACGACGACGAGGATCAGGACGAGAACCAGGACGGCGAGAACGATCAGTCCGGTGCCGAGGGTTCGCCCGATTCCGACGCCGCGCAGGAGATGAGCGCCGACCAGGCCCAGACGAGCGCGGAAGAGATGAGCGAAAGCGCGATGGAGAGCGCGCAGGCCTCCACGTCAGACACGTTCGACGACGGCGAACTGGGCGACGACGAGACGCCGGGCGAGGCGACACGGCCGAATTCGCGCGGCCAGAACGAGCCGCGTGGTCCGGAATATCACGCGTTTGCGCCGAAGTTCGACGAGGTGATCGCCGCGGAAGATCTCTGCGATCACGACGAGCTCGAACGGCTGCGCTCCTATCTCGACAAGCAGCTCGCGCATCTGCAGGGCATCGTGGCGCGGCTCGCCAACCGCCTGCAGCGCCGCCTGATGGCGCAGCAGAACCGCGCCTGGGACTTCGATCTCGAGGAAGGCATCCTCGATCCGGCGCGGCTGTCGCGCGTCGTCACCGATCCCTATCATCCGCTGTCCTTCATGCATGAGAAGGAGGCGACCTTCCGCGACACCGTGGTGACGCTGCTGCTCGACAATTCAGGTTCGATGCGCGGTCGTCCGATCACGGTTGCCGCCACCTGCGCCGACATCCTGGCGCGCACGCTGGAGCGTTGCGGCGTCAAGGTCGAGATCCTGGGCTTCACCACCCGCGCCTGGAAGGGCGGGCAGTCGCGCGAGGCGTGGCTTGCGGCCGGCAAGCCGGCCAATCCCGGCCGCCTCAACGATCTGCGCCACATCATCTACAAGTCGGCCGACGCACCGTGGCGTCGTGCGCGCAAGAATCTCGGCCTGATGATGCGCGAGGGCCTGCTCAAGGAGAACATCGATGGCGAGGCGCTCGACTGGGCGCACAAGCGTCTGCTCGCGCGTCCCGAGCAGCGCCGCATCCTGATGATGATCTCCGACGGCGCGCCGGTCGACGATTCCACGCTGTCGGTCAATCCCGGCAACTATCTCGAGCGGCACCTGCGTCACATCATCGAGGAGATCGAGACCCGCTCGCCGGTCGAGCTGATCGCGATCGGCATCGGTCATGACGTGACGCGCTATTATCGCCGCGCCGTCACCATCGTGGACGCCGAAGAGCTTGGCGGCGCCATCACCGAAAAGCTCGCCGAGCTGTTCAGCGAGACCCACGGCTCGGCACCCGCACCGGGCACGCGGCGCCGCCTCCACTCGTGAGACATGCTCCCACCGCCTGGAGCGTTTTCGAGCGAAGTAGATACCGGTTCGCGTAAAGAAAACGCGTCAAAACAAGAACCTAGAGCCCCGTTCCGATTCAATCGGAACGGAAAAGGCTCTAGCCGCCGCCACGTCCTGCAAGGGATGGCGGCGGGACTGTCGGCCGCAGCATTGCCGCGTCTCGCACAGGCGCAGGGCGCGAGCCAGCCGGCGCTGACGCCGGGACCGCCCGGCAGGCCGGGCCGTCACCGCGTCGACGAACCCGCAGCTGTCGAGGTCAACGCGCGGCCGCTGCCGTCGTTCGATATCCGCGATCGTGCGCGGGTGCGGTTCGGCGCGCTGGAATATCGCAGCGGCCTGATCCTGACCTCGTCGTTCACCGGCTTCGGCGGCCTGTCCGCGCTGCGGCTCGATGCCAAAGGCGAGCGCTTCATCGCGGTCAGCGACCAGGGCACCTGGTTCACCGGCCGCATCGTCTATCGCGGCCGGGAGATGGCCGGGCTCGACGATGTCGAGGCGGCGCCGCTGCTCGACGCCCACGGCAAACCGATCACCGCGACCCGCGGCTGGTATGATTCGGAATCGCTCGCGCTCGACGGCTCCATTGCCTATGTCGGGCTCGAGCGGGTCAACCAGGTGCTGCGCTACGATTTCGCCAAGGGCTTCACCCGCGCGCGCGGCGAGGTGGTGCCGCTGCCCACGGCGGCGCGCAAGCTGCCCATCAACAAGGGGCTCGAGGCGCTCGTCTTCGTGCCCAAGGTCATGCCCAAAGCCACACCGGCGAGCCAGCCGCTGGCCGGTACGCTGATCGCGCTTTCCGAACGCGGGCTCGATGCCGGCGGCAACCTGATCGCCTTCCTGGTCGGCGGCAAGACGCCGGGCCAGTTCAGCGTCCGCCGCACCGAGAACTTCGACATCAGCGACGCGGTCCTGCTGCCGTCGGGCGATCTGCTGATCCTGGAGCGGAAATTCTCCTGGCTCGGCGGCGCCGGCATTCGCATCCGCCGCCTCGCTTTGTCGGACATCGCGCCCGGCGCCGTCGTCGATGGTCCGGCGATCTTCAATGCCGATCTCGGCAACGAGATCGACAACATGGAAGGCATCGACGCCCATGTCACGGCGGAGGGCGAGACCGTGCTGACCATGATCTCCGACGACAATTTCTCCCTGATCCAGCGCAATTTGCTGCTGCAATTCACGCTGGTGGACTGAGGCGCCGGCCTGCGGGTCACTGTTATCGCATTGCTGATCTGCCCCGGCCCGTTCGGCGACCGCGGCAGTTGGTGATCGCGGCGGCCGCCTCTATCTTATCGTGGCCGTTTCCCCGATCCCGGATACCCCTCGCATGAGCACCCTGTTTTCCCCGATCGAACTGCGCAGCCTCAAGCTCTCCAACCGGATCATGGTCTCGCCGATGTGCCAGTATTCGGCCATCGACGGCTCCGCCAATGACTGGCACTTCACCCACATCAACATGCTGGCGCTGTCGGGCGCCGCGATGTTCTGCATCGAGGCCACCCATGTCGAGGATATCGGGCGGATCACGCCGGGCTGCCTCGGCCTCTACAGCGATGCCAACGAGGCGGCGCTGAAGCCGATCCTGGCCTCGGTGCGCAAGCATTCGAAGGCGGCGGTCGCGATGCAGCTCGCCCATGCCGGCCGCAAGGCTTCGAGCCAGCGTCCCTGGGAGGGCGGGCAATTGATCCCGATTGCCGAAGGCGGCTGGCAGACGGTTGGGCCGTCGGCTGTCCCGCATAAGGAAAGCGAGGCGCCGCCGCTGGCGCTCGATGACGCCGGCCTGAAGCGCATTCGCGAGGCCTTTGTCGCGGCCGCCCGGCGGGCCGACCGGCTCGGCATCGATGCGCTCGAGCTGCACGGCGCGCACGGCTATCTGCTGCACCAGTTCCTGTCGCCGATCGCCAACAAGCGGACCGACCGCTATGGCGGCTCGCTCGAAAACCGCATGCGCTTCCCGCTGGAAGTGTTCGATGCGGTGCGCGCCGTATTCCCGGATCACAAGCCGATCGGCATGCGGGTGTCGGCGACCGACTGGGTCGAGGGAGCCTGGGATCTCGCGCAGACCATCGAATTTGCCAAGGAGCTGAAGAAGCGTGGCGTCGACTGGATGGACGTCTCCTCCGGCGGCGTGTCGCCGCTGCAGAAGATTCCGCTCGGTCCGGGCTACCAGGTGCCGGCGGCGCAGGCGGTGAAGGAGGCGACCGGCGTCACCACGATGGCGGTCGGCCTGATCACCGAAGCGAAGCAGGCGGAGGAGATCGTTACCTCAGGCAAGGCCGACATGGTCGCGCTCGCCCGCGGCATGCTCTACGACCCACGCTGGGGTTGGCACGCTGCCGCCGAGCTCGGCGGCGAGGTGAGCGCGCCGCCGCAATACTGGCGCTCGCAACCCTCGACGCAAAAGGCGCTGTTCGGCAAGACCACGTTCGGGACGCGCTAAGTTCACCCACCGTCAGGACCGACCCCGGAATCTCGAGATTCCGGGTTCGATGCTGCGCATCGCCGGAATGACGATGCAATTCATCCTGTTCGGGCACCGAACCAGCGCGTGAGCGCGGCGTCGAGGCCCGCCAAGTCCTCGCCGTCGGCCCACGCGATGCAGGCATCGGGGCGGATCAGCAGCGACGGGCCGGCGCGCCTTGGTACGCATCGTACGAGCATGTCCCAGCGAGCCGCGATCGCTGACGCGGCCCCGCCCGTTGCATCGACCAGCACGGCCCTGCCGTCCTCCATCTGATCGAACAGCGTTGTTGCCGCGCCGTCGTCGCCGAGCGCGAAATTGCCGGAGAGCCGGCCGACCGATGCATGATCGCTGCCGAGGTCGTAACGGATCTTGATGCCGCTGATCATCTCGCCGAAGTAGCGAGTCCCCTCGTCGCCGCTCATCAGGTCGGCGACGATGTCGCGCAGGGCGTCCGTCATGACGTCAGGCCGCATCAACGCGACCTGGGCGCGGGTGTTGGCGAGCACCTTGGCCGCGATCGGATGCCGCTCTGCCGTGTAGCTGTCGAGCAGGCTTTCCGGCATGCGATCGCACACGACCGCCGCGAGCTTCCAGCCGAGATTGGCCGCATCGAGCAGGCCGAGATTCAAGCCTTGCCCGCCGAACGGCGAGTGCACATGCGCGGCGTCGCCCGCCAGCAGCACGCGGCCCCTGCGATAGCTGTCGGCCTGCCGCGCATTGTCGGTGAAGCGGGTGGCGGTCTTGACCGCGGTGACACGAACGTCGGCACCGCTGATCCGGCGCAGGGTGGTCTCGATCTCCTCGCGCGTCACCGGCGCGCTGCGATCCGTCGGCGGTCCGTCGAACTCGGCCATGAACACCCGGCCCGGAATCGGTCCATAGGCCATCATGCCGACCGGCGTCCGCCGCCAGCCGACCGGGAGCAGACGATCCGGATGATCGAGGTCGACGATGGCCTGGTGTCCGGTGAGCGTCGGTTCGGTGCCAGGGAAGTCGAAGCCCGCGCGCTTGCGCACCGCGCTGCGTCCGCCGTCGCAGCCGACCAGATACGCGGAGTGCAACTCCACATCGCCGGACGCGCTCCTTGCCCTCGTCAGGACGCCGTCTCCGGCATCCTCGAAATCGTTCAGTTCGCAGCCGCGCCTGATCGCGATACCCAGTGCCTGGGCGCGCTCGCCGAGCATTTTCTCCAGGGCTTGCTGGTTCACGCCGCGCAACCGCCGGTCCGGCTCGCGCTGACGCGTCTGGTCAATCCCGAAGATGCCGGAGAAGTGACCGCCGAATTTCTTGAACGGCAGCTCCGACTCGCCGTCCGCACGCTTCATGAGCCTGGACATGCTGTCCGCCATGCTGCGTTCGACCGCATCCATCGCCTCGGCAAGGCCACGGCGCTCCAGCGCTTCGCCGGCGAGGGCGCCGATCGCGCCGGCCTTGATGGTCTGGTCAGGCTCCGCCAGCCGCTCGATGACGATCACGTCGGCGCCGCCCAGGGTCAATTCGATCGCCAGCAGCAGTCCGGTCGGTCCGGCGCCGACCACAACCACATCCGTCCGTTCACGCGTCAAGTCGTCACCGTAAATTTGTACCAAGTATAATATTTTTTATGGTACAAATTCTTCCATGTCAAATCGGGACGGATTGCGGGAGCGGAAGAAGGAGGCGACGCGCCAGGCGATCTCGGATGTCGCCACCGAGCTGTTCCTGGAGCGCGGCTTCGACAATGTCTCGGTGGCCGAAATTGCCGAGGCTGCCGAGGTCTCCCGGATGACGGTGTTCAATTACTTTCCGCGCAAGGAAGATCTGTTCTTCGACCGTGAAGAGGAGAGCCGCCAGATTCTGAAGGCCGCCTTTGCCGAGCGTCCAGCCGGCGAAGCGCCGCTGATGACGCTGCGCAAGCTGGTGCAGAGCCTCGCGGACCGGGTGCATCCGTTCGCGAAATTTACCGATGCAACGGCAAAATTCTGGCGCACCGTTGCCGACAGCCCGGCGCTCTCGGCGCGGGCGCGCGAGATGCGCGACGAGTTGATCGATGATCTTGCAGCTGTGCTGGCGGGCGCCATCAAGCGGCCGCTCGCCGATGCCGACGCCCGGCTCGCCGCGTCGATGGTGGTCACGGCGCTGACCGTCGCTTACGCGGAAGGGCTTCGGGAGCACAAGGCCCGCAGGTCGGCCGCGTCGTCACGTGCAACCTTCCTGCAGATCATGGAGCGAAGCTTTTCGGGCATCGCGGCCATGCTGAAGGGGACGCCTTACGTGTGATTCCCGGCCGGGCGGCATGCGACAAAGCCATTGTTCTGCCGTAGCCGGGGCAGGTACTCTCCGGAGCGCGTGCGGAAGACACGTATCGAACAAAGAGAGGAAGCCCATGGAACTCGGATACTTCGCGATGCCGTCGCATCCGCCGGAGTGCGGACTGAAAGAGGGCCACGACTGGGACCTGCAGGTGCTGCGGTGGCTGGACGAGCTCGGCTATCAGGAAGCCTGGATCGGCGAGCACCACACCGCGCCCTGGGAGCCGCATCCGTCGCCGGATCTGTTGATCGCGCAAGCGCTGCTGCAGACCAAGACCATCCGCATCGGACCCGGCGGTTTCCTCTTGCCGTATCATCATCCGGCCGAACTGGCGAACCGCGTCGCGATGCTCGATCATCTCTCGAACGGGCGGCTCAATTTCGGCGTCGCCGCCTCGGGCCTGCCGAGCGACTGGGCGATGTTCAACGTCGACGGCATGTCCGGCCAGAACCGCGACATGACCCGCGAGGCGCTCGAGATCATCCTGAAGATGTGGACCGAGCCGGCTCCGTGGACCCACAAGGGCAAGTTCTGGACGGTGACCAAGCCGGACGCGATGTTCGATTTCCTCAAACCGCACATCAAGCCGCAGCAAGCGCCGCATCCGCCGATCGGCGTCGCGGGGCTGTCGAAGAACTCGGATACGCTCAAGCTCGCAGGCGAGCGCGGCTTCATCCCGATGAGCCTCAACCTCAACCCCGCCTATGTCGGCAGTCACTGGGACTCGGTCGAAGCCGGCGCGGCCAAGACCGGCCGCAAGCCGAGCCGCAGGGATTGGCGGATGGTGCGCGAAGTGTTCGTCGCCGACACCGACGAGGAGGCATGGAGGCTGTCGACCGGCGACATGATGGGCCGGATGATGGGCGAGTATTTCCTGCCATTGCTCGGGCACTTTGGTTTCAAGGATTATCTGAAGGCGTCGCCCGACGTGCCCGACAGCGACGTCACGGTCGAGTATTGCGCCCGCAACAACTGGATCGTCGGCTCGCCCGCGACCGTCACCGAGAAGATCGAGAAGATCTATCAGGAGGTCGGCGGCTTCGGCGTGCTGCTGGTGTTCGGCTTCGACTACAAGCACAAGCCCGAAGCCTGGCACAATTCGCTGCGGCTGCTGAAGCAGGAGGTCTTGCCGAAGCTGAAGCACCTCGACGCCTCGGTCGGCCGCGCGGCGTAGTTTGACGGTGAGGATCATGCGGGCAGCGGCAATGCTGCCCGTATGTCATGACGGATCGCCGGCCTCAGGCCGTTCCGAGCCAGAAACGGGTTTCGATTTGCGCCCAGCCCTTGCCGATGCGGCTGCTCAGCCACGTGTCGCTGCGCTTCAGACCCTTGTCCTTCTGGCCTTCCGGCGTGTTGCGCCAGGCCTGCCAGCGATACTGGCCGTAGATGCTGACGATGCGCGCGGCGTAGGTCAGCGCCAGCTGTGAATCGCCTCTGATGATGACGAGGTTATCGTCGTTCTTGGTGCTGGCGCGGTCGGAGAAATTGTGCGAGCCGGTCATGACCACCGGGTTCTTGCCGGCCGGATCCAGCACGATCACCTTGCTGTGCACGGCGATCATGAATTTTCCGGTGTTCTTGATCTGGTGCTGCCACCAGTCGGCGGTCTTGTCGATGCCGGCGGGCCGGATCACGTCGGCAATCTGCTTGCCCTTGAAGACCTGCTGCTGGCCGCTGCCGGCCAGCAGTTGCAGCTGATCCTTCGGACTGTCCTTGCCCTGCGCCGGGAAGTTGTTGAGCACCCCGCGCACATAGAGGTTCTTGTCCTGCGCCTTCTCCAGGATCGGGCCGAGCAGGCCCTTGTTGCCGGGATTGAGCATCAGGCACACCGCACCATGCTCGGCGTCCTCGATCATCTTGGTCGCTTCCTTGAGATCGCCGCTCTTGGTGGTCGGCGTGAACCAGACACTGATGTTCGAGTTGCCGATCGTGAACGGCCAGACGTGATTGCCGGCCACGGCCAGCGCCTTCGGCGACTTGCTGCCGTCGGCGTAGACCGCCTTCCAATGCTCGTGATAGGCCGCCGCGATCTTGTCGTCGGTGATCTCCAGCCCATTGTTGTTCTGGGTGCAGAGCCCGGTCCGGGTCCAGTTGGTGCTGCCGGTCCAAACCACTTTCGGTGTCTGCGCGCCGTCGCAGAACACCGCGAACTTGTTGTGCGCGTAACGAGCCGGTGCGATCTTGCGGCGGACGATGTCGACGCCCGCCTTCTTCAGCACGCCGGCGTTCTTCTCGGTCTCCTTTGCGGTGGCGTCGGACTTGCCGGTGCTGTTGCCGAGCACGACGTGCGCCTTGCCCTTCAGCGCGGTCAGCGCAGCGATCAATTCAGGATCGTTGAGCTCGTAGAGCGCGACATAGACGTCGACTTTGTCCTTCTTGGCCCCGGCCAGCAGAGCGAGCAAGCGCGCGCCAAGCTCGCCCTTGAGGAAGTCGCGGATCTTGTTGCCCTTGGTGGAGATCGCCTTCTCCAGCGTCTGGGAGGCCTTCGGCGTGGTGCCGATCGCGCGCGACAGCCATTGTGCCGAGATCGTGCCGCGGTTGAACCACGGCTTCAGCGGGCCCGACGGCGTGGCCGAGACGTAGTCGGTCCATGTCGCCGGCGCGCTGTAGGCGGGCTTCACCTTGGTGGCGCCGTCCTTGAGAACCGGAACGACGCCATAGCGGACCGGCGCATCGGCCGGGGCCAGGAAATCGGTCCAGTTGGTCTTCTGCACCGGCCATTCGGTGCTCGGCCGATGATCTCCCGCCTTGTGACCCTGCACCTGATCCTCGAATCCGACCCAGGTGTCGACGACGGTCGCGTTCTTGCCCTGCTGCTGACGATAGAGCGCAAAGCCGAGGCAGTCCGGGATCATTGCCGCGACCTCCCAAACCACGAAGATGCCGTCGGTGGTTGGAAACGCCTGAATTGTGGAAATCATGGTGATGCCTCCAAATCACTGATGAGAAATATCTGCTCGATATGAAGCTGGCGCGTCTGCGCCGCAGCAGATTCGACGTGTCGCGTCGGATCGTTCCAGGCGCCTGGCAGCTCGTCTAGCAAGGGGAGTATGGAACAAGGTATGCAACTGAAACTATCGGCTGGATCACAGATGGATCACGCCGTGTCGACCGTTCCGCCGCTGTTGCAGCTGTCTAGAGCAGCTTCACCGTGACCTTCGCCTTACCATTGTGATCGCCGTAGAACCATTTGGTGATCCAGGGCAGGCCGATGACGGCCTGGTTGACGTAGAGGAAGATCTCGCCGCTGCGATCGGCGGTGAACCTCGCCTTGTAGACCTGCGGGTCGGTGTTCGGCGCCGGCAAGGGGTCGAGGAAATACTCGTCGACGCCGGTTTCTCCGACCCGTGCGATCAGCCTGAACCATGGCCGGAACAGGATGCGCCGCAGGAAGATCGTGGCGTATCCGCGCCAGCGTTTGGCGCCCTCGATGGTCGAGGTCCGGTATCCGATCGGCGTGACCGCGCGTCCGGCGTCCTGCCACGGCTCCGACATCGTGATCGCGATCTCGTACCTGAACCCGGTGCGGACCTTGAGCCCGGTCGGCGCACAGATCGCGCTGGTGTCGAAGTCGGCCGCATCCTGCGGGATACCCTTGTCGACGGCGACGAGCTTGTCCGCCGCGCTCCCCTTGCAGAAGGCGCCCATCGAATCCGCGGCATTGAACAGGAAATGGCTCAGCAGCGTCGCGCCGAACCAGACCAGCAAGGCTGTCAGTGCGAACGGAACAACATGCCGCTTCCCGACATTGAGGATCCACTGATAGATCGTGCTGGTCCGGAAGCGATAGATCGCCTCGTGCATGAACCCGGAGAGCGGCGTCGGGTTCGCGCGGTCACGCCAGATGATCCGCATCCTGTCACTGATCGTTGCGCTCAGCGAACTGCCCACAGCCATCAGCGCGATAGCGGCGATGATGCCGCCGGCGAACCATTCCGGGTTGCCGGCATACCAATCGGTCCACCAATGAAACGAGGCGGGCAGGAATGACTCGATGAAGCGCACCAGCTCCGAGATCATCCTGAACCAGGAGCTGAATTCGTGCTCCTTGTGCTGGTTGTGGAACAACCAGAACGTCGCCAAATGCAGCGACGCCGCCAGCGTGGCGAAGTAGGCGATCCGCCGCATCCAGACGAAATTCCACAGCTTCTCCTGCGCGGCATGACGCGCCGGCGCGCCACTGGGCGTTTCAAACGTATTCAGTCCCAGCGGTGTCACCTGGCCGCTGCGGGAGACGACCACATAGTGCGGTGGAAGTCCGATCGGGGCATAGGCATTGGCACCGCTGTCGATCCGCTCGAACACGCTTTCGTGGATCTTCGGCATCGGCACGCTGACGCCGGCATAGGGATCGTTGCAGAGGTCAGCGACCTTGCGGGGACCGTACCGGTAGTAGGAGCCAAGGCCGGCCCGCGAATCGTAGAGGCGGCCATCCTTGTCCTCGGAGGACTTGATCGCCTTGATCGCATCGGGATCGGCGATCGGCGCGCGCTTGAACACGAGCCCGCGCTTGACGGCTTCGTCGACCAGCCAGGCCAGCGGCACGAAGGCGACGGCGTCGTCCGGATAGCCGCCGCCGACATTGGCATGCATGCCGACGAACCACACCTGGACGAGGCGCTCGCCGTCGATCGTTGCCGGCACGGCCGGTGCGGGCTGTCCCGGCTCCTGCTCCGTCCACAGCACCGGGTGAAAGGTCGTGCGCTCGTCGTCGAGCGCCAGCGCGTGCCGTGCCCACTTGACCTTCGGGCTGAGAATCCGGTTCGGCAGCTCGAGCGGCCACACCCAGTCGGAGATGCCGCGTGTCATCTCGTCGATCGGCAAGCCATAGGCCGCGACGGTGTCCCAGATGCCGATGAACTCGATCGCCGGCACCGGCTTCCGTGCGATCTCCGCATAAGGCTTGTTGCGCTGAAGGCGGTCCAGAACCGGCACGAGGATGTAGTCGCGCAGCGCGCGGAACAGCACCTCGATGCGCCAGATCGAGTGATAGCCCGCGGCCCGGTACGCGCGATAGGCCTTCACCGCGCCGTCGTGCAGTTCGGCTTCGGTGTCCGCGACGATCAGGCCCTGATCGAGGATGAGTGCGGCGAGTGTGCGCACGGTGAATGCGCCGCGGCTGAATCCGAACAGGTAGATCTGCGAATCGTTCTGGTGGTCGTAGTTGCGGCAGATGAATTTGTAGGCATCCAGGATATTGCGCTTGAGGCCGTAGCCAAAGGCGCCGCCGAGCAGCGCAAGCGGAACGAAGGACGACGTGCCGACACCGTCATCATACTTGGCGGCCTGCGTGTTGCCCTGCAAATCCAGCGACTGGAAAATCCGCCAGACATTGGTGCGCCAGACGCTGGAGGCGGCGTTGCCGGTGCCGTCGGACAGGATAATGATCTTCGGGCTCGGCATTGAAAGACGCTCGCTGAAGTGATTGAAGCGGATGGCGCAGCGTAGCAGGGGCCGGATCGAATGCTACCTTGGATCGATCATTAATGACTCCGTGCCGCGTTAGGTGTGAACTGGCGCACAAAAGCGTCACGAGGTCGCGGCCATGTGAGGCGAGACGACTTTCGCAGCGTAACGAAAGGGCCTACGCTGACCGGCGGTGCAATTCATTGATGAGGCACAGCAATGCGCAGCCGCGTCAGAAAATTTGCCCATGTCCTGGAGCGCTTCGGTCTTGCCCTGGCGGGAGCTGCAAGCGGTCTGTTCGTCGCCATCCATGTCGGCTCGAGCGTGTCGGCGCTGACCTCGCAGGCGTTCCTGCTGATCATGATGCTGGGCGGCGCGATCGGATTCTATGTCGGCATCGACACGCCGCCAAAGCTGTTCCATCCGAAGGACGGGACCTCGACGCGTAAGATCGACGCAGCGGAGCTGCTGAGCGCGATCGGCACCTTCCTCGCGACCATGGTCGCGTTCTTCTCGGTCGGTGTCGTCGTGCTGCGCAGCGAGCCGGACATCGCCTGGACCGCGGCGATCATGGCAGGCTGGGTGCTCGGCGTCGCAATGCAGATCGTCGCCGGCACGATCGCCCGCACCCGGGTCTGACGCGTTGGAGCGGCGCCAGGCCCGACCGGCTTCGCCGCCTGGCTTACTTGTTCGCGACCTTGGCGGGGTCCTTGATCGCCTTGAAGGTCTCGTGCTCGACGCTGTAGAGCCCGCCGCCGACCCTCTCGACCTTGCGAATGTAGATGTCGTGGACGACATCGCGCGTCTTCGGGTCGATCGACATCGGGCCGCGCGGACTTTCCCAAGCCATGCCCTTCATGGCTTCGATCAGTGCGTCGCCATTGGTCTTGCCGCCGGTCGCCTTCAGCGCCTCGTAGATCAGATGCATACCGTCATAGGCGCTGACGCTGATAAAGTTCGGACGGACGTTGGCATTGGCCTTGCGGAACGCTGCGACATAGGCGCGGTTCAGGTCGGATGGATGAGCGGCGGAGTAGAATCCGGCCGTGATCATGCCGATCATGGCATCGCTCATTCCCGGCAGGTCTTCGTCGTCAGCGATGTCGCCAGGGCCGATCAGCTTGATCCCGCTCTTGTCCAGCCCGCGCTCGACAAATTGCTTGGCCAGGATGGCGGCCTGGCTTGTCGGCACGAAAATGAACAGGGTATCGGGATTGCCGTCCCGCGCGCGCTGCAGGAACGGCGCGAAATCGGGATTGGCCAGCGGCACTTTCAGCGCCTCGACGATCGATCCGCCCGCCGCGGTGAAGCTTGCCGAAAATACGCCGGCGGCTTCATGCCCCGGTGCCCAGTCGGACGCGATGATGGTGGCCCGCCTCGATCCGTTCCTGGCCGCCCAATCCGCCAGCACGCTGGCCTGCTGCGCGTGCGTCCAGCTGGTGCGGACGAAGTAGGGCGATCGTTCGGTCACGATCGATGTGCCCGACACCATGACGACGGTCGCCGTCTTGCTCTCATTGACCAGCGGCGCGAGCGCCAGCACGCTCGGCGTCAGTCCGCCGCCGAGGATCGCGACCTTGTCGTTGACGATCAGCTCCTGAGCGATGCGCTTGGCATTGTCGGGCACGCTGGCGTCGTCCCGGACGATCAATTCGATCTTGCGACCGGCGACCATATCGCCGTGCTGCGCCATGTAGAGCCGTGCCCCCGCGACCGCCTGCTTGCCGACCGGCCCCAGAACGCCGGTCAATGGCATCACCAGCCCGACCTTCACGGTGTCCTGGGCTTGGGCTGGTCCCGGTTGCACCGCCGAAAGCGCCAGAACAGCTCCGACCAATACGGCAAACGGCGTCCTCGACATGGCCAACCTCCCGCGGGCCCGGAAATGATGCAGGGCCAGCTCGCGACTATCGGCTTCGTCGCTGGGAAGTCCTGATCAAGAAGTGACAGAACGACGAATTTCCTGCTAAATTTCTCCAATTGACGCCGTCTGTGGGCATGGAGTGTCCTCTATGGACCCGACGACTGAATCCGTTTTGATATTTGATTCCTTTGTGCTCGATCTCGCCCGCGGTGTCGCGCTCGTGGATGGCGTCGAGCTCGAGCTCAGGCCGAAGTCGTTCGCGGTCCTCCGCCATCTCGCCGGCAATGCCGGGCGGTTGCTATCGAAGCAGGATCTGCACGCGGCGGTCTGGGGCAATGTCGCGGTCTCGGACGATTCGCTCGTCCAATGCATCCGCGAGCTGCGCCTGAAGTTGCGGGATGACGACCACCGCATCATCAAGACGGTGTCGCGCCGGGGATACCGGCTCGATGCCGAGCCTGCTCCGCTATCGCTGGACGATGGACTGCAGAATGTCCCACGCGGGCCGTCTGCTGCCCGGGGCGGTGCAGCACGTTTGGCCATGCTTCCTCGATGGTCGATGGTCGCGGCCCTGCCGGTGATTGTCTTCGCAGCTCTTGCCTCCGCGCCGCCAATTGCCAACGGGATGTGGCATCCCCTAACGCAATTGGCGAACTGGCTTGCGCCGCAAGATCACGGCATCGTGCCGGATCAGGATGTTGAGCGGATCACCGCGCTGGCGGCCGAGAAGCAGCTGCCGCTTCCCGCTTATCGCGTTCACGCGCCGGCTAGCGATGTGCCGGACAATGTCCGCCGCTTTCTCGGCGTGTGGGTGAGCGGTGAGGGATGGATCAATTCGCACCGCCAATTCATGATGATTGTCACCAATGTCGATCGGGACGGTGTTGCGACCGGCTACCTCGTGAATGGGCCGGCGATGCCGCACAGCCGAGTACCCGGACCCGGATTTTCCGGAGGCTTCACCGGACATGTCCTCGATGACGTCTTGCGATATGACGGCAATGCGGGACTGCATTCTGCATTCATCACAGCGGACGGACGGATCGAGTTCAAGCTCGTCTTCCGCGAGGGAGGCACCAGTGTTGTGTTCCTCGAACCGCTCTGGACGCTCGCCAACCCAGGCCGTGTCGCACGAAATCAAACCTGATTGCTGCGCGTGACGCCCAATCCGGACAGATGCGTGTCGACGAACTGCGCGAGGCGTTCGCGCAGCTGCTCCGGCGGCACCGCGACCATGCGCTCCTCGAGGCCCAGCGAGATGATGCCGTGGACCGCGGAGAACATCATCCGCGACAGCAGCGCAACATCGTTGGGATCGCGATCGGGCAACAGCCGCACCAGCGGCGCGTGCATCAGCGCGAAGGCATCCATCACCATCGCCAGGATATCTTCCGGAAACGGCCGGTCGTGTTCCATCCGGTGCTCGAACAGCGAGCGCAGCAGATTGGCGTGCTCGGTGGCGAAGCCGAGATAGGCGACCGCAAGCCCGTGGAGCTGGCGCAGGGGATCGTCGGCCGGGACCGCCTTGAGCCGCGTGGCCAGGGCCTGAACGGTCTCCCGGTTCACGGTGAGGATCAGGCCGTCGAAGTCGCCGAACTCATTATAGACGCTGCCGATGGAGCAGCCGGCGGCCTCGGCAATATCGCGAACCTTTAATGATCTCAATCCTTTAGTTGCAATATGCCGGCGCGCGATCTCGATCAGCAGACCTCGCCGCTGAAGTTTTTTCCGGTCCCGCCGCGATTCTTCTTGAACAATGTTCATTCTCGTACTACTAATTTGAGCGTTGCTCAAGTTGGCATAGGAGGCCACTCACATGCAGACCCTAGCACTTCAATTGACCACCACCTTTGTCGATGACGCGATCGGGCTCGTGAAGGGCTTTGGCCACGCCATCTTCGCCCTGGCGACCGCGCCGGTCGAGCGGATCGCCCGCGCCTGCGACGTCGCGGGTGTCCTGGAGCAGCGGCGCGCCGATCGGCGCGCGCCGCGCCCAGCGGCCCAGCGGGGTAGCCGCCGCAAGTCACGCCACTGCCGATGGTCGCCGTTCGGCGGCCTGAATGAACTGACCTGACGCGCCCACTCCGCAATTGTCGCCGAAACCTCAACAAAGCGCTCACCATGTCCCTCGCGAGCCCGTTTCGATGTCGATCGACCACAACTCTGGATAAGGTCTCGTACATTTCTGCCGGGCATTGTCGCGGCGCCCGGCGCGGCCGATCCGCGCCGGTTCGAACCGATACGTTGCGGAAAAGACTAAAGGCTGCGGCATCTCCGTCATTTTCACCACGCCCACCATTCTCAGCCACGCGAATTCGCAGACCTGCCAGCGCCGTGCGCGCTAACCCAAGGAACCGGTCATGATCAAGGAATTGATGACGTCCCGCCGCTTCGCGCCGCTGTTCTGGTCGCAGTTCTGCTCGGCGCTGAACGACAACGTGCTGAAGAACGCGCTGGTCATCATGCTGCTGTATGGCATCGCCAACGAGCAGGGGCCGGCGCTGGTCCAGCTCGCGGGTGCGGTCTTCATCGCGCCGTTCTTCGTGCTGTCGGCGCTCGGCGGCGAGCTCGCCGACCGCTACATCAAGTCCGTCGTGGCCCGCCGGCTGAAATTCTTCGAGATATTCGCCGCGGCCTTTGCGGCGGCCGGCTTCTTCACCCATTCGATCCCGCTGCTGTTCATCGCGCTGGCGCTGTTCGGCATCGTCGCCGCGCTGTTCGGCCCGGTGAAATATGCTGTGCTGCCCGACCAGCTGTCGGTTTCGGAGCTCGCGACCGGCAACGCGCTGGTCGAGGGCGCGACCTTCATGGCGATCCTGATCGGCACCATCGCGGGCGGCATGTTCGTCGCCGGCGCCAGCCACATGGGCTGGATCTGTGCCGCCGTCGTTGGTCTGTCGGTGCTGTCCTGGGGCTTTGCGTCGCGCATTCCGGTGACGCAGCCCTCCGCGCCGGATCTGCCGATCACCAAGAATCCCTGGACCTCGACGGTGCGTCTGTTGAAGTCGCTCTATGCCGAACAGCGGCTGTGGGACGGCATGGTGATCGTGTCCTGGTTCTGGATGGTCGGCGCGATCGTGCTGTCGCTGCTGCCCGCGCTGATCAAGGAAGGCGTCGGCGGCACCGAGGGCGTGGTCACGCTATGCCTCGCGGTGTTCGCGATCGGCATTGCCGCCGGCTCGCTGTTCGCCGCGCAGCTCAGCCATGTTCGTCCGAATCTCGCGCTGGTGCCGATCGGCGCCATCGTGATGGGCGTGATCGGCCTCGACCTCGCTTGGGCGATCGCCACCACCTCGCTCGGCAACGAGGTTACGGCGGCGGCGTTCGCGGCCTCGTTCGGTGGCTTCCGCATGCTGGCTGATTTCTTCCTGTTCGCGTTCGGCGGCGGCCTGTTCGTGGTACCGTCGTTTGCGGCCGTGCAGGCCTGGACCGCGCCGTCCGAGCGCGCCCGCATCATCGCCGCCGGCAATATCCTGCAGGCAGGCTTCATGGTTGCCGGCGCGGTGTTCGTCGGCGCGCTGCAAGCTGCCGGCCTGCCGATCGCCTGGATCTTCTTCGGCCTTGCGATTGCGAGCTTCGGCACCGTCTGGTTCGTGCTGAACAAGTGGGGCAAGGAAGGCGTGCGCGATTTCGGCGCGCTGCTGTTCCGGGCGCTGTTCCGGCTCGAGGTGCGCGGCATGGAGAATCTGCCGCCCGCCGGCACCCGGATGCTGATCGCGCCCAACCACGTCAGCCTGGTCGACGGTCCGCTGCTGCACGCCATGCTGCCGATCGATGCGAGCTTCGCGGTCGACACCGGCATCGCCAAGGCGTGGTGGGCCAAGCCGTTCCTGAAGATGATCAAGCACTACACGATGGATCCGTCCAAGCCGCTGGCCGCGCGCGACCTGATCAAGCTGGTCGCCGCCGGCGAGCCGGTCGTGATCTTCCCGGAAGGGCGCATCACGGTCTCCGGTTCGCTGATGAAGGTCTATGACGGCACCGCGATGATCGCCGACAAGGCCGACGCGGTCGTCGTTCCGGTCCGCATCGAGGGCGCGCAGCGTTCGCATCTCAGCTATCTCAAGAATGGCGAGATCAAGCGCTCCTGGTTCCCCAAGGTGACGATCTCGATCCTGCCGCCGGTGAAGCTGCCGATCGACCAGTCGCTGAAGGGCAAGGCGCGCCGCAATGCCGCCGGCGCCGCGCTGCAGGACGTCATGATCAACGCCATGGTCCAGAACGCGATGCTCGACCAGACGCTGTTCGAGAGCCTCGGCCATGCCTATCGCGACCGCGATACCGGCAAGCCGATCATTGAGGACGCGCTCGGCACCAAGCTGACCTATCGCAAGCTGATCCTCGGCGCGCAGGTGTTGAGCCGCAAGCTCGAGCAGGGCACCGCCGTCGGCGAAAATGTCGGCGTGCTGTTGCCGAATTCGGCCGGCGTCGCCGTCGTCTTCATGGCGCTGCAGACCGTCGGCCGCGTGCCGGCGATGCTCAACTTCTCGGCAGGTCCAGTCAACGTGCTGGCCGCGATGAAGGCGGCGCAGGTGAAGACCGTGCTGACCTCGCAGGCCTTCATCGAGAAGGGCAAGCTCGACAAGCTGATCACGGCGATGGCGGGCCAGGCGCGCGTCGTCTATCTCGAGGACGTCAGGGCCGACATCGGCCTCGCCGACAAGATCGCAGGCTTCCGCGCCGGCATCGCGCCGCGCGTCGCCCGCGAGGCCAACGATCCAGCGGTCATCCTGTTCACCTCGGGTTCGGAAGGCACGCCGAAGGGCGTCGTGCTGTCTCACCGCAACATTCTCGCCAATGCGGCGCAGGCGCTGGCGCGGGTCGATGCCAACGCCAACGACAAGGTGTTCAACGTCCTGCCGGTGTTCCATTCGTTCGGCTTGACCGGCGGCATGATGATGCCGCTCCTCGGCGGCATTCCGATCTTCATGTATCCGTCGCCGCTGCACTACCGGATCGTGCCGGAGCTGATCTACCAGACCGGCGCCACCATCCTGTTCGGCACCGACACCTTCCTCACCGGCTACGCCCGCTCGGCGCATACCTATGATTTCCGCACGCTGCGGCTCGTGATCGCCGGTGCGGAAGCGGTGAAGGAGCGCACGCGGCAGATCTACATGGAACGCTACGGCATCCGCATCCTCGAGGGCTATGGCGTCACCGAGACCGCGCCGGTGCTGGCAATGAACACGCCGATGGCGAACCGCCAGGGCACCGTCGGCCGCATTTCGCCGCTGATGCAATACCGCCTCGATCCGGTCCCCGGCATCGAGGAAGGCGGACGTCTGTCGGTGAAGGGGCCGAACGTGATGCTCGGCTACCTCCGCGCCGAAAATCCCGGCGTGCTCGAGCCGCTGCCTGAAGGCTGGCACGACACCGGCGACATCGTCACGGTCGACGCGCAGGGCTTCATCGCGATCAAGGGCCGCGCCAAGCGCTTCGCGAAGATCGCCGGTGAAATGGTCTCGCTGTCGGCGGTCGAGACGATGGCATCCGCGCTGTGGCCGCAGGCGATGTCGGTCGCGGTCTCGATCCCCGACGCGCGCAAGGGCGAACGCATCGTGCTGCTCACCACCGAGAGGAATGCCGACCGCGCCGCGATGCAGCGCCAGGCCAAGAGCGTCGGCGCCTCCGAGCTCGCGGTGCCTGCCGACATCCGCGTGGTCGACAAGGTGCCGCTGCTCGGCACCGGCAAGACCGACTATGTCGGCGCTACTGCGCTGGCCAAAGAAATAGCAGCGGAACTCGCCGCCGCGCCCGCAGCGCAGGCCGAGCCAGCCGGCGAGGAGGGCGAGGCCGAGCCGGCGTCGCTGCAGCAACACGTTGCCTGAGTCTTGGCATGATGGTTGTGCTTTTCGGGAGCATGTTGTCAGATAGACGGCAACTGCTCCCGAGAAAGCACGATCATGCTGGACAAACTGAACCCGGCTACAGAGGACGCGCCTGAACTGTTAGCCGAGCGCTGGATCGGCGCGCTGGATGCGGCGCTCGCGAGCCGCTCCCTTGATGCTCTTTCCGCGCTGTTCGCGCCCGACAGCCACTGGCGCAACATCTTCGGTATCTCCTGGCATTTTGCGACATTCAGCGGGCGGCAGCGCGTCGTTGCCGAGCTGCTGGCGCGTGCGATCGCCGTTGGCGCCAGCGGCTTTCGTCTCGATGACCGTGCCTTGATACCGCGGCGCGCCGTGATGGCCGGACGCGAGGTGATCGAGGCTGTCTTCACCTTCAATACGTCGAATGGCGCAGGCACCGGCGCGGTCCGCCTGTTGCATGAGAGGGGCGGAAATTCCGCGGCGTGGACGTTCTCCACGATGCCTGACTTCGACCGCATCTGCGATGCGCGCGCCAAACACGCCACTGAGGAATCCCACGCGCGCGATTTCGCCGCACCCGACTGGCTGGAGCAGCGGCAGGCCTCGCGCGCCTATGCCGACCGCGAGCCCGATGTCCTGATCGTCGGTGGCGGCCATGCCGGCATCGCGGCCGCCGTCGAGTGCAAGCGGATCGGGCTCGATGCCCTGATCGTCGATCGCCAGCGGCGCATCGGAGACAATTGGCGGCTGCGCTATCGCGGCCTCAAGCTGCACAACAAGACGCCGGTCAACCTGTTTCGCTATCTGCCGTTCCCGCCGACCTTTCCGGACTACATCCCGAAGGACAAGATCGCGAACTGGCTGGAGAGCTATGTCGACGTCATGGAGCTCGACTTTTGGACCGAAACCTCGTTCGAAGGCGCGCGCTATGACGAGATCGCGCAGCGCTGGACGGCGACGCTGCAACGGCCTGATGGTCCGCGTACGCTGCATCCGAAGCACGTCGTGCTCGCGACCAGCGTCAGCGGCACGCCGAATATCCCCACGATCCCGGGCATCGAGCGCTTCGAGGGCCGGGTGCTGCACTCCAGCGCGTTCGCCGCGGGACGCGAATGGGCAGCGCGCTCGGTGGTCGTGTTCGGTACCGGCACCAGCGCGCATGACATCTGCCAGGAACTGCATGCCGCCGGCGCCGATGTCACGATGATTCAGCGCAGCCCGACCATGGTGGTCAATGTCGAGCCCGCGCAGCTCTACGACAGGACCTATCTCGGCGACGGTCCGCCGATCGCGGTGCGCGACATCCTCAATTCCGGCGTGCCGCTGCCGGTGATGAAGATCGCGCACCGGATCATCACCGACGAGGTCAAGCGGCTCGATGCGCCCTTGCTGTCGCGGCTGGAGCGCGCCGGTTTCCGGCTCGAATTCGGCGAGGACGGCACCGGCTGGCCGCTGAAATTCCGCTCCCGCGGCGGCGGCTATTACTTCAATGTCGGCTGCTCCGAATTGATCGCCGACGGCAAGATCCGCCTGATCCAGGCCGCCGACATCACCGGCTTCACCGCCACCGGCCTCGCGCTGACGGACGGCACATCGCTCGCCGCCGAGCTGTTCGTGCTCGCGACCGGCTACAAGGGCCCCGATCACCTGCTCGCCAAGCTGTTCGGCGACGACGTCGCAGCGCGCGTCGGCCGCGTCTGGGGCTTCGACGAGGCGACGCAGGAACTGCGCAACATGTGGACGCGCACGGGCCAGCCCGGCCTCTGGTTCACCGGCGGTGCGTTCTCGCAGGCCCGCATCTACAGCCGCTTCATCGCGCTGCAGATCGCAGCGATCGAGGCCGGCAGCCTTTCCAAGCATCTAACCTGAACTGCAAGCACCTGACCTGCAAGCACCGACTTAGAAGGACTCCCATGCCGCTTCCGCTCGATCCCGTCGTTGAGAAGATCATCCCGCTGCTGCCGCTGCGCGATCCCGCAACCATGACGCCGCAGAGCTGCCGCGATTCACTCCGGGCGCTGGCCGATGCGCGCAAGGCGGTGCCGCCGCCGCCGGTCGATGTGGCGCGCGATATCGAAGTGCAGGGCGCTGCCGGCAAGCTGGCGGCGCGGCTCTATCGCAACGGCCGTGGCACAGCGCCGACCGTGATCTTTTTCCACGGCGGCGGCTGGGTCGCCGGCGATCTCGAGACCCATGACCGCCAGGCGCGCAACCTCGTGATCGAGACCGGTGCCGTGGTGATCTCGGTCGATTACCGCCGCCCGCCGGAGACGCGCTTTCCCGGCGCCTTCGAGGATGCGTTCACTGCTGTCCGCGACGTCGTCGCGCGCATCGCCGAATTCGGCGGCGATCTCTCCCGCGTCGGGGTCGCCGGCGATTCCGCGGGCGGCAATCTCGCCGCCGCCACGGCGCTGGCCTGCCGCGATGCCGGCATCAGGCTCGCCGGGCAATTGCTGGTCTATCCCGTCACCGACGTAGCAGGCAATTTTGCCGATGCGGGCGAGAACGCGAAATTTCCGTCGCGCGATGAGAATGCCGAGGGCTACTTCCTGACCCGTGCGACGATGCAGTGGTTCGCGGGGCATTACCTCGCAGATCCCGCGCAGGGTGCCGACTGGCGCGTCTCGCCGCTGCGCGCGAAGTCTCTCGCCGGTGTGGCGCCGGCGGTCGTCACCACGGCCTGGTTCGACCCGCTGCGCGACGAGGGCCATGCTTACGCCAAGGCGTTGCAGGCGGCCGGCGTGCAGGTCGCGTATCATTCCGGCGAAGGCCTGAT
This sequence comes from Bradyrhizobium sp. USDA3010, assembly GCF_056429065.1. Lineage (NCBI taxonomy): Bacteria > Pseudomonadati > Pseudomonadota > Alphaproteobacteria > Hyphomicrobiales > Nitrobacteraceae > Bradyrhizobium > Bradyrhizobium sp. USDA3010. The sequence goes on from NZ_JBWJZD010000006.1 coordinate 56,989, forward strand.
TCACGGCTACTTTGGCCTCGGCGATGCGTCGGAGGCGGCGCGTGCCGAGGCGCAGCGGGCGCGGGCGGATTTTCGGGTGCTGCTGGAGCGGGGAGTCTAACCTCCCGTCGTCCCGTCCTTGTTGGCAAAGGGAGTCTAACCTCCTCGTCGTCCCGGCCAAGCGAAGCGCGAGCCGGGACCCATAACCACCGCAGCCCGTTGTTGCAGAAGGCTGTGGCCCCAGCGTCGTACCACACCGACATTCGTGGTTATGGGTCCCTGCTTTCGCAGGGACGACAATCTTGGTGTGGATAGTTCAGCCTTCAATCACGTGCCTCAATCATTCCCGATCGTATCGCCGAACAGCTGCCAGGTCTCGCCGTTGAATTTCTGCAGCCGCATCGCTTCGACCGGGAAGTAGTCGGTCGGCGAGGTCTTCACCTTGATGCCGGGCAGGAACATCGGCAGCGCGATGTCGAGGTTGGCGGCCTGCTTCATGATGTTCTCATGGGTGAGGTCGTCGCCGCATTGCTTCAACACCTGCACCGTCGCCTCCGCCACCACATAGCCGTAGACGATCAGCTGGTCCTGCAGATTGCCGTCCGGGAAATACGTCTTCATGAAGTCCTGCCAGGCGATCACGTCAGGATCCGTCTTCCATTGCGGATCGTTCGGATCCTTGAGCGAGTAGGACGAGATGATGTCCTTGGCGTAGTCGAAGCCGGCGGGCTTCAGCACCGAGGACACCGAGGTCGAGGTCGCCGCGAGGAAGAACAGGTCCGGCTTCCAGCCGATCTCGCCGATCTTCTTGATCGCCTGCGCCGCCTGCTTGGGGATCGCGTGCATGAACAGCACGTTGGCGCCGGAAGATTTCAGCTTCACGATCTGGCTGTCGACGGTCGGGTCAGTCGATTCATAGGTCGTTTCCGCCACCACCATCTTGGCAGTGTTCTCCGCGCCCAATCCCTTCTTGAAGCCGTTGCCGTAATCCTTGCCGGCGTCGTCGTTCTGGTAGAACAGCGCGATCTTCGCGTCCGGCTTGTTGGTCAGCACATATTTGGCGTAGACCGCGGTCTCGGCCTGGTACGACGGCTGGAAGCCGATCGACCATGGATAATGCTGATAGTCGCCCCACAGCGTGGCGCCGGCGCCGACGAACAGCTGCGGCACTTTTTTGTCGTTGAGATATTTGCGCACCGCAAGGCCGGTCGGCGTGCCCAGCGGATTGAGGATCGCGGCGACCTCCTCCTGCTCGACCAGCTTGCGGGTCTGCTCCACGGTCTTCGGCGGCGAGTAGCCGTCGTCGAGCGTGATCAGATTGATCTTGCGCCCGTTCACGCCGCCCTGGTCGTTGATCATTTTGAAATAGGCCGCCTGCACCTTCGCGATCACGCTGTAGGCCGACGCCGCGCCGGAGAATGGCGAGGTCTGTCCGAGCTTGATCTCGGTATCGCTGGTACCAGCGCCATATTTCTTTTCGGCGGCGTGCGCCTGTGATGCGAGCGCAAGCGCGAGTGCTGCCGTGATGGCCTTGCAGATCATCGTGAGCCTCCCTGTGGCGTTCTTATTGTTCGCGAGGGAGAGCTTACGTGAGGTCGAGGGAGGCAGGCTTGCGACGAGACGCCGGGGCAGGGATGCGAAAATGCGGCGGGGTCTAACGTTTACCGTCGTCCCGGCCTAGTGCGCAGTTGCGCACGGGAGCCGGGACCCATTACCCCAACTGCTTATGTGGTGCGACGCTGCGGCAACATTCCGCGTACCGGCAAACATTAGTGGTTATGGGTCCCGGCCTTCGCCGGGACGACGGTGATGAGCCCTCAGCGATACCGCACGCTGCCGGTCGTGACCGGATCGGTCGGCAGCACCGTGGCGCCGGCTCTACTGGCAGCGGCGGAGGTGATCATGCCGGGCTCGGCCGCGGCCTGCACATTGCGGGGCGGGTTGAATTCGAGGATGACGAGGACTGCCGTGGCCAGCACCGCCACGGCGGCGGTTGCAAGCGCAGGCACCAGTCTTCCGCGCGTATCGGCTGCGCGAACTTGCATTGACCAATTCCTTTATTGGGGTCGTTCTTTGGACGTGATGTAGGAACGGCCAGGCTTCTTCCCAAGAGTGCGGCGCACATGCCTCACAATCAGTTGTGCCGGCCGTGATGTCCTTCACGGTGTTCGAGCCGCGCAGCGGTCGCCGCGTCGAATCGCAATCGTGTCGGACGGCTTGTTTGCACACCATGAGTTGGAAGAGATCGTGGCGTTTTGCATGCGCCTCATGCGCTCGTGATTGATCGCGTGAGGTTGTGATTAATGGCCACGCGACAGGCCATTTTTGCCGTGATTTAGAGGCTTTCTTCGTTGTGCGCGGCGTGTGCGTTAAGGCTTTCTTCACGCGCTCTCGAAGCATCGGCACGGATTCGCGTGACGTGCGAGCTGCGGAAGCAATGACACCGCTGTCATTGGCAGCAGCTGTCAGCGGACTTGTCGCAACCGTCGCGACGCCGTTCGTCATTGCGAGAAGCGAAGCGACGAAGCAATCCATCTCTCTTCACGTTGTGCGATGGATTGTTTTACTTCACGCGTCATTGCGCAAAGAAGAATTCACTTCGCCATCGCGCCGCGCGCGTGGTGGTCGGATCGATTCACCTGTCAGACAGCGGGAGAGGGTGTGCGGGCGCATTCTCGCGGCCGGATCGGCCCGAGCTTTGCGGCAGCTTGACCCTCTTTCTTGAGCAGAGGGCGCGGGGAACGCCGGGTGCCAGCACGCACCCATGGGTCCCGAGCAACAAAAAGCTCGGGAGGTAGGACCACAGGTACGGCCGGGCGATCCCGGCGTTCCCCGCGCGGTTGGTTTACGGCTTATACGTGCTCTCCCCGGCGAGACTGGGCTTGTTTGTCACCGTCTTCACTGGACGCGTTTGCGTCTTGTGAAGAGACACCTGCCGCTAGGGCGTCAGGCCTGCACGATTTCGCCGTCCACGATGAGGCGCGCTCGTCTCGCGCGCTTCTCGCGTCCACCGCATCCCGCACCCAACGTCCGTGACGATCGCGATACGCCCCTCTCAGAGGAGGCGGGACGCGGTCTTGTAATGCTGAGTTGGGGTCTCGGGAAAGAGGAATATTTTCTTCGCGCGGACTGGACAGGGTGTGTCGCCTTGAACTTGCTGGCGAAATTCGTTTTTTGGCGCACGGCTGCCGCGGCGGTGGAACTTGCGCTGCGGTTCCGACTTGATGCTGCGGGCTGGTTACCGGCCTGCACGGCCTTGCAATTTCCTGCCCCCAAAGCCAGGGCCGTGCACTCCCCCCGGGGGCGCCAGCTCCCGGGGCCCCCGTGGCGCCGACTCCCTTCAAATCCTCGCAGTCGATTTCCTTCGCTGTGTTCACTACTGCACCGTCAAGCCACGCCGCGCGGGCGTAGTCTCGGTCCATCACCGCGCGAATGTCCGGCACTGCCGGTGACCGAGAACGCCAGTTGCGCTCCCGCCTTCGGATGCAATGGAGCAGCGTGATGCAGAACAGCCTTCCCAACCCGCGCAGGTCCCCGGAGCAGCACCTCGCGGATGAATCGATCCGCCTCCGCGACCAGGCCCGCGTCATGCCGCCCGGCGTCGCACGCGACCGCCTGATCCGCATGGCCCGCCAGGCCGAAACCGCCTCGCGCATCAACGCGTGGGTGATGTCGCCGGGGCTGCGGTCGCCGGAGTGAGACGGGTGGCGGCGCGATCCGTGCTGTGCTTGCAACGCGTCACGATTGGGAGCGTGTGATCCGGCAGCGGCCGCGACATCGGTGAATTTGGCAGCGCTGGTTGTGACGGCGCAATCGATCCGTCCCTCGATGCAGATTTAGGACATTGCGAGGTGACCGCGTGCATTTGCTCGGCGCGATCGGCCCAGGTCGTGCGGCAGCTTGACCCTCGCTCGTGATACAGAGCGCGCTGGCGGGAGCTTGCTTGTAACCGTCCTCGCAACAACGCTTTCGCGTTTTGCAGAGGACGCACCAGCCGCGAGGGCGTCAGGTCCACAGGCTTTCACTGTCCGCGATCAGGTACGCTCGTCCTGCGGGCTCCTCCTGTCCACCGCATCCCGCACCCAACGTCCGTGACGATCGCGATACGTCTCTCTCAGAAGAGACGGGACGCGGTCGTTGCAATGCTGAGTGGGGTATCGGAGAAGAGGAATATCTTCTTTGCGGGAGTTGTGCAAGGTGTATTGCATTGAAAACGCTAGGGAAATTAGAATTTGTCGAAGGGTAAGACGATGCGAGGCGTCGGCGCCGCAGATCCAGCTAGAATCATCTTGAGTCGGCTCACGCGATGACAGCTGCATAGCCAGGCATGCAAAGCTAGCTCGTCCAAATGCACGACATAAAGCGTCGCTCACGAATGGGCCTAACCCGGCGCACCGCGTTTTGCTTGGCCCACTCGCGCTGACTTATCGGATCGGTCGGATTGATTATCCTAAATAGGACTGACGGCGTCCGATCCCGTCGCATATGCAGGAGATCGGCTGCTCGAAGTATTATTGCGCAGTACTGGATATTGGCCGTCTCGGAATCCGTTGGCCCGTAGGGCTGCACAATCTTGTACTTCGCAAGATTATCAAGGTCATCGAGATGATGGCTCTCGGCGATAAGGCCCAAGTCCCTTCGAAGGGTGGGATCCAAATTCGACAATACGCGTTGCACCTCAGCGATCGCCTTTTCTGAGACACCTAGAGTTGGATTTAGATCACCCTCTATCCATTGGCGAATGCGCTTAGCGTGATTATATCGTACAAACTCCTGATAGAGAAAAACATCACGCTCTTCTCCAGCTAGCTCGTCAAGGAGAAAACCTTCTGGACCGTCGATTGCCAGTTGATCCAATCAGCGGAAGGGCTTGTTAAGGAGTCGAAAGCTAATTCAACTGTAGCGAGCATTGTAACTGCGCTAGGCGATGCGGCTCAGCAACTGCCTTCTGGTACAATTCTGTACAACTTGGATGTCAGTGCGATGCTGCGCAACTCAGTGGAGCTCGAATTTGAGCCCGTCCAAGTAAACGCAAGTGAGAGCCTGCGCCGAGCTGATATTCAATGGGGGCCAGGAGCAGCGAACAAATGGACGCGCGTGCAGGAGAAAATAGCTCGAAGAAATAGCCGGCCTAGAACGCAAGTTGATGAGCGAGTGAGCCAATACCTCGAAGAGTTGTTAATGCGCGATGGTCGCGCGAGACGATCCACTCTACGAGGACTTCCGCTGTGGCTCGCCGCACCTGACGTCCCATTCCATGGCATTGATGGGTATTGCGGCATAAGTTCCTACTACAGAACGTTTCTCCGAGGAGACCTCGCGATTACAAAGTTATTGCGTGACCTCTCCCTCAAAGCGGATGACGATGATATTTGGAGGCGATTGTACGTCTTCGCTTCAGTCTTCATGGCGGTAGTGGACATTGGATCGGACCGCGTGAATTCGGCCGCCGCTAAGCTTCGTCGTATTACTGCTGACTTGGGGGAAGAAGTATCTCAGGGAGGCGATCAATTCCTTGAGGCATTGAACGAAAGTCCGTTCGGCTTGTTTGACACGTCTGTTTGGTCGAATCGGGACAACAAGGCGGTCCAAAACAATCTATACTTCTAGAGAGCACTCTAACATTTTGGGGTGCTAATAAAAAAACGGCCGGGTCATCCGACCCGGCCGTTCAAATCTCTTTCCGCGAATTCCGCTCTTGCGTCGCGCTTAGCTCGCCTTCTTCACGAACGCCGGCTTGCCGACCTTCTTCTCGATCGCGCGCTTGAGATCGAGCGCGCGGGGCGACAGCACGTCGGCCTTGGCCTTGAGCAGGTAGGCGTCGAGGCCGCCATTGTGGTCGACGCTCTTCAGCGCGTTGGTCGAGACGCGCAGGCGCACGTTGCGGCCGAGCGCGTCCGAGATGAAGGTCACGTTGGCCAGGTTCGGCAGGAAGCGCCGCTTGGTCTTGATGTTGGAGTGGCTCACCTTGTGGCCCGTCTGGGGGCCCTTGGCCGTCAGTTCGCAGCGCCGGGACATCTTACAAAATCCTTATTGCATCCCCGCCTCTGGCGGCGCGTGCAATCACGCGGCCCGCGCGGGGGTTTTGAATTCGCGTCCATTTTCCAGGAACCGCGGGTGTATAGGGGGAGAATGCCCGAGCGTCAAGATTATATCGCCGCATGGACGCCCCGGGAAATGGCGGTTCATAAGCGCTACCAGCCACTTAACGGCGGATATGGCAACCATATAAAGGGCGTATTCGGCTGCAAGTCTTGGTTCCATAACAGATGCGCCCGTTGTCCGGCCGAATTGAATGCCAAATGGACAACGGATAGAGCGCCGATAGCAGGACCGTCAGGTAGGTTAAGTGACCACCGCCATTGCCCTTTTGCCCCCGCTCGGCCGGCTCGTCGGTCTGTGCGCCGGTGCCCTCTTGCTGTTTTGCGCCGAGCGCGCGAGCGCGCAAGGGCGGCTCGACGCCCAGTATGAGGCGACGCTCGCCGGTATCCCGGTCGGCAAGGGCAGCTGGACCATCGAAATCGGCGACGACAGCTTCTCGGCCTCGGCCCAGGGCGGCACCGCAGGCCTCCTGAAGGCGTTTTCCGGCGGCAGCGGCTCGGGCGCCTCGCAGGGCCGCGTCGTCAACGGCGCGCTGGCGGCCATCTCCTACACCGCCACCACCACCACCTCGAAGAAGTCGGAGACCATCCGGATGGTGCTGGCGGGTGGCGGCATCAAGGAATCCACGATCGAGCCGGAGCCGCCGGTCGATGCCGACCGGCTGCCGGTGACCGAGGCGCAGAAGAAGAACGTGTTCGATCCGATGACCGGCTCGTTCCTGCGCGCGCCCGGCAATGCCGAATTGATGAGCCCGGATGTCTGCCGCACCGGCGCCGGCGTGTTCGACGGCCGCATGCGCTACGACCTCAAGCTCGATTTCAAGCGCGTCGAGATCGTGAAAGCCGAGCGCGGCTATCACGGCCCGGCGCTGGTCTGCGCGCTCTATTTCGTGCCGATCTCGGGCTACATCCCGGATCGCCCTGTCATCAAATATCTCGCCGCCCAGCGCAACATCGAGGTCGCCTTCGTGCCGATCGCGGGCACCCGTCTTCTGGTGCCGTTCCGCATGACGATCCCGACCCCGCTCGGCCAGGCCATGCTGGAAGCCACCTCGTTCGTCACCACAGCCGCGCCGCCGCGCGTGGCAAAGACGCAGTAGCCTTCTCCCTCGCCCCGCTCTTGCGGGGGCGAGACGACGAAGCTCGCGCTTGGAGGGTTGGGGTGAGGGGCTTTCACCGCGAGCTGTGACAAGGGAGAGACCTGTACCCCCTCACCCGGATCGCAAGGGCGATCCGACCTCTCCCCGCAAGCGGGGCGAGGTGAACCGAATGCAACAAACGTCACCGGAATCCAGTTGACTCTTGCCCGCTTCTGATTCGACTCGGCCGCCTCTGGAACTTAAGGAATTCAGTCCGCATATCCCGTGCTTGTGGAGCCCTCTCAAACTTGATCTAGTGCCGCCGCCGTCAGCCTGCCCGAGATGTTGCGGTGAACGTTTCAGGCCTGGAATGGAGTCACCGATTCGGGCGCGATTCGTTCCGGACTCGTTCCGAAGCTTAAGGGCGGCGCAGAAAGCGTCGCATTGTGAGACAGATTCGCCTCAGATGGTGTCCATGATCGATCAGTTTCGGGATTTCCGCGTCATTGCGAGGAGCGCAGCGACGAAGCAATCCATATGTCGCGGCAAGCAATCCGAATGGATTGCTTCGCTTCGCTCGCAATGACGATTAACAGCCGCGCATCGATCAAAGAAACACCTGCAAAATATGGCTTTCTCAACTTCGTTCGGAAATGACCGCGTGCCCGGCGCAGGCGTCACTGCGGTGCTGGGGCCGACCAACACCGGCAAGACGCATCTGGCCATCGAGCGCATGCTGGCGCATTCGTCCGGCCTGATCGGGCTGCCGCTGCGGCTGCTCGCGCGCGAGGTCTACAACAAGGTCGCGGCCCGCGCCGGCGTCGACAATGTCGCGCTGATCACCGGCGAAGAGAAGATCAAGCCGAAGGCGCCGCGCTTCTGGGTCTCGACCGTGGAAGCGATGCCGCGCGATCTCGACGTGTCCTTTCTCGCGGTCGATGAAATCCAGATCGCGGCCGATCTCGAGCGTGGGCATGTGTTCACCGATCGCATGCTCAACCGCCGTGGCCGCGATGAGACGCTGCTGCTTGGCGCAGCCACGATGCGGCCGATCATCGAGCGGCTGTTGCCGGGCGCCTCGATCGTCACGCGGCCCAGGCTCTCGCAGCTCGAATTCGCCGGCGACCGCAAGATCACGCGGCAGCCGCGGCGCACCGCGATCGTCGCGTTCTCCGCCGACGAGGTCTACGCGATCGCCGAACTGATCCGACGCCAGCATGGCGGCGCGGCCGTGGTGCTGGGCTCGCTCTCGCCCCGCACACGCAATGCGCAGGTCGAGATGTTCCAGAACGGCGACGTCGATTATCTCGTCGCCACCGATGCGGTCGGCATGGGGCTCAATCTCGACGTCGACCACGTCGCCTTCGCCTCCGACCGCAAATATGACGGCTATCAGTTCCGCCGGCTGACGCCGGCCGAATTCGCGCAGATCGCCGGCCGTGCCGGGCGCGCCACGCGCAACGGCACCTTCGGCACCACCGGCCGCTGCGCGCCGTTCGAGCCGGAACTCGTCAATGCGCTGCAGAACCACACCTTCGACAGCGTCAAGATGCTGCAATGGCGCAACGCCAGGCTGGATTTCGCCTCGCTCGGCGCGTTGCAGGTATCGCTGGCGCTGACGCCCAATCATGAGGCACTGACGCGGGCCCCGGTGGCCGAGGACCTGCGGGTGCTCGAACATGTCGCACGCGACGCCGATGTGCGCGAATTCGCGCATGGGCCGGCCGCGGTGGAGCGGCTGTGGGAGGCCTGCCAGGTTCCGGACTACCGAAAGCTGTCGCCGGCCGCCCATGCCGAACTCGTGACCACGCTGTACGGCTTCCTGATGCAAAAGGGGCGTATCCCTGACGCATGGTTTGCCGCTCAGGTCGACCAGGCCAACCGGACCGACGGCGATATCGACACGCTATCGGGCCGGATCGCGCAGATCCGGACCTGGACCTTCGTTGCCAACCGGCCGGACTGGCTCTACGACCCGGACCATTGGCAGGGGATCACGCGCGAGCTCGAAAATAAATTGTCCGATGCGCTGCATGAACGGCTCACGGAGCGTTTCGTTGACAGGCGGACCAGTGTATTGATGCGCCGCCTGCGGGAGAACTCAGTTTTGAATACGGAAATTGGCAAGACCGGTGAAGTGATCGTGGAAGGCCACGTGATAGGCCGGCTCGATGGTTTCACCTTCGCACCTGATGCGGCCGAGGCCGGCAGCGACGCCAAGGCGCTACAGGCCGCCGCACAGCAGGTGCTGGCGCGCGAGATCGATACGCGTGCCGAGAAACTGGGCGCCGCCCCCGACGAGCAGTTCGTGCTGACCTCCGATGGCACCATCCGCTGGACCGGCGATGCGGTGGCCAAGCTGGTGGCCGCCGACGACGCGCTGCATCCGCGCCTGCGCATCATCTCCGACGAGCGGCTGACCGGCGCCTCGCGCGAAGCCGTGCAGACCAGGCTCGATCTCTGGCTCAAGACGCATATCGAGAAGCTGCTCGGGCCGCTGTTCGAACTGTCCAAGGCCGAGGATATCCAGGGCATCGCCCGCGGCATCGCCTTCCAGCTCGTCGAGGCGCTCGGCGTGCTCGAGCGCAGCAAGATCGCCGCCGAGATGAAGGATCTCGACCAGCCCTCGCGCGCCGCGCTGCGCAAATACGGCGTGCGCTTCGGTGCCTATCACATCTACTTCCCGCAGCTGCTCAAGCCCGCGGCGCGCTCGCTGGCGTCGCTGCTGTGGGCCGAGAAGCAGAGCAATGTCGACATGGGCGCGCTGTCGAATGTGCAGCATCTCGCCTCCAGCGGCCGCACCTCGTTCCCGGTCGACAAGGCCCTGCCGCGCGACGGCTATCGCGTGCTCGGCTATCGCCAGTGCGGCGAGCGCGCGGTGCGCGTCGACATTCTCGAGCGGCTCGCCGATCTGATCCGTCCGGCGCTGGCCTGGCGCGAGACCTCGCCGGGCGAGAAGCCCGCCGGTGCGTTCGATGGCCGCGGCTTTGTCGTCACGCAGGCGATGACGTCGCTGACCGGCTCCGCCGGTGAGGACTTTGCCTCGATCCTGCGCGCGCTCGGCTACCGCATGGACCGCCGTCCGCCGCTGCCGCCGAAGGCAGTCGAGGTTGCGCCTGCTGAGGCCACCGAGACCGTCGCCGCGGAGACGCCGCCGGCCGAGGCGACGTCCGACGTCGCCGCGGACGCGCCGGTCGATGCCGGCGCCGAGGTCACGGCCGATGCGCCGGAGGCTGCCGCTGCGCCGGAGGCCGAAACTGCCGCCGATCAGCCGGTGTCCGGCGATCCCGCGCCGTCGGCCGCGCTGCTGCCCGATGTCGGCTTTGCCGAGGTGGTCGCCAGCGAGGCGACGCCGGTGGTGCTCGAGACTCAGCAGGATGCTGTGGCCGAGCGCGCCGCGCCGGTCGATGAGCCCACTGTTGCCGAAGCGCCCGCTGCTGAAGTGCCGGCCGAGCCTGCGCCTGCGGTGGAAGCCGCTGCGGAGACGCCGACTGAAGCCGTTGCCGCAGAGGCTCCGTCAGAGCCCGCCGCCGAAGCGCCTGCGGAGACCGCGAACGCTGACGCAGCAACCGCCGAGGCCGCTCCCGCCGCCGCGGAAACGCCGGCTGAGCCGCAAATGGTCGAAGTCTGGCGGCCCGGCGGCCGCTCCGACGAGCGCCGTCCGCATCATCGCGGCCACGACCGCAACCGCGGCCGTCACCAGAACAAGCCCGCCGAGGGCGCGCAGGCTGCCGAAGGCGGTGGCGAGGGCGAGAAGCGCGAACATCATCGCCGGCCGCGCCGCCACCAGGATTTCCGCGTTCCGCGTCCTGGCGCGCCCGCTGACGGCTCTGCGCCGGCCGCTGCCGCGCCGGCCGATGGTGCGCCGCGCGAGGACAAGGGCCAGCGCCGCGAGCGCTTCGAGGGCAAGGGCTTCGAGGGCAAGGGCCGCGATCGCGACAATGAGCGTCGCCGCGACAACAAGTTCGGCGGCGGCGATCGTAAGGGCGGTGATCGTGACCGCGGCGGCCGCGATTTCGGCAAGGGCGGCCGCGACAAGCGCGAGGGCGGCCCGTCGCATCGGCCCTACGCCTCGAGCGCGCCGCGCGAGCGCGACCGTCCGATCGATCCGAACTCGCCATTCGCCAAGCTCGCTGCCCTGAAAGAGCAGCTCGCCGGCCGGAAGGAATAATCCAACCCTTGATGCTAGTTCTTGGTCTGACGCTTGGACAGACAGCGGCTCGACAAATGGCTGTGGCACGCGCGCCTGGTGAAGGCCCGCACCAGCGCGGCTGAACTCGTCGCATCAGGTCATGTCCGCATCAACGGCACGCGCGAGAAATCGCCGGGCCATGCGGTGAAGGCGGGTGACGTCATCACCGTTGCGCTCGACAACAGCGTCCGCGTGCTCAAGGTCACGGGCTTCGCCGAGCGGCGCGGCGATGCCAGTTCGGCGCGCGTGCTGTACGAAGATTTGCAGGCCGGCAATTTGCAAGCCGGCAAGGAGTAGTTATCTAGCGCTTGCTATCCCAATTTGGGGTGGCAGGGGCGTGAGAATACTGGCGTTTTTCGAGGCTGGCTTCCCTTGCGGCCCCGGTATTCCTGCGCTACGCAACCCCAGAAAAATCGATCGTTCCGGAGTTTTGGATGACCTACGTCGTCACTGAAGCCTGCATCAAGTGCAAATATACCGACTGCGTCGAGGTCTGCCCCGTCGATTGCTTCTACGAGGGCGAGAATATGCTGGTCATCCATCCTGACGAATGCATCGATTGCGGCGTGTGCGAGCCGGAATGCCCGGCTGACGCCATCAAGCCGGACACCGAGCCGGGGCTGGAGAAGTGGCTCGAGGTCAACACCCAGTATGCCAAGAGCTGGCCGAACATCACCCAGAAGAAGGACTCGCCCGAGGACGCCAAGGAGTGGGAAGGCAAGGAAGGCAAGTTCGAGAAATATTTTTCTCCGAATCCGGGCAGCGGCGACTGATTCGCTAACGTTCGCAAGCAGCCGTCGGGACTACCCCGATAAGGGCGGCCCGGACCCGCGGCGGCCCTCCGTGCGGCCGCCGATTTAACCCTAATGACGGACATATGACCTGAGGATGCCCTGTTATGCCCGGAATCGGGCGTAAACCATTGATTTTTGCGGAAAATGTGCTATATCTGCACCATTACAGGCCAAGAACCCCCTGCCATGCGTACCTTGTGGCGTCGAGGTTCCCGCAACATCGAACAGGGGCGTGGCAGTTTCCGCGCACAGGCTGTGTCACAGAAAACGCGTAAAAAGAGTGCTTCAAAGACGACAAAGAAAGCCGCTGTCGTTGCTCGCAGCGCAACCAAGGGCCGTGCCAAGGCGCCCGTGAAGGGGGCCAAGAAGGCGGCGGCTGCAAAGTCCTCAAAGAACAAAAGAAGCGTGATGCCAGAAAAGACTGCCAAGACTGCCGCGAAAGCGGCAGCTGCGAAGCCCGCTGCTGCGAAGGTCGCCCCCAAGACTGCTGCTGTTGCGCCGAAGCCGGCCGCCCCGAAGGCTGCCGTCCCCGCCGCTGCTCCGAAGGTTGCCGCCAAGCCGGCCGCTCCGTCCCGCCCGGAAGAGAAGAAGGTCGTGACCCAGCGCCAGGGCTTCAAGGCCAATGAATTCGTCGTCTATCCCGCTCACGGTGTCGGCCAGATCCTGGCGATCGAGGAGCAGGAGATCGCGGGTGCCAAACTCGAGCTGTTCGTGATCAATTTCATGAAGGACAAGATGACGCTGCGCGTCCCGACGGCGAAGGTCGCCAATGTCGGCATGCGCAAGCTGTCGGAGCCGGCGCTGGTCAAGAAGGCGCTGGAGACGCTGAAGGGCCGCGCCCGCGTCAAGCGCACCATGTGGTCGCGCCGCGCCCAGGAATACGAAGCGAAGATCAATTCGGGCGACATCGTCGCGATCGCCGAGGTGGTCCGCGACCTCTATCGTTCGGAATCGCAGCCCGAGCAGTCCTACAGCGAACGCCAGCTCTATGAAGCGGCGCTCGATCGTCTGTCGCGCGAGATCGCTGTCGTCCAGCACTCGACCGAGACCGAGGCGATCAAGGAGATCGAAGGCCAGCTCGCCAAGAGCCCGCGCCGCGGCGCCAAGGCGGAAGCCGAGGGTGAAGGCGAGGGCGATGCCGACGGTGAGGATGCCGATACCGATGGCGACGATACCGCCGTCGAAGACGAAGCCGCCTAAGCAGCGCGCTGCAAGATTTCGAAGAGCCCGGTCGCAAGACCGGGCTTTTTTGTTTTCGTGGACTCACCGGCGCTGCGGCAACGCGGTCTTGCATGCGGGCCTTGCCGCAATCGCCCCTTGGCTGATCGCCGCGACTCATGACCTGCTGCGCCGCGCTGGCGGCGAGATCGCGGAGCCGGCGAGGGGCGCGGCATGCTTGCAGGACGGTCGCTGGGGCGCGGTTACGACTGGCTGTGGACCGCATTCGCGGTCTCGACCTTCGGCACCTGGATCGCCTTTGACGCCTTCCCGCTGCTTGCGATCCTCGTGCTGCATGCAAGGCCGGAGGCGGTCTCGGCGCTTGCTGCCGTGGGGCTGCTGGCCGGGGCTGCGGTGGCGGTGCCGCTCGGGCCCTGGATCGAATTCCGCCGCAAGCGGCCGGTGATGATCGCGATGGACCTGATCCGCTTTGCCGCGACGATCAGCGTTCCCTTAGCGTTCGTGCTGGGACGGTTGACCTTCATCCAGCTCGTCGTCGTCGCCGTCATCATGGCCGCCGCGGACATCGCGTTCCGCGCCGCGAGCGGCGCCTGCCTGAAGGCGTTGGTCAAGCCGGGCGATCTCGTGATCGCGAACGGGCGGCTCGAAGCCACGTCCTGGACCGCGACCGCGATCGGGCCGCCGCTTGGCGGCGCGGCAATCGGAGTGTTCGGCCCGGTGGTGACCGTGATCGCCAACGCGCTCAGCTTTCTGCTCTCGGCGCTGGCGGTCCGGCGGATCGGCGGAAGCGAGCCTGCGCCCGCCCAGCGCCAGGCCCAGGGATTTCGCGCGGCCGAACTGATCGAGGGATGGCGGGCGATCCTCGCGCATCCCGTGCTCCGCCTGCTGTTCTTCAACACCGTGCTGGTCAACGGCCTGATCATGGCGACGGCGCCGCTGCTCGCGGTGCTGATGTTGCGCGATCTCGGCTTTGCGCCGTGGCAGTACGGGCTCGCATTCGGGGCGCCCTGTATCGGCGGGCTGATCGGCGCGCGGCTCGCGCCTTCGCTCGCCGCGCGCTTCGGGCAGCACAATGTGTTGCTCGCGGCCGGTACGCTGCGTGCCTGCTGGTCGCTCGGCCTCGCCTTCATGCCGAACGGTGCCGCGGGCATCGCCGTCGTCTTTGCGCTGCAGTTCGGTCTCGTCACCTGCGCCGGTATCTTCAATCCGGTGTTCGCGGCCTATCGTCTGGCCCAGATCGAGATGGGGCGGACCGCGCGGGTGCTCTCGGCCTGGACGATCACCAGCAGCGCAACCATCGCGGTGCTGACGGCGCTCTGGGGCCTGCTGGCGGGCTTCGCCGGTGTCCGGACGGCGATCGGTCTGAGCGGGCTGCTCTTGCTGGCGACGCCGCTGCTGCTGCCGCGCCGTGCGCTCAATACGAGCGCTGCTTTGATGCCCCAGCGGCCGTTCTCTGAGGTCACGATCCACAGATTGCGGTGACGGCTGGCAATCGATCCGTCGGCGCGGTCACGGCTGTATTCGACCAACAGGTGCACCTTGCGCGGACTGACCAGCACCGGCTCCTTGCGCTGATAGGTGCTCTTCGCCCATCCCGTGGTGCGCGCCAGATCGTCAAAGAACGACGCCGGCAGCCGGCCCGGCCGGTCCCAGATCACGAGCTGCTCGCCGGACAGGATGACATGCGGGAAGTGAAGCAGTGCGTCCATGCCGGCGAGATCGCGGGCATTGAAGCGGTCGGTGAAATCGTCGATGCAGCGGATCGCCGCCGCGATCATGGTGGCGTCGTCGAGGCCATCCGAATGCGGCTGGAACAGGTTGTCGGCATTGCCCATGCTGTCGCTATCCACCGGCACCGGAGTGAGCGGCAACGGCGTGCGCACGCGGCTCTCCAATCGTAGCCCGGATGAAGTGAAACCTTTTGATCGCGGTGAGGCGCGGACCGCCGGGTACCGAACGGCTTGAAAGCCACGTAAGCAATCCTGACCAGAATCGTCTTCACGGATGACGACGGCAATCGGAGCGCGCATGCTATGCTGGCCGCCCGGCGGCTATTTGATCGACATTAAAGTGACCCATCAATTTGCAGCGAGGAAAAATCCGATGACATCCAATGTTGAGGCGACCAGGAAGGGTTATGAGGCCTTTCAACGTGGTGACATTCCGGCGCTCATGAGAGATCTGATCGATGACGACTGCACGTGGATAACGCCAGGTCCCCAGGATAAATTGCCTTGGGCCGGGACCTTTAGGGGAAAGCAACAGATTGCAAACTTCTTCGTCCAGGTCGGCGAGAATCTGGAATTCAGCGAGTTTGCACCGCGCGAGATGATTGAGCAGGGCGACACTGTCGTGGTCTTGGGTACACTCACGGCGCGGGCAAAGAAAACAGGCAAGACCGTCAAGAACGAATGGGCCCATGTTTTCAAGTACCGCGAAGGAAAGGCGGTCCGCTTTCAGGAATACATTGACACTGCGGCGGATGTCGCGGCGATGACGTGACGGAGCAGGAGGCGGCCGGCTGAATCGGGCGCGCATTCGCGTGTCTTGCAGGCGTCATCCGCCTCTTCCTGCTACTTCACCCGTTGCTTCTCCAGCTTGCGCGCCAGCGTCCGGCGGTGCATGCCGAGGCGGCGGGCGGCCTCGGAGATGTTGAAATCGGTCTCCATCAGGGTCTGGTGGATGCGCTCCCATTCCAGCGTCTTGATCGAGGTCGGCCGCGCGCCGACCTCGATGGCGGCGTTGCCGGCGGCCTTTTGGAAGGCGGCCTCGATGTCGTCGGTGTTCGACGGCTTGGCCAGATAGTGGCAGGCGCCGAGCTTGATCGCCTCGACCGCGGTCGCGATGCTGGCAAATCCGGTCAGCACCACGATCAGCATATCCGGGTCATGCGCGTGCAGCGCTTCGACGCAGGCAAGGCCCGATGCGCCGCCGGCGAGCTTCAGGTCGACGACGGCATAGCCGGGCGATTGCTGCTCGAGCAGCTCGCGGACCTCGTCGAGCGAGGCCGACACCGCGACGCCGTAGCCGCGGCGCTCGAACGAGCGCTTCAGCGTGCGGGCAAAGCCCGCATCGTCCTCGACGATCAGGAGCTGGCGTTCATCCGTCAAGATGGTCTCCGATCGCAAGCGTCGAGAGCGGCAGCTCGAGTTTGACCGCGGCGCCGATGTCCGGCCGATTGCGCGCCGTGACCACGCCACCCAGCTTGCGCACGACATTGACGACCAGGAACAGGCCGAGGCCGCTGCCGGAGCTGCCCTTGGTCGACTGATACGGCTTTCCGACATGCGCCAGCATCTCGCGCGAGAAGCCCGGACCGCGATCGGTCACCGACAGCACAAGCTTGTCGGCATTGCGTTCGGCCATCAGCTCGATCCAGTCACGCGAGACCTCGGCGGCATTGTCGAGCACGTTGAAGATCGCCTGCTTGAGCGCGATGTCGGAGACGATCGCCAGATCGGCGCCGAAAGCGTTACGGAAATACAGCGTCGCCGACGGCCGTGTCGTCCGCCATTCCTCCACCAGCGCCGTCAGGAACGCCGCGACCGTGGTCGGCGAGGAGCCTTCGCCGCGGGCTTCGCCGGCCGACAGCAGGATGCCGGTCACGATCGACTTGCAGCGCTGCACCGAGATCTCCATCTCGCCGAGGTCCTGCGACAGCTCGGGATCGGAGGCGAGCGCCGGCATCCGGCGCCAGTCGCCCAGGATGACCGAGAGCGAGGCGAGCGGCGTGCCGAGCTCATGCGCGGCGCCTGAGGCCAGAAGGCCCATCTGCACGATGTGGTCCTGCTCGGCCGCGTGCTGGCGCAGCGCCGCAAGGCGGAGGTCGCGGTCGCGCAGGTTGCGGTTGATCCGGGTCATGAACACCACGAGCAGCACGGCGTCGAGCACGAGGCCGATGAACGTGCCGGCAATATAGAGATTGAAGGCTTCGGCAAAGCCCTGCGGCAGCTCCAGTGGCCGATAGTAACTCGTCAGCCAGGCGAAGTTCATGCAGACCAGCGCCACCAGCGACCAGGTCGAGGGCGCATCGAGCAGCACCGCGCCGAGCGTGACCTGCAGCAGATAGAGCGACGTGAAGGGATTGGTGGCGCCGCCGCTGAGATAGAGCAGGGCGGTCAGCGCCGCAACGTCGAGCGCCAGCGCAACCAGGAGCTCGCGGTTGTTGATGTCGGCGCGGTAGCGCAGCCACAGCAGGCTGACGAGGTTGAGCGCGACGAGCCCGAAGATCACGGCGGCCATCGGTAGCAGCGGCAGCGCCACGCCCATCCAGAACTGCACGAAGCCGATGGTGGCGATCTGCCCGATCACGGCGATCCAGCGCAGCTGGACCAGCAGGGCCATGTTCTTGCGATTGGTCGCGAGGTCGGCGGGCGCTGCGAGATCGAACGGCATGCCGGCAGCCGCGGGCACGGCGGACGGCATCACGGCCGTGGCATTTTCGTCATGCAGATCCGATGTGCGCTCGAGCATCTGGGCCTGTGTCGCGAGACAGATTGCGGGCTGCGCCGATCAGGCGGCGCACGGCGGCGCGCCTTGAGCCCCAACTTGGGTCGAAGGCGCCGGCGCGGCCCCTGCCGCTGATGACGCGCAGGAGCGCGCCGGCCAGCATAAAGGCCAGCGCGAACCATGTCAGCGCGTAAATCAGGTGGTTGTTCGGAAACCGCACGATCGTGAGCCCGCCGACCGGAGTGCCGCCCGGATTGGGCGTCGCATCGGCGTCGATGAAGAAGGGGGCGGTGTGCGACAATCCGTGCACGGCGGCGATGGCGGCGACGTCGCGGGAATACCAGCGGCCTGCCGCGGGATCGTTGCTGCGCAGGAAGCCGCCCTTTGGCTCTGACATCCGCAGCAGCCCGGTGATGCTGACTGGGCCTTGCGGCTCGCTGTCGCGCCGCGTCGCCGGATCGCGCTTGTCAGGCGGAACAAAGCCGCGATTGACTAGCACCGTGGTTCCGTCAGCTATCTGCAACGGGGTCAGCACCCAGAAGCCAGGGCCGTCTGTGGTGACGGCCTGCACCAGTGTCTCTTCGGCGTTGAGGAAGGTGCCGCGCACGGTGACGCGGCGATATTCGTCGCTCGTGGCCGTGACATCAGGCCATGACGAGGGAGGCGGCGGCGCTGTCGGCGCCGCATGCATGCGCTGTTCGACCCGTTCGATCAGCGCCAGCTTCCAGGTCCTGCGTTCGATCTGCCAGATACCGAGCGCGCTCAGCAGCACCACGCCCAGCATGCCGAGCGTGAGCAGCACAAGCGATGGTCTGGCAGAGCGCATCGTCACGGCATCTGGCTCATGTCGTGGATCGGCATCATGTTGATGTTGAGGTGATGCATGACCCACAGCGAGCCGGTCAGCGCGATCACCACCATGATCACGGTGAAGATCATCGCCATCATGGTCCAGCCGTTCTCGGACCGCGTGTTCATGTGCAGGAAGTACACCATGTGCACGACGATCTGGACCGCGGCGAGCACCAGAACGATCAGCGCGGTGACCTGCTTGTCGGCGATGGCGCCGGTCATCACCAGCCAGAACGGCACCGCGGTGAGGACGACGGAGAGGCCGAAGCCGATCAGATAGCTCTTCAGCGAGCCGTGTGCAGCCCCGTGATGGGCCGCGCCGCCATGGTCATCATGGCCGTGACCGCCGGCATTGGCTTCGAGAGTGCGGGCTTCTGTTGTCATCGCAGCATTCCCAGGAGATAGACGAAGGTGAAGACGCCGATCCAGACCACGTCGAGGAAGTGCCAGAACATGGAAAGGCACATCAGCCGGCGCCGGTTGGCTTCGATAAGGCCGAAGCGCGCGGTCTGCACCATCAGCGTCACCAGCCAGACCAGGCCGAAGGTGACGTGCAGGCCGTGGGTGCCGACCAGCGTGAAGAACGACGACAGGAAGGCGCTGCGCTGCGGCGTCGCGCCTTCATGGATCATGTGGGCGAACTCGGTGAGCTCGATGCCGAGGAAGGCGAGGCCGAACAGCCCGGTGATCGCGAGCCAGGCCTGCGTTGCGCCGATCCTCGATTTCTCCATCGTCAGCATGGCAAAGCCATACGTGATCGAGGAGAGCAGCAGCATCGTGGTGTTGAGCGCCACGAGCTTGAGGTCGAACAGGTCCTTCGGCGCCGGGCCGGCGGCATAGTTGCCGCCAAGCACGCCGTAGGTCGCGAACAGCATCGCGAAGATGAGGCAGTCGCTCATCAGGTAGATCCAGAAGCCCAGCATGGTGCTGGCGCCTTCCGGATGCGCGTGCTCGTCGATGACGTGAAAGACCGGTTCGGAGCCTTGTGTGGAGACGGTAGCAACGGTCATGTCTGGGCTCCTGCGGCGAGAACGCGCGTCCGCGCATCTTCGGTCCGCACCACCTCATCCGCCGGGATGTGGAAGTCGCGGTGATAGTTGAAGGTGTGGCCGATCGCGACCGCGAGCAGCGCAACGAAGCTGACGGCGGCAAGCCACCAGATGTACCAGATCAGGCCGAATCCCATCACCGTCGCGAAGGCTGCGAGGATGATGCCTGTGCCGGTGTTGGATGGCATGTGGATCGGCTTGAAGCCGGTCAGCGGCCGCCTGTAGCCGCGGCGCTTCATGTCCCACCAGGCATCGTTGTCGTAGACCACCGGTGTAAAGGCGAAGTTGTAGTCCGGCGGCGGCGACGAGGTCGCCCATTCCAGCGTGCGCGCATCCCAGGGATCGCCAGTGGTGTCCTTTAGTTGCTCGCGGCGCAGGATGCTGACCGCGAACTGCACCAGCATCGCGCCGATGCCGAGCAGGATCAGGAAGGCGCCGAAGGCGGCGATGACAAACCAGATCTGCAGCGACGGATCGTCGAACACGCGAAGCCGGCGGGTCACACCCATCAGGCCGAGCACATAGAGCGGCATGAAGGCGAAGTAGAAACCCGAGACCCAGAACCAGAACGACAGCTTGCCCCAGAACGGATCGAGCCTGAAGCCGAACGCCTTCGGGAACCAGTAGTTGATGCCGGCGAACAGGCCGAACAGCACGCCGCCGATGATCACGTTGTGGAAATGCGCGATCAGGAACAGGCTGTTATGCAGCACGAAATCGGCCGGCGGCACCGCGAGCAGCACGCCGGTCATGCCGCCGATCACGAAGGTCAGCATGAACGCCACCGTCCACATCATCGGCAGCTCGAAGCGGATGCGGCCGCGATACATCGTGAACAGCCAGTTGAACATCTTTGCGCCCGTCGGGATCGAGATGATCATGGTGGTGATGCCGAAGAACGAGTTCACGCTGGCGCCGGAGCCCATCGTGAAGAAGTGATGCAGCCAGACCAGATAGGACAGGATGGTGATGACGACGGTGGCGTAGACCATCGAGGTGTAGCCGAACAGCCGTTTGCCGGAGAACGTCGCGGTCACCTCGGAGAAGATGCCGAATGCCGGCAGCACCAGGATGTAGACCTCGGGATGGCCCCAGATCCAGATCAGGTTCACGTACATCATCGGGTTGCCGCCGAAGTCGTTCGTGAAGAAGTTGGTGCCGACGTAGCGGTCGAGCGACAGCAGCGCCAGCACCGCTGTCAGCACCGGGAAGGAGGCGACGATCAGGACATTGGTGCAGAGCGAGGTCCAGGTGAACACCGGCATCTTCATCATCGTCATGCCCGGCGCGCGCAGCTTGACGATGGTGCAGACCAGGTTGATGCCCGATAGCGTGGTGCCGACGCCGGCGACCTGTAGTCCCCATATGTAATAGTCGACGCCGACGTCGGGACTGTAGCCGATGTTCGACAGCGGCGGGTAGGCCAGCCAGCCGGTGCGGGCGAACTCGCCGACGAACAGCGACATCATCACCAGCACGGCGCCGCCGACCGTCATCCAGAAGCTGAAATTGTTGAGGAAGGGGAAGGAGACGTCGCGGGCGCCGATCTGCAGCGGCACCACGTAGTTCATCAGACCGGTCACCAGCGGCATCGCCACGAAGAAGATCATGATCACGCCGTGTGCGGTGAAGATCTGGTCGTAGTGATGGGCCGGGAGGTAGCCGTCGGAGCCGTTGAAGGCGATCGCCTGCTGCAGGCGCATCATCAGCGCGTCCGCGAAGCCGCGCAGCAGCATCACGATGCCGAGGATCATGTACATGATGCCGATGCGCTTGTGGTCGACGGTGGTGAACCACTCGCGCCAGAGATAGGTCCAGAGCCGGAAGTAGGTAACGATCGCGAACAGCGCGAGGCCGCCGGTCGCCACCACCGCGAAGGTGCCGACCAGGATCGGCTCGTGCAGCGGCAGCGCGTCCAGGTTGAGACGGCCGAAGATCATCTTGATGAGATCGGGATTCATGCGGCGCTCCTCAGGAGTCTGATTTCGGGCGCTGGCCGAGCAGCAAGGATGTCGATGACGGATGGGCGGGCGAGAACGGCGGGCGCTTCAGCCCGACGCCACGCAGCGGCGTCAGGTCGAGCGGCGCGAGCACGTCGCGCGACGGCGCGTCCTTGATCTCGTCCATCGCGCAGATGCCGGCGACGAAGGTCGGCTCAGCGCCGAGCGGCGCGCCGCGGCGGGCGTATTTGTCGTAAGTGAGCGGCAGCGTGTTGTTGAGGCCTTCGCGACCGAGGCCGCCCTTGGCGTCGATCGCCATCATCTCGCTCATGCACATCTTGCCGGGCTCGACGCACATGTTGAGGATCGCCTTGTAGAGATCGCGATCGACCGAGCGATAGAGACGGACCGGATCGTTCTGGCTCGGACGCTCGAGCTGCAGATAGTCGCTGCGGCCGAGCATGTTGGAGCTGGCCTTGGCGGTAGCGATCCACTTGTCGAAGTCGGAGCTCGACAGGCTCTTGAACTCGAAGTGCATGCCGGAGAAACCGGCGCCGCTGTAATTGGCGGAGAAGCCTCTGTAAGTACCTTCCTTGTTGGAGACCGCGTGCAGCTTCGTCTCCATGCCGGGCATGGCGTAGATCTGGCCGGCAAGCGCGGGGATGTAGAACGAGTTCATTACGGAAGAGGCCGTGATGCGGAAGCGGATCGGGCGGTCGACGGGAGCTGCGAGCTCGTTGACGGCGGCGAC
Organism: Bradyrhizobium sp. USDA3010; assembly: GCF_056429065.1. Classification (NCBI taxonomy): domain Bacteria; kingdom Pseudomonadati; phylum Pseudomonadota; class Alphaproteobacteria; order Hyphomicrobiales; family Nitrobacteraceae; genus Bradyrhizobium; species Bradyrhizobium sp. USDA3010. Next base: position 79,354 of record NZ_JBWJZD010000006.1, read on the forward strand.
GCCGTAGTCCGGGTAGATGAACAGCCACTTCCAGTCGAGCGCGACCACCTCGACATTGAGCGGGGCGTCCTTGCTCTCGATCGGCTTGTCGGCGGCGATGCGGCCGAGCGAGCGGTAGGGATCGAGCAGATGCGTGCCCATCCAGGTCAGCGCACCGAGGCAAATGATGATCAGAAGCGGCGCCGACCAGATCACGAGCTCGAGTTGGGTCGAGTGATCCCACTCCGGCTCGTAGGGGGCTGCGGTGTTGGACTGGCGGTAGCGCCAGGCGAAGAAGATGGTCAGCGCCATCACCGGAAGCACGATGATGAGCATCAGCACGGTGGAGATCACGACGAGGTCGCGCTGCTGGATGGCGACGTCGCCGGCGGGGGCCAGGACGACGAAATCGCACCCGCCAAGCAGCGCCGCGAACGGCAATAAGGCCAATAATTTCAAGGCGCGCACGGCTCACCCCACTGGAATTTTATGAGTTCCGCCAAGGGGTAGCTGCGATGCAGCAAAGTTGACATTGGACAATTTGTCCAATGTTGCACTGCGGGATAGACGGTCAGAAGGTGAGGTGGACCGCGTGGCAAAGGCTGCCCGTGGCCTCATCTCTAGTCTGAGCATGATCTGTTCGGAAAACCGGTTTCCACGTTTCCGGATCAGGCTCCAAAGGACGGTTCTCCGGCGATGGCACAGGCCCCAGCAATGGCTCACGGCACCCCGACCGCGTCAGGTCACGGGCAGGCGAAACCCGGCGAAATCGCCATCGGCGTCATCATCGGGCGCACGTCGGAATTCTTCGACTTCTTCGTCTACGCGATCGCCTCGGTGATCGTTTTTCCGAAGCTGGTGTTCCCGTTCGTCAATGAACTGACCGGCACGCTCTATTCATTCGGGATCTTCGCGCTGGCCTTTGCCGCGCGGCCGCTCGGCACCGTCATCTTCATGGCGGTCGACCGCCGCCACGGCAAGGGCGCCAAGCTGGTCATCGCGCTGTTCCTGCTCGGCACCGCCACGGTCGCGCTCGCGTTCCTGCCCGGCTACGACACGATCGGCGTCGCGGCGATCTGGCTGCTCGCCGCCGCGCGCGTCCTGCAGGGCATTGCCTGGGGCGGCGCGTGGGACGGCCTCGCCTCGCTGCTCGCGATGAACTCGCCGGCGAATCGCCGCGGCTGGTACGCGATGGTGCCGCAGCTCGGCGCGCCGCTCGGGCTGATCGTGGCGAGCGCGCTGTTCGCGTTCTTCGCCGGCAACCTCTCGGCGGATGATTTCTTCGATTGGGGCTGGCGCTATCCGTTCTTCGTCGCATTCGCCATCAACGTCGTGGCGCTGTTCGCACGCCTGCGCATGGTGGCGACGGATGAATATTCCGAGCTGTTCGAAAGCCGCGACCTGGAGCCGGCGCGTGTCGGCGAGACGGTGGCGCAGGAGGGCCGCAACATCCTGCTCGGCGCCTTTGCGCCGCTGGCGAGCTTTGCGCTGTTCCACATGGTCACGGTGTTTCCGCTGTCCTGGGTGTTCCTGTTCACCAAGGAAAGCCCGGTGCGCTTCCTGATCATCGAGATGATCGGCGCCATGGTCGGCGTCTTCGCGATCATAGCCTCCGGCATGATCGCCGACCGCGTCGGGCGCAAGCCGCTGCTGCTGGGGTCCGCGGTCGCGATCGCGGTCTATAGCGGGTTCGCCCCGCAGTTGCTCGACGCCGGTGCGTTCGGCGAGACGATCTACATGGTGCTCGGCTTCGTGCTGCTCGGGCTGTCGTTCGGCCAGTCGTCGGGCGCGATCGCCTCGAACTTCGCGCGGACCTATCGCTACACCGCCTCGGCGCTGACCTCGGATTTCGCCTGGCTGTTCGGCGCCGGCTTTGCGCCGCTCGCTGCACTGCTGCTGGCGACGCATTTCGGCCTGATTTCGGCCGGCGCGTATCTGTTGTCGGGCGCGGTGTGGACGCTGCTCGCGCTGTGGCTCAGCGGCCTGCGCGAAGCGGAAGTCAATTAGTCCCGTAGCCCGTCTCCTGCTTGTAGCCCGGATGCAGCGAAGCGAAATCCGGGACCGCTCTCACCGCGGATAGTCCTGCCCCGGATTGCGCTGCGCTTCATCCGGGCTACCGAGCTTCGCTTAGCGAAACAGCCCGTCGACGCGGAACGAATACCCCAGGCCGACGATGTAGTTCGGCGAATTGCGGTTGAGCCCGAACGCGAAATGGAGATCGAGCTGCTGGGTCGGTGTGAGCCGGTACAGGCCGCCGGAATTGATCAGCTGGGTCGGCCGCGCGCCATCGGGATAGTCGCCGACATATTCGGTGAACACGCTGATCCGCTCGGTCAATTTCTTCTCGATCACGAAGGTCGTTTCCGACATGTGCTGGCCGGTCAGCTCGGCGGGGCGGAAGAATTCCGTGAACATGCCGCTGAGGCCCCAGCCGTCAGGCAGCTCCCAGGACCATGGCAGCTGGATGTAGGGCTGCGCGCCGCGCCCGGCGATGGCAGCCGCGCCGGTCGGCAGCGCGACGCCGGCGGTGATCGACAGGTCGATCTTTCCCGGCACCGGGCTGATCTGCCATTTGAGTCCGGGAGCGACGTCGGAAAAGCCCGAGGCGCCCGGCGATCTCACACTGCCGGTATAGCTCGGCAGGTCGATCAGGACCTCGAGGCAGGGCGCGATGCCGAGCCGCCAACGGCTGTTGCTGCCGTCGATGCTGCGGCCACTGTTGCGGCCGGTGACGTTGACGCCGTTTTCGCTCTGCAGGCTTCCGACCGGCACGACGATACTCGAATTGGTGACGTCGGGCCGGTCGGTCGCAATTTCGTCGCTCGGCTTGGGACAACCGTCCGCGCGCGCGGCGGTGGCTGCTGCGAGGGTGAGCGCAGCAAGCACGCACCCGATTTCGGCAAGTCGAGCGACGGCGCCGAACCGATTGTGAAACACTGGGGATGCTCCAAAAACCCGGCGCCGCTGCGGAGGTGGCAGCTTGGATAGTGATCGGCCAATGCCGCGGATATTCCTCGCGGGCCAAAAAAATCATCCGCGCCGGCCGCTGCAGCGATTGGAGAGACCGCGCGGGCGGGCAAATTTCGGGGAATAGAATGGCAGCCCGGCGGCTCCTGTTGTGGTGGCAAACAGGAGGCCCCCGGGAATGACCATTCGTTCGATCGCAGGCGTGCTAGCGCCGCGGCAGGCCAAAATCGCCGCGATGGCGGCCATTGCGATCCTGATCGCCCTGAACAGCGCCCGCGCGGCGGGTGATCCGGCGCGCGGCGCCACGCTGTACCAGGGCTGCGGCGATTGCCATTCGATCGAGAAGAACGACGTCGGTCCGATGCACAAGGGGGTGGTGGGCCGCCTTGCCGGCTCGGTCGCGGGCTACAATTACTCGCCGGCGCTGAAGAACTCGAAGATCGTATGGACCGAGGCCAATCTCGACAAATGGCTCTCTGGTCCGGACGCGATGGTGCCGGGCACCAAGATGTTCTACGAGGTTCAGGATCCGAAGGACCGTGCCGACATCATCGCCTTCCTCAAGGAGAAGGCGAAGTAGGGCGCCAAGCTTCTCCACCCGTCGTCCCGGCGAAAGCCGGGACCCATTACCACCATAGGTGATTGTTGGAAGCGGCTGGGGCCCACGGCGCGCTCGAACAACGCTGCCCTGTGGTTATGGGTCTCGGCTTTCGCCGGGACGACGGCGGTAGTGAGGCGCGAGCGGGGGCTTCCTGTCGTCAATCTACCACGATCTTGACGCGGTCGCGCGGCTTCACCTGGGCGTGGGCGTCGAGGCCGTTGAGCACGCGGAAGCGCTCGGCCGGATGATCGACGCCGGCCATGCGATGCGACAGCGATTCCACGGTATCGCCGGGCTGCACGTTGATGACCTTGATGCGCAGCGGGCGCGCGGCCTGGATCTCGTCGAGCGTCAGGCGGCGGAACGAGTTGACGGTCTCGCGCGCGTTGCGCTCACTCTCGGTGGATTTCTGCTTGGCGGCGAAGATGAAACGGTAGACGTCGCTGCCGAAGCGCAGCGCGTAGACCTTGAACTGCCACTGGTCGCCATGGGCGGTGGCCGATGCCGCCGGAAAGCCGTTGATATTGAGGTCCTCGGTCGAGGACTTCTCGACGCCTTCCATCCAGCCGGAATTCAGATAGTCGCCGAGCGACTGTTCGGCCGGCACCCGCACCACGTCGAAGCGCATCGCCTGGCTGCCGCCCTCGCGCACGCCGATCACCGCCTGCGCGGTGTTGTCGAGCGTGAAATTGTCGGGCGCGGTGAAGGTGAAGCCGAGCTTGGGATGCAGGAAGCGGCGCCCGCGCACAAAACCTTCGCTGGGATCCTCGCCATAGACGATGTTGTCGATCGCGGCGAGATAGGTCTCGCGGTCGCGCTCGTTGCTCTCGGGCGATGAGTATTGCCGCGCGGTGGTCTGCGCATTGGCGATGCGCTCCGGCGTTGCCGGATGCGAGGAGGTGAAATCCTGCGCACGCGGATCGAGCGCGGTCTTGCCGATCTTGAGTGCGGCATTGCGCTCCATCGCGGTCAGGAAGCGGGCCGCGCCGTAGGGATCGAAATGCGCGCGCGCGGCGATCCCGACGCCGATGCCGTCGGCCTCGAACTCCTGCTGTCGCGAGAAGCTCGCCATCGTCAGCTTGGTCTTGGCAAGCGCCAGCGCCGTGAGATCGGGATCGGTGCTCATGTCGGTGACGACGCGCGTCACCACCGCCGCCTGGCGCGCCTGGTCCTCGCGCATCGCGGCATGCTTGGCCAGCACATGCGCCATCTCGTGGCTCAGCACCGAGGAGAGCTCGGAGGTGTCGCTGGCGAGCGCGATCAGGCCGCGCGTGACGTAGAGCTGGCCGGTCGGCAGCGCAAAGGCGTTCACCGCGCCGGAATTGAGGATCGTCACCTTGTAGGCCTGGTCGGGCCGTTCAGACGCAGCGACCAGCCGGTCGACGGTCTTGCCGATCAGCGCCTCGAGCTTCGGGTCGTCATAGGCGCCGCCATAGGATGACAGGATGCGCTCATGCTCGCGCTCGCTGTTGGGCGTCTGCTGCACCACCCGGTTCGGCTTCACCGGCGCCGCCGCCGCGGTCGGCGCGACCTGCTCGAAGCGGCCGACATTGCCGCAGGCCGACAGCGTCAGGGCCGCGCAGACGAGCGCCAGCGCAGCCGAAAGCCGGCGGCCAGTTCCATCTTCACGCCGTCCAGCGCGCTCAATCACGTCAAAAACCCACAAACTGTCCCGTAATCGGCCAGGCCGTGACCTGTGGGCCCCTAATTCCCGCCGAGTACTTCAATCTGCCCCACCCGGAGCAATTCGATTCGCGGCCCACGTCGTGCTTCCACCCAGCCTCGCACTCGAATCCTACGATTTTCCAGAGACTTGGGCGCAAGCCCGGCCGCCTCAAACGCAGGGACTATGCGCCTTGAAATAGTCAGAGCAAAGTCCCGTGTCCAGTTTCGGCCGAAATTCAGGTAGGTCGTCGCCCCCGCCTGACGCACGGACAAAACCCTGCCCTCGACGACGGTAAAGCGCCCGATGCCGGCCAAAATATCGTCCGGACTTTCGGCGTTTTTTATGACCGTGGACTCGGCCCAGGTTCCCGATCGGGCGGCCCGCGCCTCGGCCTCCGCCGCCATCAGCGTACTGACACAGTCCCTGTCGGCGATCTCGGATGAGACCAGCGCGAGGCCCTGGCGCAGCAACTCGCTTTGTACGGGATGCTCGTTGCCTTCGAGGAATGCGTAGGCCGGCTGCCGGCCGTAGCGGTCCGGCGTGTCGTCCTGTCCGCGCAGCGTCACCTCGCGTCCGACCAGCAGCGCCGACAGTACTGTGGTGGCCTTCGCCCGGTCCGCCACCTCGATGCCGGCGAGCTTGACCTCGCGGCCGTCGTCCAGCCGCAGGCTGCGCGCATCGACCACAGCGGCGACGCGACCTTCGCCTTGAATCTCGAAATTGCATCCGGCTGCGTGGCTTGCCCCGCAAGCAAGCAGCATCGTGTAGGCGAGGAAAGTGCCGCGAGCCAGCATCGGCAGATTCTGCATCGACAATACCTGCATGGGTCGATCTTCGCACATCTTGACCATTCCGTTCAGCGGAAAACACGTGTCAGCTCCGCGGCTTGCCGCTGTGGATGGCATACGGCATGATCCGGCCCTCGAAACGGACCTGATGGAATTGGGTCCGCGCTTCAAGGGAGGATTTGAATGAGACGGGTTTTGGCCGGCGTGTTGGCCTGTGTGTTTGCGATCTCGGCGAATGCGTCGCTGGCGCAGGACAAGCCTCCGCTGAAGCTCGGCGGCATCCTCGATATGTCGAGCCTCTATGCCGACATCACCGGTTCGGGCAGCGAAACCGCCGCCAAGATGGCGGTGGAGGATTTCGGCGGCACGGTGCTCGGCCGCAAGGTCGAGATCGTGGTCGGCGACCATCTCAACAAGGCCGACCTTGCCGCCAACATCGCCCGCGACATGATCGACAACCAGGGCGTCGAGATGATCTTCGACGTTGCGGCGTCCGCGACTGCGCTCGCCGCCGGCGAGATCGCCAAGGCGCGCGGCAAGATCATCATGTTCAACGGCCCCGGCTCGATCCGCCTCTCCAACGAGGCCTGCGGCCCCTATACCGTGCACTACGTGTTCGATACCTTCGCGCAGGCCAATGTGACGGGCCTTGCCGCGGTGAAATCCGGCCTCGACACCTGGTTCTTCCTGACCGCGGACTATGCGTTCGGCCAGGACCTGGAAAAGGACACCAGCAATGTCGTGGTGAAGTCCGGCGGCAAGGTGCTCGGCAGCGTGCGGCATCCGATCAATACCTCGGACTTCTCCTCCTTCCTGCTGCAGGCGCAGGCCTCCAAGGCCAAGGTGATCGGGCTCGCCAATGCCGGCGGCGACACCATCAACGCGATCAAGCAGGGCGCCGAGTTCGGCATCACCAAGGGCGGTCAGAAGATCTCGCCGCTGCTCGCTTTCGTGACCGACATCGACAGCGTCGGGCTCGAGACCGCGCAGGGGCTGCTGCTGGCGGAAGCGTTCTATTGGGACCTCAATGACGACGCCCGCGCCTTCACCAAGCGCTTCATGGAGCGCACCAAGCGGGTGCCGACCTCGGCGCAGGCCGGCGTCTACTCCTCCGTGACGCACTATCTGAAGGCGGTGAAGGCCGCCGGCACCACGGACGCGGCCGCCGTCATGAAGGTGATGAAGGAGACCCCGATCAACGACATGTTCGCCAAGAACGGCCGGATTCGCGAAGACGGCCGCATGGTGCACGACATGTATCTGTTCGAGGTCAAGAAGCCCTCGGAATCGAAGGGGCGCTGGGACGACTACAAGCTGCTCGCGACCGTGCCGGGCGACCAGGCGTTCCAGCCGCTGTCGGAGTCGCGCTGCCCGCTGGTGAAGAAGTGACGAAGTCATCCCGGGGCGATGCGCAGCATCGAACCGGGATCTCGAGGTTCCGGATCTGGTGCTTGCGCACCATCCCGGAACGACGGCGCAACCAACAACAACGAAAGGCAAAACGCCATGAGCGATAATCAGATGGTTCTCCAATCCCTCGACAAGGGCCTGCTCACCATCACCATGAACCGCCCGGATCGGCGCAATGCGCTCAATCCCGACATGACGCGCGGCCTGGTCGAGGCGGCGCGGCGTGCGCAGGACGATACCGAGGTGCGTGCGGTGCTGATTAGGGGCGCCGGCGGCACCTTCTGCGTCGGCGGCGACGTCAAGTCGATGGCCGAAGGCCGCGCGCCGCTGCCGTTCGAGGCCAAGATGGCCAATTTGCGCCGCGGCATGGAGGTCTCGCGCATCCTGCACACGATGCCGAAGCCGGTGGTGGCGCAGCTCGACGGCGCGGCGGCCGGCGCCGGGCTCTCGATCGCGCTGTCCTGCGACCTGCGCGTCGCCAGCGCCTCCTGCAAGATCACCACCGCCTTTGCCAAGGTCGGCTTCTCCGGCGACTACGGCGGAACGTACTTCCTGACCAAGATGCTCGGCAGCGCGAAAGCGCGCGAGCTCTACATGATGTCGCCGGTGCTGTCGGCGCAGGAGGCCTACAACCTCGGCATGGTCTCCAAGGTGGTGCCCGATGCCGACGTCGAGGCCGAGACGCTGGAGCTGGCGCGCTCGCTGGCGCAGGGCCCGTCAGTCGCGCTCGGCTACATCAAGCGCAACATCAATAACGCCGAGACCATGACGTTAGAGGCCTGCTTCGACGGCGAGGCGATCCACCACACCCGTGCCGGCGAGACCACCGACCACAAGGAAGCGGCCAAGGCGTTCGTCGAGAAGCGCAAGCCCACTTTCCAGGGGCAGTAAGCCGTGACCAATTCCATGGCCGAGTACATGCGGCTGCGGCAGATCTGCTTGGTGGCGCCGCAGCTTGCGCCGGTGATCGGGGACATTTCCGCGATCATGGGCCTCGACGTCTGTTACCGCGACGGCAACGTCGCCAAATACGGTCTCGAGAACGCGCTGCTTCCGGTCGATACGATCCTGCTCGAGGTGGTTGCGCCGTTCCAGCCGGGGCCGGGCACCGCGGCCGGCCGCTTCATCGAAAAGACCGGCGGCCGCGGCGGCTACATGGCGATCTTCGCTTGCGAGGATCCCGACGCGCGCGGCGCCAAGGCCAATGCAATCGGCGTGCGCACCGCCAACGTGATCACGCACGCGCCGTATCACGGCGTGCAGCTGCACCCGCGCGACTGCCGCGCCGCCTTCATCGAGTTCAACCACACCGACGGCAGCGACGACGTGCTGGGGCCGTACCCGCCGGCCGGCCCGGATTGGCAGAAGTCGATCCGCAAGGACACGACCCTGGCGCTGACCGAGGTCGAGATGCAGAGCCCCGAGCCGCAGGCATTGGCGGCGCATTGGGGGAAGATTGTCGGTATTCCCGCTGCTGATGCCGTGGTGAAGCTGCCGAACGCGACCTTCCGCTTCGTCAAGGGCGATAGCGAGATCATGAGCGGCTTGACCTTCAAGGTCGTCGACAAGGCCAGGGTGGTGGATGCTGCGCGAGTCAGGGGCTGTGCCGTGAAGGGCGATGAACTCCAGCTTTGCGGCGTATCGTTCAAGCTGACGGACTGATGTCGTAGCCCGGATGGAGCGCAGCGAAATCCGGGGCCACTCCGTCCGCGGTTGGACCGCCCCCGGATTGCGCTGCGCTCCATCCGGGCTACGCAGCGCCAACCCCGTCATCCTGAGGTGCGAGCGAAGCGAGCCTCGAAGGATGCATCGGCCACCAGCCGGGCCGATTCATCCTTCGAGACGGCCGCATTGCGGCCTCCTCAGGATGGCGGGGTAAGGTTGAGCCCGCGGCAACGATCCAATATCGTCGAGCGCAACAAGAACAATTGGAACGCCCCCATGCCGCATCCGCTCGAAACCTTCTTCGCCCCAAAGAGCATCGCGCTGATCGGCGCCTCGCGCGATCACGAGAAGATTCCCGGGCGGCTGCTCGCGATGTTGCGCAAGAACGGCTATCCGGGCGGGCTCTATCCGATCAATCCGAACTATGACGAGATCGACGGGCTCAAATGCTTCAAGTCGATCGCCGATATCGGCGCGCCGGTCGATCTCGCCGTCATCGTCATTCCGGCGCGTGCGGTGCTGTCGGCGCTGGAACAATGCGCGGCTGCCGGCGTCAGGAACGCGGTCATCATTTCGTCCGGCTTTGCCGAGGAGGGCGGCGACAGCGCAGCGATGCAGGATGCGATCGTGGCGCTGGCGAAGCGGACGGGAATGCGGATCAGTGGCCCGAACGCCGAAGGATTTTACAGCCAGGTGCAGAAGGTCGCCGCGACCTTCAGCCCGACCGTCGACGTCAAGCCGGATGCGCCGGATCTGGTCGCGACCAAGCGGCGGATCGGCATCGTCGCGCAGAGCGGCGGCATCGGCTTTGCGATCTATCATCGCGCCAAGGCGCTTGGTGTTGCGCTCAGCTATGTCGTGAGCGCCGGCAATGAGAGCGATCTCGGCGCCGGCGAATTCCTCGACTACATGGTGCAGGATCCCGCGACCGACGTCATCCTGCTGTTCATCGAGGGCATCCGCGACGTCGACAAGTTCCTTGCGGCGGCGAAGCGCGCGGCAGAGCTCGGGAAGCCTGTCATCGTAACCAAAGTGGGTCGTTCCGGCGCCGGCGAGCGCGCGGCGGCCTCGCACACCGCGAGCATGGCGGGCTGGTCGGCGGCCTATGACGCGGTGTTCGCCAAATACGGCTTCATCGTCTCCAACGACCTCGACGAGGCCGTGACGATTGCTGCCGTATTGACCACAAATCCGCTGCCGAAGGGCGACCGTGTCGCGGTGCTGACGGTGTCCGGCGGCGCCGGCATCTGGGGCGCCGACACCGTGTCGATGCAGGGCCTGCGCGTGCCGGAGCTCTCAGTCGCGATCCAGAGCCAGATCAAGCAATGGATGCCGTCTTACGGCGCGGCGGGCAACCCGGTCGACGTCACCGCGCAGGGCGTCTCCTCCGGCGGCCTGCAGAAGAGCATCGAGCTGTTCGACGCGTCAGATGAAGTGGATGCGACCCTGGTCGTGCTGTCGCTGTCGAGCGAGACGCGGATGCCGTTCAAGGAAGCCGAGCTCAAGCCTCTGATTGCGGCGCAGAACAAGCCGGTGGTGTTCTATTCCTATACGCTGCCGTCGCCATTCGCGCGGCAGGAGCTCGCGAAGTCGGGCGTGGTAGTGCTCTCCGGGCTGACCCATGTCGGCGTCGCGATGCGGCGGCTGGCGGACTATGCAGCCTTCAAGCCCACGCCCGAGATGGCGGCATCTGCCTCGCAGATGCGCGACCTTTCTGTGCATCTCACAGCGAAGACGCTCTCCGAACATGACAGCAAGTCGCTGCTGCGCGCGGCCGGCATCACGTTGCCCGATGAAATTCTGGTGACCGATCGCGACGGGCTCGACGCGGCGATCGAGCGGGCTGGATTCCCGCTGGTCATGAAGATCCAGTCGCCCGCGATCGCGCACAAGAGCGAGGTCGGTGGCGTTCGCGTCAACATCGCGGCCAAGGGCGCGGCGTTCACCGCCTATCGCGACATGCTGGAGAGCGTGCAGCAGCAGCGGCCGGACGCTGCGATCCAGGGCGTGTTGGTCGGGCCGATGGCGAAGAAGGGCGTCGAGATCATCGTCGGCACCATGCTGGATGCCACGTTCGGGCCGATGGTGATGGTAGGCCTTGGCGGCATTACCACCGAGCTGTTCAAGGACGTCATCTATCGTCCGGCGCCGGTGAGCCCGGCCGAGGCGACCATGATGCTGCAGACGCTGAAGGCCGCGCCGCTGCTGCACGGCTTCCGTGGCGCGCCGAAGGCCGATGTCGCGGCGCTCGCGCAGTTGATCTCGCAGATCTCAGTGCTGGCGGCGCAGCACCGCAGCGAGATCGCCGAGATCGAGGTCAATCCGGTGCTGGTGCATCCGGAAGGACAGAGCGTGACGATCGTCGATGCGCTGGTTGTGCCGAAAGGCTAGCGAGCTATCTCCCCACCGTCGTCCCGGGCTTGACCCGGGACCCATACGCCGTGGCCCGCGGAAAGGCACAAGGGGAGACGGCTTGCCTCGCTACTCGCATCGGTGGTTATGGGTCCCGGCTTTCGCCGGGACGACGCATTGAGAGAGCGGTGCTCGCGTCTCACCGCCCCTTGAAGTTGGCGACGCGGCGCTCGGCGGTGGCCTTGACGCCTTCCTTGAAGTCTTCGGTCGCGCGCAGCTTGGTCTGCTCGGCCAGCTCATGGTTGGTTGCGGCGAGCACGCGGTCGGCGAGGCCGGCGCGCATCGTGGCGCGGGTCGAGACCAGGCCGAGCGGTGAGCATTCGGCGATCTCCTGCGCGAGCTTCATCGCCTCGGCCCGCACCTGATCTTGCGGCACCAGCACATTGGCGAGACCCCAGCGATAGGCTTCCTCGCCGGTGACGCGGCGGCTGGTGTAGAACATCAGCTCCGCATTGTTCTTGCCGATCAGTTCCGGCAGCGTGGTGGTCAGGCCGAAGCCTGGATGGAAGCCGAGTTTCGTAAAATTCGCCGCGAAACGCGCTTCCGGGCAGGCGACGCGGAAGTCGGCGGAGACCGCAAGGCCGAGGCCGCCGCCGATCGCGGCGCCGTGGATCGCCGCGACGATCGGCTTCTTGTTGCGGAAGATGCGCACCGCCTGAACATAGAGATGGTTGATCGGCAGGTTGGAAGCCGGATCGCTCTTGGACCGCTCCTCCTGCTCCTGGCGGGCCGGGTCGCCGAAATTGGCGCCGGCGCAGAACGCCTTGCCCTGGGCTGCGAGCACCGAGGCGCGGATCTCGATGTTGTTGTCGAACTCCTCCAGCGCGTCGGCGATCTGGTTGATCAGCGCGACGTCGAAGAAATTCAGCGGCGGCTTGCGGATTTCGATCAGGCCGACATGGCCGTGGGTCTCGACGCCGATATCAGTATACTTGGTCATGATCTGTCCTCGTTGAACTAACGCAAGCCCAAACCGCGGGCGATGATGCCGCGGAGCACTTCGGTGGTGCCGCCCTGGATCGTCAGCTTGGGCGCGGTCTTGATGGCGAAATCGAGCTGCTTTTCCAGCGTCTCGCGATTGGTCGCGGTCTCCTCGACGAACGCCGCGAGATCGCGGACGCGATGCGGCAGCTGTTGCTCCCACACCGTGCCGATGTCCTTGACGATGGAGGCCTCCACCACCGGCTCCTTGCCGGCCTGCAGCATGCCGGCGACCGACACCGACATGCGGCGCATGGTGTGCACCTGCGCCACCAGACGGCCGATACCCTCGGCGCTGCGGGTATCCGGATTCTTGCCGACGGCGCGCACCAGCTCGGTGAGCACGTAATAGGTTTCGAGGAAGCGCTCGGGGCCGGAGCGTTCATAGGCGAGCTCGGACGTCGCCTGCTTCCAGGCGCCGTCGACTTCGCCCAGCACGTGATCGTCGGGTACGAAGTAATCGGTGAACACCACCTCGTTGAATTCGAACTGCCCGGTGATCTGGCCGATCGGATTCACCTCGATGCCCGGCTGTTTCATCTTGACCAGGAACTGGGTCAGGCCGTGGCGGCGGTTTTCCTTGGTCGGCGGCGAGGTGCGGAAGATTGCGATCATGTAGTCGGCGATGTGCGCCGACGAGGTCCAGATCTTGGTGCCGTTGATCAGATAGCCGCCATCGGTCTTGGTGGCGCGGGTCTTCGCCGCGAACAGGTCGGAGCCGGAGTTCGGCTCGCTCATGCCGATGGCAAAGCAGACCTCGCCGCGGCAGATCCGCGGCAGGATATCCATCTTGATGTGCTCGGGCGCGTATTTCAGAAGCACCGGCCCGCTCTGGCGGTCGGCAACGAAGAAGCGCCGGGTCGGCGCGTTCGCCACCCGCATCTCCTCGGTCACCACGTAGCGTTCGAGGAACGAGCGTTCCTGGCCGCCATACTTCTTCGGCCAGGTCATGCCGAGCCAGCCCTTGGCGCCGACGCGGCGGGAGAATTCCGGCGCGTCATTGTCCTCGCGGTTCGGAGCGTGGGGATCGAAGGTGCCGGCGGCGATTTCCTCGGCGAGGAAGGCGCGCACCTCCTTGCGGAGCTGCTCGCATTTCTCCGGCAGGCGGATCGGATCGAAACGAAGGGCTGCGGTCATGATGTCCAGTCCTGATCTTTCTGCCTGATCTCAGCGCGAAGCCACCAGCGGCCACAATTCATCGGCGCCGCGCTCGGCGACGAGCTTGCCGAGCTCCACCGCCCAGTAGCTCTCCGAGCCGAAATCGTCGCGCCACGCCAATGCGCGCAGCGAATAGCGGTGCAGGATGTGCTCGATGGTGAAGCCGATCGCGCCATGCACCTGGTGGGCGATGCTGCTGCCTTTCTCGGCCGCTTCCGAGCAGCGGATCTTTGCCGCCGCGGCTTCGAGGAACACCGCGTCATTGTCGAGCGATGTCGCGCTCGCGATGGTGTCAGCCGCCGAAGTTGCGGCGGCCAGCGCTGCTGCGGACTCGCCGGCGAGGCGTGCGAGGTTGTGCTGCACCGCCTGGAACTTGGAGATCTTCTTCTCGAACGCGACGCGTTCGTTGGAATAGCGCACGGAGATGTCGAGCATCGATTCCAGAGAGCCTGCAATTTGCAGGCTGCGCACCACGCCGCCCATCAGCATCAGCGTGGTCTGGTCAAAGCCCTTGGGTGCCGGCCTGGTCGTGACCGGCTGCACCTTGTCGAGCGTGACGGTGTCGTTGTGATCGCCGCCTAGCCCGATGCCGGTTTCGATCCGGCACTTCGCGGCATCGACCAGCGCGATCGAGATGCCGCCATTGCCGCTCGCCAGCACCGCGAAATGTTTTGCGTCCTTGGCAAACGGCACGCCGCGGGTGCGGCCGGAGAGCGAGCCGTCAGCGCCAACCGTGACGCGGTCCTTCGGGCTTGCCGGCAGCACGGTCATCTCGCCTTCCGGGGAGGTGATCTTGCCTTGCGTCAGCAGCCAGCCCGCCAGCATTGTTTCGGCCAGCGGAACAGCGATCGCGTGCCGTCCGGCGACGTTGAGGACGCTGAAACCTTCCGCGAGACTGGCGCCGGAACCGCCGAGATCGTCGGGCACCCAGGAGAGCGGCAGGCCGGCTTCGGTCAGCGCCTGCCACAGCGGCGCCTTCCATGCGCCGTGCTTGTCGTGATTGATGGTTTGGGCATCCGCGAGATCGGCGAAAATCTTTTCCGCGGTCTCGGCGACGATGTTCTCACTCTCCGCCACAGCGTTCCTCGTGTTGATTGGCTTGGGGCTCGCCGTTCGGCTGGCCCTGCTTGCGGTGTTGTCTTGCGCTCAATGATGCGGAAAAGCCATAGCCGTGACAAGCGTTGCCCGCAGGGCCACTTGCGCGGATGGCATGAAGCCGGCCCCGATGCATGAATTCCGCATAGTGAACTTTCGACCGCCTTGGTTTGTATGCCACGCGCGGAAGCAAATTGACCGGCGACATAAGTTCAGTCCGCCAGATGAAACTCGATCGCCTTCCGCATCAGGTCGGCGAACTCGGTCTCCTGTGTGACCAGCGCGTCGTTCAGTCCGGCCACGCACAGCACCAGCGGCTCGTTCGATTCCGCTGATGGCGGCAGGTTCATGGCAACGGCGCCCGCGCCCGGCGTGACCAGGCCGAGCGAGAAGGCATGCCCCTTGGCGCGGACCTTCTTCAGCTCTAGCAGCAACGCCTTGATGTCGATCTGCCGATCGGGTCGCGGCTCGTTGGCGTTGATCAGGCGCACCAGGCGGCGGACCTCCTTGTCCGGATAGGCCGACAGCAGCGCGTAACCCGATGCGGATCGCGCCAGCGGCCGCAGCGTTCCGGCCTTGACATAGAGCCGCATCGGCAGTGTGGCCTGAACGATATGGACATATTGCGCGCTGAGCCCGTTGCGCACTGCGAGCATGATGGTCTCCCCGGTTTTCTCGGAGAGTTCGTTCATCAAATTGATCAGGCGCCCCCGCGTGAACAGCGCCGGGCTCAGCCAGTGCCCCAGCATCGAGATCCGCGGCGTCGGGATATAGGTGCGGCGGCTGGTGTCGTAATGCAGATAGCCGAACGCGGTCATCGTCCGCATCAGCGCCGAGGTGCTGGACTGCGGGAATTTGAGCGCGGCTGCGACCTCGATGGCGGAAGCGGCGCGCTGGTGCTCCTCGAAGAATTCGAGCACGTCGAACACGCGCCGCGCCGACTTGACCGCATTGTCCATCTTCGGCAGGTCGCGCGAGGTATCGCCGGGGAAATCGGGGCCGTCGAAAGACCGCGGGCCGGCGACCGGGCCGGCTTTCGCTGCATCTTTCTTCGCCACCGGCATCGCTATCGTCCCTGCTGTGCCACCCGCCGCTTCAGCCACCAGCCATATTGCTCGGGCCAGCTCGTCCACTCGGGATCGCATCCGAGCGCGAGTGCCGTCTGCGCGGGCCAGTTCGGATTCCACAGCAGTTCGCGGCCGAGTGCAATAAGCGTCGCCTTGCCGTCCCGCAAGATGGCTTCTGCGTAGTCCGGCTCGCGGATCAGCCCGACCGCGACCGTCGGCATGCCCGCTTCCTTCTGGATGCGCTCGGCGAACGGCACCTGGAAGCCCGGGGTGCGTGACACCAGCGAATTGCCGCGCGGCAGCTTCATGCCGCCCGATGAGCAGTCCACCATGTCGATCCCGATCGCCTTCAGCTCGGTGGCAAATGCGATCGAGTCCTCGATCGACCAGCCGATGTCGACGCCGTCGACCGACGAGATGCGGACGAAGGCCGGCAGGTGGTCGGGCCATTCCTCGCGCATGATCGCAGCGATCCGCAGCGGCAGACGCATGCGATTTTCGCGCGACCCGCCGTACTCGTCGTTGCGGTTGTTGGCGAGCGGCGACAGGAACGAGTGCATCAGGTAGCCGTGCGCGCAGTGCAGCTCGATGACGTCGTAACCGGCGGCCCTGGCGCGGCGAAACGCCTGGTGGTAATCGTCGACCAAGGCATCGATCTGCTCTGAAGTCAGCATCTGCGGTGCCGGCCAGCCGTCGTCGAAGGGAATGCCGCTCGAGGCCGCGATCTGCCACGGGCCTTCACCGCGGGCCCTGATGTCGGCCTCGCCGAGCGGATTGCCGCCTTCCCACGGCCGCTGCGCCGAGCCCTTCCGGCCGCCATGTGCGATCTGGATTGCGGCCTTGGCGTTGAAGCTGTGGATCAGCGCGGCGAGGGCGGCGTGGTCCGCGATGTGCGTATCGTCCCAGATGCCGAGGCATCCATGGGTGATGCGTCCCTGGACGTTCACCGAGCTCTGCTCGACGAACACGAGACCGGCGCCGCCGGCGGCGAGCTTGCCGATATGCGCGGTGTGCCAATCGGTGGCGCGCCCGTCCTGCGCCGAATAGGTCGCCATCGGCGAGACCATGATCCGGTTCTTCAGTTCGAGGTCGCGGAGTTGCAGCGGGGTAAAGAGCAGCGGCAGTTCGGTCATGCGATGTCCAGCCTTGCTTGTGGTTTCTTGCCTGTGGTCTTGCGAATTCGTGAGAGCATCACTTCTTCAGCAGCGGGCATGCGCTCTCCTCGGGCGTCGCAAACGCTTCCTTGCCGGGGATGACCTGAACCAGTTTCTCGTAATCCCAGGCGCCCTTGGATTCCGCCGGCGATTTCACCTGCACGAGATACATGTCGTGGATCAGCTGGCCGTCCGCGCGCAGGAAGGCATTGCGGGCAAAGAAGTCGTCGATCGGCATGTCTTTCATCTGCGCGATCACCTTGGGACCGTCGTCGGTACCGGACTTCTGCACCGCCTTGAGATAGTTCATGACAGCGGAGTAGAGGCCGGCCTGCACCATGGTCGGCCGCTTGTTGGTCCTGGCCATGAAACGCGCGGCGAAGTCGCGGGTCTTGTCGTCGAGATCCCAATAGAACGCGGTCGCGAGTTGCAGCCCCTGGGCGGCCTGCAGACCGATCGCATGGATGTCGCTGGTCTGCATCAGGAAGGCCGCCAGCTTCTGGTTCTGCGCCAGCCCGAATTCCTGCGCCTGCCGGATCGAGTTGGCGAGGTCGCCGCCGGTATTGGCGAAGGCGATCACATCCGCTTTCGAGCTCTGGGCTTGCAACAGATACGACGAGAAATCCATGCTGTTGAGCGGGTGCCGCACATCGCCGACGATGCTGCCGCCGACCTTCTCCACGGTCTTGGCCGCGTCGTTACGCAACGCGTGGCCGAAGGCGTAGTCGACCGTGACGAAATACCAGCTCTTGGCGCCTTCCTTGGCCAGCGCCCGAACCGTGCTGTTGGCAAGCGCATAGGTGTTGTAGGTCCACTGCACCGAATTGGCCGAGCAGCCCTTTCCGGTCAGATCGGAGGAGCCGGCCGACGACACCAGCATCGCCTTGTTCTTCTGCTTGGTGAGTTCGAGCACGGCGAAGGCCACAGCCGAGTTGGCGAAATCGACGATGACGTCGACATTCTCCTGCTCGTACCAGCGCCGCGCGATGCCGGCGCCGATGTCTGCCTTGTTCTGATGGTCGGCATCGACCATCGCGATCGGCTTGCCCAACACCTTGCCGCCGAAATCCGCGATCGCCATCCGGACCGCTTCGACCGCACCGGGGCCGGCAGCGTCGGCATAGAGGCCGGCCTGATCGGTTAGCACGCCGATCTTCACCATGTCGTCGGAGATCTGCGCGTGCGATGGTGCGGCTGCGAAGGTGGCCGTCAGCAATGCAGTGCTCGCGGCGAGCCATCCGTAACTCGATGTCATTGTCCCTGGTTTCCTCTAGTTCGATTGCCTTATGGCGTTGGTCTTTTCTTGCCGCAGGTCGATCATGTCAGGATGCGCCTGCGGGTCCTTGTCCGGGCCGAGCAGCGTGTGCTTCTGGATCTTGTTGGTCGAGGTCAGCGGCAGCTCGCCGACGAAGGCGATCCATGCCGGTAGCTTGAAGGGCGCGAGGCGCTCGCGGCAGTATCGGAAGATCTCCTGCGCAAGTTCGCGTGACGCGTCGGCGCCGTCGTTGATGACGATGAAGGCCGCAACCTCCTCGTCGCGGATCGGATCGTGTGCGGCAACGACCGCCGCCTGTTTGACCAGGTCGGATGTGGTCAGAACGGCCTCGATCTCCGCCGCCGAAATGTTTTCGCCGGCGCGCCGCACCAGATGCTTCAACCGGTCGACGAACACGAACGCGCCGTCCTCGTGTTGCCAGGCGCTGTCGCCGGTATGAAACCAGCCACCGCGCCAGGCCTGCTCGGTGGCCTCGGGGTCTTTCAGATAGCCCGAGAAGAAGCCGCGCCGCGGCGTCGCTTCGGAATGACGCACGCAGAGTTCGCCGACCGTGCCCGGCGGCACAGCGTTGTCGTCGGCATCGAGGATCGTCATTTCGAGGCCGGGCACGCTGCGGCCGATGGTGTTGGTCTCGAGATGGCGCGGCTCGACCGTGTTGAACGGACTGCGTCCGGTCTCCGTCATGCCCCAGCCCTCGACGAACGGGATGCCGAAGCGCTCGCGGGCCCGCGCGCGCTGCTCGGGATTGGCGCCGACGCCCATCGAGAAGCGGAGCGCATGGGCCTGCTCGTCCGGCGTCTCCGGCTGGGCGAGCAGGGCCGCGACGATCACGCCGAGATAGTGCAGCACCGTTGCGCGGCAGGAGACGATGTCGCGCCAGGCCAATTTCGCGTGGAAGCGCTCCGGCAGGATCAGGCAGCCGCCGGTCAGCATCATCGCGATCGGGGTTAGCGTCAGGCCGGCCATGTGGAACAGCGGCAGCGGGCTGTAGAGGCGCTCCGCTCCGGCATGATAGGTCGCCTCGCCGCCGTGGCTGACGTACCAGCGGCCGGTCGAGACCACGTACTCGTTGGTCAGGATGCAGCCCTTCGGACGCGCCGTCGTGCCCGACGTGTAGAGCAGCGCTGCCTCGGTCTCGTTTCCCGGCTCGCCGGCGCGCGGTGGCGGCCGCTGCGCCTGCGGGATTTTCCCAACGCTCATGCTGAGATCGTCGCCGGACACCTCGAGCACGGGCACAGTGCCAGTCAGCGCCTTCTGCAACTCCTTCTGGTCGTGCAGCGTGACGATCAGGTCGGGCTCGGCATGCGCAAAGAGATACGCGATTTCCGCCGCGCGATAGGCCGGGTTGATCGGAACGATCGAGACCCCGAGGCCGTTGAGCGCCAGCCAATGCACGATGAAATCGGGCCGGTTCTCCAGCAGCAGGCAGGCGCGGTGTCCATGGCCGAGGCCGGCTGCGCGGTAGTGTTCGCGCAATGCGCAGACCTGCCGCGCAATGTCGCCATAGGACAGTTCGACGCCATCGGGAAAATAGCCGCGGTCGGGACGCGCGGGAATGCAGAGGAAGGGTTTGAACGCTGCCGCATCTGCAGTTGCAGCGAACACGCTGAACACGGTGTACATCGTGGCGAAGCTTCCCTCTGGCGGCCGCAGGTCGATGTCAACGATGCCGGTCCAGGAGAGCTGCTTCGTTGAGCGCCTTGCCGCGATCGCGGCGTTGCGCGGAAGCTATAAGGGTGGGTAATGTGCTGTCAAATTGATTATGAGTTTCTAAAAAACTCATATGTAGTTTGAGGCCAAATTTGGAGGTAACGAGATGAAGATGCATATGCTGTCGGGCGGGCGTTTGCGGATGTCCAGGCGGACCTATCTGCCTGATGCCGCGCGCGGCGAGATGATCGATCTGCCGGTCGCCTGCGTGCTGTTGCGGCACACGCAGGGCAATGTGCTGTTCGACACCGGATGCCATCCCGATGTCGCGACCGATCCTGAAGGACGGCTCGGCACGCTCGCCAAATATATGCAGCCGATCATGCCGGCCGACGATCATGTGCTGACGAGCCTGAAGGCGGTTGGCCTTGGCCCCGACGATATCGACGTCGTGATCTGCTCCCACCTGCACACCGATCATTGCGGCTGCAACGCCTTCTTCAAGAAGGCGACGATCTTCGTTCACGCGCTCGAGGTCGAGGCCGCGAACGCGGATAACGCGCAAGATCGCGGATACATCAAGGCGGATTGGGATCATCCGCTGAAGATGGAGATCTTCGACCGGCAGACGGATGTGTTCGGCGATGGCAAGCTGACGCTGGTCCCGCTGCCGGGACATTCGAAGGGAACGACCGGCGCGCTGGTCAAGCTGAATCAGAGCGGCGAATATTTGCTCGCGTCCGACGCGCTCAGCGTGCGCGCCAATCTCGATCAGCGGACCTCACCGAGGAACAGCCTTGACGTCGACCAATTCCTGAACTCGCTCGACGAGATCGCGAGGCTCGAGGCATCCGGGGTCAAGATCATCTGCGGCCATGACGATGCGCAATGGGCCAGCCTGCAAAAGGGCCCGAACGCGTATATGTGAGCGCCTGTACCTGAAGTTTGCAGATGGCATCCCGCGCGATATGGTATGCCGCCGCCGGAGTTCATCTGGCTCACAACAACAAGGAAAATGCAGATGTCCAAGGATGGTTTGTGCGCGATCGTGACGGGATCGGCATCGGGCCTCGGCGCCGCCACCGCGCAAATCCTCGCCACGCAGGGCGCGCGCCTCATCATCAACTATTCCAACAGCAAGGCGGAAGCCGAGGCGACCGCGGAAGCCTGCCGCAAGCAGGGCGCCGAAGTGCTGGTGGTGCAGGGCGACGTCTCGCGCGATGAGGATTGCAAGAAGATCGCAGCCGCCGCGCAGGGCTGGGGCCGCCTCGACGTGCTTGTCAACAATGCCGGCACCACCAAGCACGTGCCGCATCACGATCTCGACGGCCTGACGGCGGAGGATTTCCAGCGCATCTATGCCGTCAACACCATCGGTCCGTTCCAGATGGTTCGTGCTGCGCGCGCGCTGCTCGAAGCCGGCGCAAAGGCATCCGGCCGTCCCTCGGCGGTGGTGAACGTCTCCTCGATCGCCGGCATTTCCGGCGGCGGTTCGTCGGTGGCCTATGCCGCGAGCAAGGGCGCGCTCAACACCATGACGCAGTCGCTGGCGCGCGCGCTGGCGCCCTTGATCCGCGTCAACACGGTGTGTCCGGGCTATATCGATACGCCCTGGTTCACCAAGGGTCGTGGTGAGGCGGGCGCCAAGCAGGTGCGTGATACCGTGGTCGCGCGCGTGCCGCTGAAGGTCGCGTCAACGGCCGAGGATATCGCCAACCTCGTCTGCTTCCTGGCAAGCCCGGCGTCGAGCAACATGACCGGCGAATTCGTCCGCATGGACGCCGGCATGCATCTCATTCAGTGAGCTGGAGCGTTTTCGAGCGAAGTGGACACCGGTTCGCGTGAAGAAAACGCGTCAAAACAAGAATCTAGAGCTTCGGTTCTGATTCAATCAGAACCGAAAATGCTCTAGTCATCCACGTCTTCGGAGTGATTGCAGAAACGAAAATGCCCGGGCCAGGCCCGGGCATTTTGATTTTGAACCAGTAGCGCGGCTGGCTTTACTTGTTTCCCAAATCCGGGATCACGCGCGCCGCGACCAGCCGGTTCCAGATGAACAGCACCACCAGCGCGCCGATCGTGGCGGTGATGAAGCCGGCACCCTGTTCAGGACCGTAGTGGCCGATGGCCTGGCCGATGAAGGTCGCGAGAAACGCGCCGACGATGCCGAGCACGGTGGTGAGAATGAAGCCGCTTGGATTATTCGGCCCCGGCGACAGAAGCCGCGCGATGATCCCCGCGACAAAGCCGACGATGATGACCCAGATGATGCCGCCCATGACTGTCGTCCTCCTCAGATGGAATCAACGCTGGCGCTAAAGCCGGCCGTTCAGCTCGTCGCCGCTCGGCAGCCGGCCGTCCGGCGTCAGATGATTGATCGCGTCGGGCAGATACTGGCTCAGGCCCTGCAGCAATTGGTCGCGCGACATGCCGCTCTGCGACGCCAGCGAGTCGATCTGGTCGGCGCCGAGCGCGTTGGCGAGATCGCCGGGCGCGATCTGCTTGTTGGGACCGTTGCTGACCCAGGAATTGGCCGTATCGCCATGGCCCTTCTGCTGCAATTGGCTGAGCAGGTCGCCGAGGCCGCCGCTGAGCACGGTGCCGGCTGCGCCGCCGGCGAGCAGGCCGCCAAGGCCTCCCTTGAGCAGATCACCGAGCCCGCCGCCACCGGCGCCGCCGGGCAGGCTCGCGGTGACATTGCCGGGGAGTGACGGCGCTTGCGCCGGAGTCGGCTGAGGGGCGGTCGCGCCCGGCTGGCCGCCGGAGAAATGCTTGACCGCCTTCCAGGCGAGCAACGCCAGGATGGCCATGGTCATCGGCGACATTCCGCTGCCGCCGCCGCTGGAGCTGTCGGATGGTGTGCTTGGCGCGCTCGGACCGCGGGGCCCGTTCTGCATGCCGTTGAGTACGTCGAGTAAACCCATGATCGTCTCCTGCCGCAACCGTGCCCCGAGCGGGAAACATAGCTTCGGGCCATGACGGTTACAAGGCGGGCCACCCGGGCGGCGGCGCGCGGAAATAGGCAGGCAACCCCAGGTCTGCTATCGAGCTCTGCTATCGAGGTCTGCTATCGAGCCCTGATGAACGGACATTTAGCCAGATGAACGCGGACCGGCCGATCGGCATCGCGGGTGCCGGAAGCATCGGTTGCTTCGTCGGCGGCATGCTGGCTGCGTCCGGCCGCCGCGTCGCGCTGCTGGCGCGGCCGCGGTTGATCCAGGAGATCGCAGGCAACGGCTTGCGGGTCAGCAGTTTCGACGGCTCGGAGCGGGCGGTATCCGCGGACCGGCTCATTCTGTCCGACGATCCGTCGATCCTGCGCGACGTCGAGACGGTGCTGGTGACGGTGAAGAGCGCCGATACCGCCGAGATTGCCGAATTGATCTCGCGCCACGCAGCCGCCGATGCCGCGGTGATCAGCCTGCAGAATGGCGTCGGCAATGTGCCGCTGCTGCGCGACCGCCTGCCGGCCCGCAAGGTGCTCGGCGGCATGGTGCCGTTCAACGTGGTCGCGCTCGGCGACGGCCGCTTCCATCGCTCGACCTCGGGCGACATCGTGATCGCGCAGGACGATGCCGGCACCGCCGCGCGGCTCTCGGTGCCGGGTCTTGCGATGAAGGGCACCAACAACATCGACGGCGTGCAGTGGGGCAAGCTGATCGTCAATCTCAACAACGCGCTCAACGCGCTGTCCAACATTCCGCTGCGGCAGCAGCTCGCGCAGCGCGGCTGGCGACGATTGTTCGCCGACCAGATGGGCGAGGGTTTGGCCGCGATTCGCGCCGAAGGGATTGTGCCGGTGTCGCCGACGCCGCTGCCTTCGAGCTGGATGCCCGCATTGTTGCGGCTGCCGGACGCGCTGTTCGACATGCTGCTCGGCCGCACCATGAAGATCGATCCCGAAGCGCGCTCCTCGATGTGGGAGGATCTGCAGCGTGGCCGGCGCACCGAGATCGACTATCTGCAGGGCGTGATTACCGCGATCGCGGATCGCCGCGGCCTCGCGGCTCCGCTGTCGCGCCGCGTCATCGCATTGATCCGCAAGGCGGAGGCCGACGGCAAGGGCTCGCCGGGGCTGACGCCGGAGCAGATTCGCGATGGCCGCTGACCGTGAGCGCCGACGATCGTCTGGCATAGCATTCGGATAACCGAGGAGGTGACATCATGAAACGATCCTGCATCATGCTGCTCACGCTTGTTGCGCTTGGCACCGGCCCGGTGCGCGCGGCGCCGCCGACCGTGACACCTTCGCCGGGCTATGATGCGCGTTTGCAGGAGCAGCGCGCGGCGGCGTCGAGCCGATCGGCCGAGCCTGCGCGCAAACCGGTCACGCATCGACACCACAAGCGCGGTCGCGCGCACTGATCCATTGCAGAGAAGACCTCAGATGAAGCTGCTGTTCCTCGCGCTCGCCGTCGTACTCGGCATCACGACGGCTGCCGACGCCGCCGACTATGCCGGTTCGATCAGTGCCTACCGGCGCGCCAATCATATGCCCGCGGTGAAGCTCGATGCGAAGCTGAATGCGATGGCGCTGAAGCAGGCGCAGGCGATGTCGGCGACCGGATCGGTCAGCCACTCCGCGGGCGGTAGCTTCTTCACCCGCATCGCGCCGCTGAAGAAGCAGCGCGCCGCGGAAAATATCGGCGCCGGCTTCATCGCCTTCGCCGAGATGCTGAAGCAGTGGGAGAGCTCGGCGGGGCATCGCGAGAATCTCTTGATGCCAGGCGCAAAGCGCGTGGGCGTGGCCTTCGTCGACAATCCGAAGTCGCCGTACCGCCGGTTCTGGGCGATGGTGATTACCGACTGACGTCGGTTCGCTTCGCAACCTTGGTCGGCGGCGGCGATGCCGGCGTGAACAGTTTCTTCAGGCCGTCCAATCCTTCGGAAAGCCGCGGCCATTCGCAGGAGAACGTACCCTTCACGCAGCTCGCCGCCTGCGGCCGTACCCTGGGAAGAGGAGCAGCAGCAGCCCGCGGCTTGACCGGCCGTGCGACCGGGGCCGGGACCTTCGCCGGCTCGCTGTGCACTGGCTCGTTGTGCAGCGACGCCTGCTGAAGCTGCGGCGGCCGCACCTGTTGCTTTTCCTGACGCTCAAGCTGCTTGGCATTGAACGCCGCGACAATGCTGGAGCGGCGCTCCTTCTCGAGATAGCCGGTGTATTCCTGGTCGATCTTCCGCTGCTCGTCCGGCGTCGGATTGGGGCCGGCGATGTCGAAGCTGCGGTCCTGCATGAAGTCGTAATAGGTGTAGCCGCCGCCGGGCTTGCGGCGTCCGGCAAACTTGGCATTGCAGTCGGCGAGTTGCGCGGTCTTGTCTTCCCTGGTCTTCGCCTTCTCGGCGAGGTCGGCGCAATCCTCAAAATCCTTCGGCGCGCTGCGCCACCATTGCGCGTGCGCGCTCAACGGCGCCAGCGCGAACGCGGCGACAAAAGCGGCAACAGCCAACGTCGATGATCGTGACGGCATCACGGACATTGCAACCAAATCCGAACGAAACAGAGTGAGCAGATTGTCGCCATTTTAGTGACGCTTGTCACCTGGAACCGGACGATTTCCCTGATCATTTAAGTCGCAGATCAGCCCTTTGGCCTGATCGAGTAATCGCTGTACGCAATTGCAATCTATCAAGAATTCTTTCCGCAACGGCGCGGCGGTAATTGGAACAATTCACCTCGAATAGTTCATTTCACTCTATGCAGCAATGCGACGAGTTCCGCCTGCCGATGCGTGCCGGTCTTCTGGAAAATCGTCTTGAGCTGATTGCGCGCGGTGGCAAGGGCAATGCCGGCTTCCTGTGCGGCCGCTTCGATCGAATCGCCGCGTGCAAGTCGCGTGGCGAGGCGCGCCTGCGCCGGCGTCAGCTCGAACGCCGCCGCCAGCAGCGCTTGATCGAATGCGGCGGCGTTGCCCTCGAGATCGCGGATCAGCAGGATCGCGCGCGCGCCCAGGAACGGTGAGCGTGCGGCGGGAGGCACCGGCTGCATCTGGATCACGATTGGCCGCTTGTCGATCCTGCGCACCACAATCGGCGATGTCGGGAGCGGGTGCAGGTCCGAGCTGTGGGCCAGCAGATCGATCAGCCTGGTCAGATCGGCATTGGCCTGCCGGTCGAGCAGGGTGAGGCGGTTGTTGCGGATCGCAAGCTCATGGCCGAGGCAGGCTTCCGCCTGGCCGTTCATGCCGATGACGGCTCCGAAGCGGCCGACGGCGATCGCCGCGACCTGAATCAGGTCGAGCGCGCTGGTGATGCCCGAAATTGCGGAGCGGCCGACGACGGCAGAGAGTGTCGCGGCTTCGGTGAGCCGCGCCGACACGCGCGAGAGTGCCTTGACCTCGTCGGCGTCGAACATGCCTTCCTTCGGCGAGCGCTGGATCGTCAATCCCCACAACGCAGGACCGGAGCGGAAGCCGATAGCGGCAAACCATTTCAGCCCGAACTCGCCGAGCGACGTGTAGAGGGGGTCGCGCAGCATCTCGGTTTCGCCGCCGAACAGGTCGGCGTCGGTGATGACGTTGGTGCCGGCGAGCATCAGCGGCACGCCACGCGCCGCGCGAATGTCGGTGAGGTGAAGATTCTGCGGAAAGTAGGTCTTGGTGAAATAGTCGGTGATCGATTGCGTGCGCGGAATGTCTTCGGTGCGGATATCGCTCTGAAGCATCGCAGCCCCGGTCGCGCCGACGGCCGCGCACACCTCGTCCATGAAGGACGGCCAGGTCGCGGGATCGAGAACCACGTCGCCAAGGCGCGCGGTCACGTCGTCCAGCCTGTGCACGTCGACCAAAGGCTCAGCTCCGCCTGATGCAGATGTTTGTTGTTTCGCAGGACGAAACAGGTCGGGCCTGTTTGCGACCGGTACCGTGCATAAGAAAGCCCGGACCGCCAAATATGCAAGTTAAATCAGCGTCACCCAAGGTCGATCCAGCAAACCCTGACGAAACTTGATCGAAAATCGGCAAGTGGCGCGAGCCCGCCGTTACAGCAAATGCAGATCCCGGCGGCGATCGGCCTCGGTCAGCGCCACGCGGCAGAAGCTGGCGGCGATCGCGACGACGTCCTCGACGGCTTGCGGATATTGCTTCGAGACCCAGCGCAGCGCGATCGAGATGACCGCGCCGACCATGCCGATCGAGAGCAGCGTGGCAGCGGCGGCCTTGTCGCCGTGTTGGGGATCAGGCGTCGGCGGCACCAGGATATCGCTGAAGACGCGCAGCGCGTCGAGCTTGACGGCGTCGACCGCCGGACTGATGCCTGAAATCTCCAGCAGGAAGACCCGCGCGGGCTTCGGGTGCTCCTTCAAACGGGTGAAATACAGCGTCAGCGCGGCGCGCAGCCTCATCTCGGCATCGCCGCCGGCGGCCGCCGCGGCAGCCGTCATCTCCTCGTGGAGGTGGCCGACGACATGGTTGTAGGCGGCGATCAGCAGGGCTTCGCTGTTGGAAAAGGATTCGTAGAAATAACGTTCGGTGAGCTCGGCCGCCTCGCAGATCGCCTTCACGGTGGCGCCGCGATAGCCGACCTCGCCATAGACCTCGATCGCAGCATTGATCAGCTTCAGCCGCCGCTCGGCGCGGCGTTCCTCGGCGTCCATACCGCCATAGAGGCGGGCTTTCCGGCTGCTTGCCATGAAAAGTGTATTGACACGAGCCATTGTCAGATGTCAAGTTATCTGACAACATAGATTGTCAATTATGCCGCGGGAGGGTCAGGGCATGTCTGCTCATTTCGACGTGTTGATCGTGGGTGCCGGGCTGTCGGGCATCGGTGCCGGCTATCATCTGCAGACCAACTGTCCGGACCGCAGCTACGCCATTCTCGAAGGCCGCGATTGCATCGGCGGGACCTGGGACCTGTTCCGCTATCCCGGCATCCGCTCCGACTCCGACATGTACACGCTCGGCTATTCGTCCCGGCCCTGGACCGAGCCGAAGGCGATCGCCGACGGCCCGTCGATCCTGAATTATGTGCGCGAGACCGCGCGCATGTACGGCATCGACAAGAACATCCGCTTCCACCACCGCGTCGTGCGCGCCGACTGGTCATCGGCCGATACACAATGGACGGTCGAAGTCGAGCGCGGGCCGGAGCAGACGATCGAGCGTCTCACCTGCAACTTCCTGTTCATGTGCAGCGGCTACTACAAGTATGAGCACGGCTACACGCCTGACTTCCCCGGCATCGCCGATTTCGCCGGCCGCGTCGTCCATCCGCAGAAGTGGACCGATGACATCGACTATGCCGGCAAGAACGTGGTGGTGATCGGCAGCGGCGCGACCGCGGTGACGCTGGTGCCGGAAATGGCCAAGACCGCAGCTCATGTCACGATGCTGCAGCGTTCGCCGACCTATGTCGTGGCGCGGCCCGACGAGGACAAGGTCGCCAACTGGCTGCGGGCGCGACTGCCGGCAAAACTCGCTTACGGCCTCACGCGCTGGAAGAACGTGCTGTTCGGCATGTATTTCTACCGGCTCTGCAAGCGCGATCCGGAGCGCGTGAAGAAGCTGATCCTCGGCGGCGTGCGACACGCGCTCGGCCCCGATTACGACGTCGCCACCCATTTCACGCCGAGCTACAATCCGTGGGACCAGCGGCTCTGCCTGGTGCCGAACGGCGATCTGTTTCAATCGCTGCGCAGCGGCGGCTCGTCCGTCGTCACCGACCAGATCGAGACCTTCACGCCCGGCGGCATCAAGCTCAAGAGCGGAAATGTGCTCGACGCTGACGTCGTGGTAACCGCGACCGGCCTCGATTTGCAGGTGCTCGGCGGGCTCGAGATCAAGGTCGACGGCGCGCCGGTCGATCTGTCGAAGACCATGAACTACAAGGGGCTGATGTATTCGGGCGTGCCGAACCTTGCCGCGGCGTTCGGCTACACCAACGCGTCCTGGACGCTGAAATGCGACCTGACCTGCGAATATGTCTGCCGCATGCTCAACCACATGAAGGCGCATGGCTACGCACAAGTGACGCCGCGGCGGAACGATCCGACCGTGACCGAACTGCCCTGGGTGGATTTCTCCTCGGGCTACATCCAGCGCACCGCCGCCAGGTTCCCCAAACAGGGCTCGCGCCGGCCGTGGCGGCTCTACCAGAACTATGCCCTCGATATCATGACGCTGCGTTTCGGCTCGCTGAAGGATGAGGCGATCGAGTTCTTGCCGGCGCGCCGGGCCAGCGCGGCGAATGCTGCCGCGAATCCGGCCCGGCAGGTGGCGTAACGACGACACGTAAGGCGCGCGCAATCTCGCGTTCGCCCGATGCGGCGCGGGCTGGCGATCATTCGGCACCTCTGCTATGGGATGGCGGCGCCCGCATGCTTCGGCTAGCGGGCGGTGCGGTCCCGTAGCTCAGCCGGATAGAGCGACGGTTTCCTAAACCGTAGGTCGGAAGTTCGAGTCTTCCCGGGATCGCCATTTTCGCCTGGCCCGCTCCGCAGATCGGCATCCTATCTGTTCGGAGCTTCCTTGCGTCAATCGATGGCTGATTCCGAGATTGCGGACCATGGCCGGCGGAGTTGCGGTCGGGGCAGCACTGCAATGTCGCAAGCGTGTGCCGCCCGGCGGCGACTTTCGCTGGAGGTCCGTCGGCGGCAGTGATAACGGCTGGGAAAACCATCTCATGACGGGCCGCATGCCGAAACCTCCACCTTCTTCCCATCGCGGGCCCAGCCCACCCCCGGCTCTGCAACGCGCCATGGTCGCGTTGCAGATGGGGCAGGTCGTCGAAGCCGAGCGGCTGGCGGCGGAGGTATTGAAGGCAAACCGGACCGATGTCGGCGCGGCTTCAATCCTGGCACGGGCGCTGATGGCCCAGAACCGGAATGAGGAGGCGATCGCGCCGCTCGAGCGCGCCACGCGCCGCGTCGAGGATGCCGGCGTCGAGACCCTGCTCGGCGCGGCGCTCGCCGGAGCCGGTCGGCGCAACGAGGCGATCGATCTGTTGCGGCGAACCGCCGCTCGGCGGCCGCCGTTCCTGCCTGCATTCCAGGGGCTGGCGGGGCAATTGGGCGCGGCCGGCCGCATCGACGAGGCGGTTGCCGTCATTGAGAGCGCGCTTGCTTTCGCGCCCGGCAGCGTCGAGTTGCTGCTCTTGCTCGCGCAGCTGCTGCCCCATCGCAATGAGCGCGGCCGCGCGCGCGAGATTCTGGAGAAGCTGCGCACCGTGGCGCCGGGACATCCCGATATTCTGGCCGCGCTCGCGCGCGTGCTGCTGCTCGACGGCGAATACGCGGCTGCGGCGGATCTCTACCGCCAGGTGCTGGCGCAGCGCCCCGACGATCCCCTGACGCGTACCAGCTTTTCCGCCTGTCTTCTGGAAATGGGCGACCGCGCTGCCGGCGAAGCCAATCTGCGCCTGGCGTTGCGCGGCCGTCCGCAAATGCTCGGCCGCACGGCGTCCGCGCTAGCCATGGCATCGCATGGCCGCTTCTTCCTCCGTCCGAGCGCGGTTGCGAAATTTCTGAGCTAGACAAGGCTCGGGCAAATCATGTCGCGAGACTGTGGGTGTATGATTCACAAACGGCGCAACACACTCGGTGTCGTCCCTGCGAAAGCAGGGACCCAACCACGAATGGTGATTGCTAAGCGCTGCCGGAACGACGAGCCCCTTCATCACATCCGCTGCGGCGTGTGGGTCCCTGCTTGCGCAGGGACGACGAATGGAGCAGCCGCCCCGAACGCGGCCACGCCCGCTCGCTCTACGTCCGAAACTGGCGGCGATAGAGTCCGGGCTCGCGGGCCATCCTGTTGGACAGTTCCTGTGCACGCGACGTTTCATCCGGCGTCATCGCCGCGGTCTGCGCGACCCAGTTTTCGCGCTTCACCGGGAAGCATTGCGCAACCGGCGTGCCCTTGGGCAAGGTGCCGCTGAAATTGATGTCGTGCCAGCGCGCCGGGAAATGAATCCAGCTGTCGTGAAACTGATCGCAATCGACCATGCCGGTCAGTGTGGTGAACGGCAGGTCGAACCGATTGACCGGATGCGTGAAGAACAGCGAGTAGCCCGCCGGCGCCTCGATGGTCCACAGATTGATGAACTTGATGAGGAAGCGGTCCTGTTCGAACAGCGGCGAGCCGATCACCTGGCTTTCGTCGTGGAATCCGACCGGCGAGCGCGGGAATTCGAGCACGCCTCCGGACGGAAGGTCGTTGTCCCATGTCATCTCGCCATTCTCGATCTTGAGATCGCAGACCAGCGGCATCAGGAAACCCGATGTCATCGCATCGACGAATGGCGGGCAGCGCTTGACGGTATCCTCCTCACGATTGCTCATCGCATTGAAGGCCTGCGTCGGCATCGCCTTGAGCCATCCGGGAAGGCCCAATGACGCGGGCACCGGTGGCGGAATCTTGCCCTCGAGCTCCGCCGGGCAGCGGAATTTGATGGCTAAGGCTTCGTTGTTGTTGGACACGGTTTGGCCCTTGGTTCGTTCAGTGTCGGCAGCGCCCTTGCGCCAGTCGATGCTGATCTAGCACGCGATGACGGGGCGGAGAAAGCAGCCGCATCTCAAGCAGGGCGAGCCGCGGTCTAGAGCTATAAGTTGTTGTTATCGTGACGGATAAGGTAAGCCCTCAATTCCCGGTGCGGCGCGCATGCCGATCCCGTTTTGACGCGTCTTTCCGCTCGCCGGTGTGCAAGACTTTGCCGATAGGCATTGGCTTTCGATGTCTGTCGGGCGCATCATGGCTGGTGTCGCTGACGACGAGATTTGCAGCAGGGTAACGGAGGGACTGATGGCCGAATCGAAGGTTGAGACCGCCAACACTGCAGGCGCCGCGCCACCCTCCGGCGACAGCGGCGGCGTCAGCGAGCTCGCGATCGCGACCGTCCGCACCGTGCCGATCGAGCAGGCGCAGTCCCGCACCGAGCACGATCTGCTCGGCGAGGACGATGTGCCGGCGAATGCGCTGTGGGGTATCCACACCAAGCGCGCAGTGGTGAACTTTCCGATCACCGGCGTGCCGGTCGGCCATTTCCCGGAATTCGTCCGCGCGCTGGCGCTGGTGAAGCAAGCGGCCGCCCGCGCCAACAAGCGCCTGGGTTATCTCGCGCCGGAAAAGGCCGATGCGATCGACAAGGCCTGCACCCAGATCGCGACCGACAAGGTCTATGCCGAGTCCTTCGTCGTCGATGCGATTCAGGGCGGCGCCGGGACCTCGACCAACATGAACGCCAACGAGGTGATCGCCAACGTCGCCCTAAAGCTGATGGGCAAGCAGCCCGGCGACTATCACACGCTGCATCCGAACGACGACGTCAACATGGCGCAGTCGACCAACGACGCCTATCCGACCGCGCTGCGGCTCGCGGTGATCTTTGCCACCCAGCCGCTGGTGCGCGCGCTCGATGACCTTGCCTATGCCTTCAAGGGCAAGGCGGTGGAGTTCGCCGATGTCCTCAAGATGGGCCGCACCCAGCTTCAGGATGCGGTGCCGATGACACTCGGCCAGGAGTTCGACGCCTTCCACGCCACCGTGAAGGAGGACGTCGCCCGATTGAACGAGATTTCGAGCCTGTTCCGCGAGGTCAATCTCGGCGCCACCGCGATCGGGACCGGCATCAATGCGGATCCGCGCTATGCGGCGCTTGCGGTCGAGGAGCTGTCGCGGCTGTCGGGCCAGCCCATGGTGCTGGCTTCAAATCTGATCGAGGCAACCTCCGACCTCGGCGCTTTCGTGCTGTTCTCCGGCGTGCTGAAACGCGTCGCGGTGAAGGTGTCGAAGATCTGCAACGACCTCCGCCTGCTGTCGTCGGGGCCGCGGACCGGCATCGGCGAGATCAGGCTGCCCGCGGTGCAGGCCGGCTCGTCGATCATGCCCGGCAAGGTCAACCCGGTGATTCCGGAGGTGGTCAACCAGGTCGCCTTCCTCGTGATCGGGCACGATCTCACGGTGACGATGTGCGCCGAGGGCGGCCAGCTCCAGCTCAACGCGTTCGAGCCGACCATCGGCTATTGCGTGTTGAGCTCGCTGCGCATGCTGACGGCGGCGATCGATGCGCTGACCAAGCGCTGCGTCGACGGCATCGAGGCCGATCGCGAGCGTTGCCGCAGCCTGGTGCAGGGCTCGATCGGCCTGATCACGGCGCTGGCGCCGGCGCTCGGCTATGAGGCCTCATCGCGCGTGGCGCGCCGCGCGCTGAAGGAGAACCGCTCGGTCGCCGACATCGTGCTGGAAGAAAAGCTCCTGACCGATGATCAACTCAACCAGCTGCTCGAGCTCGAAGCCATGACCCGCCCGGCGCGCCGTCAGCCCGTGCCCAAGTTGAAGGACAGTTGAGCGCAGGCGTTACGGATCCCGCCCGACGAACATCCATTTTGACCTTTGCAGGACGGACCTGCCGGCCGCATGCCGACGCGTCCGTGATGGCGCCTTTGTGAAGCCGATCACACGTCCATCGGAGATGTATGATACGATGAAGCAACTTTAGATAATTGATGTACCGCGCTCGCGGCACAGGGATTGCGAGGTTTGCCATGGCCGCGCCGAACCTGCCGACGCCAGATTTTGCCTTCGATCCCGATCAGCCCGGCGCCTGCATTGCCGGCGTGCGGCCCTATCGCAACGGATCGTACCGGCTCGATGCCGAAACCATCTCGCAGAGCTTCATCGTGCACAATTACGGCCATGGCGGCGCCGGCATCACGCTGAGTTTTGGCTGCGCCGCGAAGGTCCGCGACATCGTCAGGGATCATCTGGCCGCAAGCCGTGGGGTCACCGAAGCCGCCGTGCTCGGCGCCGGCGTGATGGGTCTGACCGCCGCGACATTGCTGCTCGATCTCGGGCTCAAGGTCAGGGTCTATTCCGATCGCGTGCCGCTCGAGACCACCTCCGCCAAGGCCGGCGGCCAGTGGGCCGTCTCGGTGGTGGAATTCGCCGGCAAAGAGCGCGAGCTCACCGACATCATCAAGAGCGCCTATCGTGCGTTCAAGGATCGGATCGGGCAGGGGTTCGGCGTGTTCGAGCGGCCGAACTACACCGCGACGCGCGCGCACAATCTCGACATCGTGCTGCAACTCGCGCCCGGCCTGATCCCGCCGCGGCAGCCGCTGCAGCGCTTGCCGTTCGCGCGCCACACCAAGCCCGGCTTCGTCTACCAGACCCTGCTGATTGAGCCGCCGGTCCTGCTCGCCAGGCTGAAGGCTGACCTCGACCAGCGCGGCGTCAGCTTCGTGTCGAAGCGGTTCGTCAACCGTTCGGATATCCTGGCCAGCGTGCCGCAGCCGATCATCGTCAACTGCACCGGGCTCGGATCGATGACGCTGTGGAGCGACACCAAGATGATGCCGATCAAGGGACAGCTTGCGCTGCTGCGGCCGCAGCCGGCGCTGCAATATCTCTACGGCCAGAACGGCTACCTGTTCCCGCGCAGCGACCACGTCGTGATCGGCGGCACCTTCGAGCCCGGCGTCAACAACGAGACCCCGGACAAGGCGGTATGCCAGGGCCTCGTCGATCACATCGCCTCGCTGTTCGGCAAGGCACCGGCGAGGCCGCTGCCCGACATCCATATCCACAACCCCGTCCACGCGCCGATCGTCAACCCGGCAATTCCCGAGGTCTGAGGGTTCGCCATGGAACATCCGCTTCGCGTCGACGAGTTCTTGCCTTCCGATGCGCCGGTTGCCGCCGCCGACGCCGAGATCGCCGCGCCGCCGGCGGAGGGCGTGGCACCGCTGCCGCCATTGCCGAACCTGCCGGCGACCGACGTTCAGTTCCTGCGGCCGCAGGACGCGCACTATGCGGACTACCTGCCTGCCGCGAGCAAGCGCAAGCAATTGGCGCCGGCGCTGCGTGCGGTCTGCAAGACCGAGCACGCGGTTGCCGTGATGGTCGACTGGGTGCGCAGCAACGGATTGAGCTTCGCCGTTCGCTGCGGCGGGCATTCCTATGAAGGCCTGTCGCAATCGTCCGGGGTTGCGATCGACGTGCGCGGATTGCAGCAGATTGTGGTCGACAAGGCCTCGAACCTGGTCACGGCAGGCTCCGGCGTATCGCTGTACGAGCTCTATTCCGCGTTGGCCGCCCAGGGCCTCGCACTGCAGGCAGGGAGTTGCCCGACCGTCGGTATCTCCGGCCATCTCACCGGCGGCGGCCACGGCCTGCTCGCGCGCTCGCATGGACTGACCTGCGACGGCCTGCTGCAGGCGAATGTTGTCGACGCCCAGGCGCGTGTGCTGCAGGCCAATGCGACATCCGAGCCGGACCTCTGGTGGGCCTGCCGCGGCGGCGGTGGTGGCAGCTTCGGTATCGCGACCGAGTTCAGGATCGAGGTGTTTCCCTTGAAGACGACGCGGGTGTTCGGTGTCTCCTGGAAACTGTCGCAGGCCCACGCCGCGCAATTGTTCGCCGCCTGGCAGGACTGGGCGCCGAATGCGCCGTCGAACATCACCTCGATCATGAAGGTCGGCCCGGCCGGCCACGGCCTGATCACGATGCGCTGCATTGGCCAGTCGGTCGGCAGCGAGAGCGAGCTGCGCAGCGAACTCCGGCGATTGACGGCGGTGCGGCCGCCGTCATCGGCGCTGTCGGTGCAATCGCTCGCCTTCCTCGATGCGGTCAAGCACTTTGCCGGACCGCTTGCCTATGAGTCGGTGCTGATGAAGGCGAAGTCGGACTATGTGCTGACGCCGCTCGCCTCCGATGGCATCGAAGCCATGATGGCGGCGGTCGCGCCGATCGCGCCAGGCGGCATCGTGCTGCTGTGCGATTCCTATGGCGGTCGGATCGCCGATGTTGCCGCCGACGCCACCGCATTCCCGCGCCGCGCCGGCACGCAGTACTGTATCCAGTATTTCTCGAGCTGGAGCCGATCCGCCGACACCGCGGCGCATCTCGGTGACGTCGCAAGGATCTATGCGGCGATGCGCCCATTCATGCCGGGCGCGTCCTACGTCAATTATTGCGACCTCGACCTCGACGACTATGCGTCAGCCTATTGGGGCGACAACCTCGCCCGCCTGGTTGCGGTGAAGCAGCAATACGATCCCGATGATTTGTTTCACCACGCCCAAAGCGTGCCGCCCAGCGTCCCGACGGCATGAGGAGCAGGCCGAAGCTCAAAGCGTCTTGATGAACTCGATCAAGGCGCGGCGCTGGTCTTCCTTCAGCTCCGGCCCGATCACGCCGAGGCGCTTCTCGTTCGAGAATTCGTGCCCGGAATTGCTGTTGCCGCGTTTGCTGGTGTCGAGCACGAAGGCGTTCTTGATGTTGTCCTTCCAGACATGGCCGAGATCCTTGGGGTCATACTCCCGGTTGCCGAGATAGAAGGTCGAGGGACGATCCTTCACCGGCGACAGCAGCGCGTAGATGGACGGCACCGATCCGTTGTGCAGATAGGGCGGGGTCGCCCAGATGCCGTTGAGCGGCCGGACCTTGTAGGCGAGCGGCGCCTGGATCTCGTTCGGCCGGTAGCCGTTGATGCGCTTGCGGTCCTCCGGCGGGGTCTTGTTCTGGTCGTACCAGTAGTCGACGGTCTTCTCGACCAGTTCGCCGAGTGCCGGTCCGAAACCACCGTCCTTGATGTTCAGATTGGCGGGCGTCTCGACGGTGCGGCTCGCAAGGCCTTCGGCCTGCGCGCTGTCGGTACCGATATGGCTGATCGGAATCATCTCGACGTCGAGCAGCGGCTGGCCGGCGTCGTTCTTGATCCAGCGCTTCTTGTCCTTGAACAGCGCAAAGGCTTCGCTGGCTGGCAGCGCCTTGCTGTCGATCGCCGGGCCATGGCAGCCCTGACAATGCGTCTTGTAGAGTTCGCCGCCCTTCTTCGCGAGATCCACGTTGATCTGCCCCAGGATATTCTCCGGCCATTTCGGCGACGCCAGGCCGCCAAAACCCTTGTCCTCGCTGGGCGGCTCGCCAGCGATCATCCGCTCCATCTCGTGCAGCACGTCGATCCGCGCGCTGGATTTGAACAGGCCCTTGGACTCGTCGAGCAGATTGAGCTCGGCGCTGACGCCGAGCGCCTCGCCGGCATTGCGTACCATCGGCTGCATGATCGAGCCGTCATACTGCACCCAGCTGAACCACGGCGCGTTCCAGATCCGCGGGAAATGCACCGGCGCCGAATGCGCGGCGTAATTGTTCGGATTGTTCAGGTCGATCGAGAACACCTGGTTGCCGATCCGGTTCAGCGCGTCGAGCCGTGCATAGCCTTCCTCGACGCTGTTGGCGGCGACCTTGTTCTCCAGCGAATTGATGTTGGCGTATTGCTTCAGCACGAGATCGAGCTGGCCGCGCAGCGCCATGCGCTCGTCGAGGCTGGCATCCTTGCCGAGGATCTCGTCGGCGAAGCGCGAGAAGCGGCCCGGCCAGAACCGCGTCAACAGCAGCGAGACGCCGACGCTCTTCTGGAATTCGAACAAATTGGTGTTGGCGGGCCCGCCGTCGATCACGATCTCGGTGCCGCGGTAGCTGAAGCTTCCGGTGTGGCAGGCGGAGCAGGTCAGCCCGACCCCGTTCATATCAGCCTTGCTATGCGGGTTGCGCCAGGGCGCGCCGTTGGCGTCGGCCATCGGGCCGCTCGGCGCAAAGCCGATCGGCAGTGCATCGGGGCTACCCGGAATCACGGTGTCGGGAATAAAGCCGAAGCGGCCGAGATAATTGGTCTCGCTGAGCCGCGGTGCCGCAGTGAGCAGCGGCCAGACCGTCGGCTGCTCCAGCGCCATGAACCATTCAAGGGGAATGCCGAAAGTCCGCGTGCCCTGGTCGGCGTGATAGAACCAGCGCAGCCGTTCGGCGCTGACATTCTGATCCAGCCACACCGTCTTTGCCGGCGGCTGGTAGTCGACGACCTTGACGCGGAAGCCGCTCGCCACCGTCTCGATATCGTCCTTGAGGTAGAGGACGCCGGCGACAATCAGCAGCCCGATGAAGAAGATCGTCTTGCGAGGCATGCCCCGTCCCCCAATTCGCGGTACCCGCGCGTCATATGGATGAGATATTAAAAATCGCCGAAACAGGTTCGCGTTAAGCGTGTGATGCGCTGCGCGCCATCCTACAGTGGCGGCTGTTGGTCTAACAACGGAAATGTTGCAGAGGAAATCTCGATTGGCTGTGAGCCAGTTCACTTGCGGCGTGCTCTCCTCGGCGGCATTTGCGCGCATGGCTGCCTGCGGCTAGAAATGACGGAGCAACTATTC
This sequence comes from Bradyrhizobium sp. USDA3010, assembly GCF_056429065.1. Lineage (NCBI taxonomy): Bacteria > Pseudomonadati > Pseudomonadota > Alphaproteobacteria > Hyphomicrobiales > Nitrobacteraceae > Bradyrhizobium > Bradyrhizobium sp. USDA3010. The sequence continues at coordinate 117,362 of NZ_JBWJZD010000006.1, forward strand.
CTCGAGATGTCATCTTGAACGCGCCAAGTGCACAACCGCTCACCATCACGGTTTCGGACGACAGCGCGGTGTCCGCACTGCTGCTGCGCCCGGCGCAGGCCCGTAGCGCCTATGTGTTTGCGCATGGCGCCGGCGCCGGCATGGCGCATGCCTCGATGGAGACGATTGCGGTCGGCCTCGCCGAGCGCGGCATCGCGACCTTGCGCTATCAATTTCCCTACATGGAGAAGGGCAGCAAGCGGCCCGATCCGCCCGCTGTCGCGCAGGCGACGGCGCGTGCCGCGGTCGCGGAGGCCGCGCGCCGTTGCGGCGAACTGCCGCTGTTCGCCGGCGGCAAGTCGTTCGGCGGACGCATGACCTCGCAGGCGCAGGCCAAAGCGCCGCTCGCCGGCGTGCGCGGGCTGGTGTTCCTCGGCTTTCCCCTGCATCCCGCCGGCAAGCCGTCGAGCGAGCGGGCCAAGCACCTCGCCGAGGTCAAGGTCCCGATGCTGTTCCTGCAGGGCACGCGCGACGCCTTGGCGGAGCTCGATCAGCTCGAACCGGTGGTGAAGGCGCTGGGTGCGCGTGCCACGCTGCAGTTGGTGCAGGAGGCGGATCACTCCTTCCATGTCCTGAAGCGCTCCGGCCGCAACGACCGCGAGGTGATGGCCGAGGTGCTCGATGGCTTCGCGGCCTGGGTCGCGAAGCATGTGTAGGTGCGTAAGCCCGGATGCAGCGAAGCGAAATCCGGGGCCGGCCTTTCCGCTTGTGACACCGTTCCGGATTGCGCTTCGCTGCATCCGGGCTACTAATCTCGTTCCATGACCAAAATCCTGATCGTCAATCCCAACACCACCGCGTCGATGACCGCTACGATCGCGACCGCCGCGCGGGCGGTTGCCGCTGATGGTACCGAGATCGTGGCCGTCACATCGTCGATGGGACCCGCCTCGATCGAAGGCTTCTACGACGAGGCGTTCGCCGTTCCCGGGCTGATCGAGGCCTTCCTGAAAACGCCCGACGCCGATGCCGGCATTATCGCCTGCTTCGACGACACCGGGCTTGACGCCGCGCGGTCGCTGGCGCGTTACCCGGTGGTCGGCATCTGCGAGGCGGCGCTGGTCACGGCCGGACAGATCGCAAAGCGCATCGGCATCGTCACCACGCTGCCGCGCTCGATCGTGCCGCTGGAGGAACTGGTCCGCCGCTACGGCTTTGCCGACCGCGCCACGGTCACCGCCTGCGACGTCGCGGTGCTCGATCTGGAGAAACCGGGTTCGGGTGCGAGGGAGAAGCTGGAGGCGGAGATCGCCCACGCGTTGGAGAAGGGCGCCGACGCCATCGTGCTCGGCTGCGCCGGCATGGCTGATCTCGCCCATGAGCTGTCGGCGCAATTCGGCGTGCCTGTCGTGGACGGCGTGGCCGCCGCGGTGAAGCAGGCGGAAGCGCTCGCCGGCCTCAAGCTCACGACCTCGCGCCGCGGCGCCTACGCTACGCCTGCGGCGAAGACCTATTCCGGGCTCTTAGGGAAGTTCGCTCCGCCGTCAGCCTGACGCCGCACCGCCATAGATCCGGTCGCGCAGGCGGCGCATGCCGGACAGCCAGCGCTCGCGATTGGTGGCCTTGCGCTGCATGTATTCCTGCACCTGGGGATGCGAGAGAATCAGGAAGCGTTCCTCGGCCATCGCCTCGATCACCATCCGTGCCACTTCGCCGGGCTGCAGCACGCCGTCGACGCGCTCCGCGCTCGGGCCCGGCGTGGTCATCCCCGTCTGCACCGATTGCGGGCAGAGCACGGAGACGCGGATGCCGCGATCGCCATACTGGATGGCGAGATGCTCGGCGAGCGCGACCGCGGCGTTCTTGGTCACGCCATAAGGCATCGAGTTCAGCGAGGCCAGCAGCCCCGCCGCGGACGCCGTATTGAGCAGATAGCCGGAGCCGCGCGCGAGCATGCCGGGCACCAGCGCGCGCGCCGCAAACACGTGGCTCATCACATGGACGCGCCAGCTCACATCCCAGTCGGCATCGGACGCGGCTTCCTGTCCCTTGCGCGACAGCCCGGCATTGGAGAAGAACACGTCGACCGGACCATACTTGTCCTCGGCTGCGGCGATCAGCGCCTTGACGTCCTCCTCGAGCCCGACATCGGCGGTGACCGCAAGCCCGTCGATATCGCCGGCGACGCTGGCGAGCCGGTCGCGCGAGGTTTTGAGGTCGGCGACCACGACGCCGCGAGCGCCGGCGTCGGCATAGGCCCGCGCCACCGCTTCGCCGATCCCGCTCGCGCCGCCGGTGACGATGCAGACCTTGTCCTTGACTTGCATGGTTCGATATCCCTGCTTGTTAGCGTCATGGGGCGGATTGTCAGCTCTGATGGAGCCCCTTGTCACGCGCCTTCTGGATCGCGAGCGCGGCCATCAGGTCGAGCATCGGGGTCGGAAGGTTAGCTGCGCGGGCAAACGCCGCCGGTGCACGCACCAGCACATCGATCTCCATGGCGCGGCCGAGCTCGTAATCCTGCAGGATCGACGGCTTGTGGTCCGGCGCCGGCCCTGAGCGGGTGACGCGCTTGACCTCCGGAATGTAATGCGTCGCCACCGCATTGGCCTCGTCGAGCAGGCGCGGGATCACGTCCTGCATGTCGGGATCGTCGCGGACGCCGCGTGCGGTCAGCCCGGTCAGCAGGCAGAGCACCGACATCGACATGTTGGTGAGTAGCTTCGACCAGATCGTCTCGCGGATCTCCTTGACCTCGGGCGATTCGATCGCGGCGTCATTGAGCGCCGCACGCAGAGTGGCGATGCGCGCTCTCTGGCGATCGTCGCATTCGCCGATCAGGAGGCGGTTGCGATCTGGCGACAGGTTCGCCACCACGCCGGGCGCAACCACTTCATTGGAGGAGAAGATCACGCCGCCGATGATCCGCTCTTTCGGGATCGCGCTGCGCAGGCGCCCGCCGGGATCGAGGAAGCCGAGATCGGGGATGGCGGGATGCTGCGGCGGCAGGCCGAGATCGTACCACCAGGGAATGCCGTTCTGCGCGAACACGATTGATGTGTCGCGCTGAAGCAGCGGCGGAAGCCCCGTTGCGAGCGCGGTGATGCCGGTGGCCTTCAGCGTGCTGATGACGACGTCCTGCGGCCCCAGCTCGGCAGGATCGGCCGACGCCTTCACCTGCGCGGTCACGCTGCTCTCGCCGACCTTCAGCGTCAAGCCGTTGGACCGGACCGCGTCGAGATGCGGTCCGCGCATCACGCAGGACACATCATGGCCGGCGCGTGCCAGCCGGACTGCGAAGTGGCTGCCGACGGCGCCCGCGCCGAAAATGCAAATACGCATGAGTGGAACAAGTCCTTGCAACGTGCCGCGTCAGTTTCCACAAGCGCAGGGCATTGCGCAACCCGCCATGCATGCGGCGCGGCCGCGCGCGCTCGAAAGTGATGGATCAAGCCAGCTCCTCTCGCCATAGTGCAAGGCTGGTACAAGGCAACAGCAATGCCGAACGAGGGAGAACGTCATGTCGGCCAGCCCAGTCCTGTGGAGCCTCGATGCGCGCGGGGTCGCGACCGTCACGCTGAATCGCCCCGAGGTCAACAACGCCTATGACGGCGCGCTGATTGCGGGCGTGCTCGCCGCGATCGACGATCTCTCGAGCAAGCCGGTGCGCGTCGTCGTGCTGAACGGCAACGGCAAGCATTTCCAGGCCGGCGCCGACCTGAAATGGATCAACGGCGTGCGGCCGAAATCGTCGGAGGAGAACGAGGCGGCGTCGCGCGCCACCTTCGAGGCAGTGCAGTGCCTCAACACGCTGCCGGTCCCGACCGTGGCGCTGGTGCAGGGCGGCTGTTTCGGCGGCGGCACCGGCGTGATCTCGGCCTGCGATATCGTGATCGCGGCCGATAACGCGCTGTTCTCGATCACCGAGGTGCGCTGGGGCCTGACGGCTGCGATCATCATCCCGCAGCTCTGTGATGCGATCGGCGTCCGCCAGGTGCGCCGCTACGCGCTGACCGGCGAACGTTTCGGCGCTGAGGACGCCCGCCGCATCGGCCTGGTGCACGAGGTGGTGCCGCTGGCCGATCTCGAAAGCGCGGGCGCCAAGGTCGTGGAGCAGCTGCTCGGCAACGCGCCGGATGCGATGGCCGAGACAAAGAAGCTGGCGATGGAAAGCTCGTTCGGCGGCATGGGCGTCGACGATGAGGCCTACAAGCGTCTCGTCCAGCTGCATTCCGCCAGGCGGCAGACCGCCGAGGCCGCCGAAGGGCTTGCGTCCTTTGCCGAGAAGCGCGCGGGCCGCTGGGGTAGCGGCGGGGCATAGGCCCGGCCGCCCAGCTCAACAACCCCGGCAGATGCCGCGCATGCTGCGATAGACCTCTTCGTCGTCGCGATGCATCTGCTGCAGCGATTCGAATGTCCTGGATTCGCTCGACTGGGTGATCGTCGGCTCGGGCTTGCGCTTGGCCGCCAGTTCCTGCTCCTGGCGATGGTAGCAGGCTTCGCGTTCCGGCTTGGCCTCGATGAACCGGCAGGTCTCGATCGCCGCCGCCGGTCCAGCGGCGAGGATGAGGCCAAGCGACACTGACATCAGGAGTTTCAAAGCGGGCGATCCTTTCGTCCTTGTCTCGGGTCGGCGTGCAGGGGGCAAGACTGCCGCCGCATCAAAGCGATTGCGACAGCGACTTTTTCAGTGTCTTCAGCAGTGCCTGCACCGCGGCGGCATTGATGCGGCGCTCGGGAACGGCGGCCTTCACCCACAGTTCCGGGATCGGAAACTCGGTGAGGATCGGCTGCAACGCACCGTCGCGCAGCGCGTCCGCGACCAGATAGTGCGACAGCAGCGCGATGCCGTTGCCGGCGATCGCGCTTTGCGTCAGCACGCGGCCCTCGTTCGACGAGAGAATCGGGCGGACCTGGACATTGATGCGGCCGCGCGGTCCCTCGAACGGCCATTCCGGCCCGGTCGGCAGGAAACTGAGGCAGCGGTGATCGACCAGGTCGCGCGGATGTTTCGGCGTGCCGTGCTTCTTCAAATACGCCGATGAGGCGCACAACAGCCGCGGCAGCCGGCACAGCGGCTCGTCGACGACGCCGCCGAAGGAATGCGGGAAGGCGCCGATCGCGATGTCGAAACCTTCGGTCACCGGATCGACCGGACGGTCGATCATCACGATCTGGAGCTTCACGCTTCTGTTCTGTTTCTGAAAGACCGTGAAGGCATCGGCGAGCCGCGCGACCGTCAGCGAGGTCGGCGCCTTGACGCGCAGATGATCGGTGAGATCGCGCTGCTTCTCGCCCATCCGCGACAGCAGATCGCCGACATCTGCAACCACGCCGCGGGCGCGATGCACATATTGCTGCCCGGCCTCGGTCAGCCGCAATTGGCGGGTCGAGCGGTGGAACAGCGCGGTGCCGATCCGCTCCTCGAGCTGGGTGACGCGCTTGGCGACGACCGACGTCGCGACGTTGAGCTTGCGCGCCGCGGCGGAGAAGCCGCCGGCGTCGGCGGTGGCGAGGAAGGCTTCGAGGTTGACCAGCGTATCCATCTGCCGTCTGACTTTTCTCGATTCGCGAAAGCTGATTACAGTATTTGGTGGATTGTACTGCAATCCGCATCAATTCATAGTTGGCCCAATCAACTTTGTTCAGGGCGGAAATGATGCGAGCGAGCACGATCGAAGAACCTGCGCGGCAGGTCCCGGTCTATGGCGAATACGACGTGGTGGTGCTTGGCGGCGGTCCGGCCGGCATCGCGGCAGCCGTCGGCGCGGCGCGCGCCGGACGGCGGACCCTCTTGATCGAGCGCTACGGCTTTCTCGGCGGCATGGGCACCGCGGCGGGCGTGACCAATTTCTGCGGGCTGCACGCCAACATCTTCGGCGAGATGCATCGGGTGGTGCAGGGCATCGCCTCCGACCTGCTGGCGCGGATCGACCGGCTCGGCGGGTTGAACGCGCCGCATCTGATCCTCGGCAAGATCCTTGCGCAGGCCTATGACACCGCGGCCTACAAGATCGCGGCCGACGATCTGCTGGCGCATCACAAGGTCGATATCCTGTTTCACGCGCTCGGCGCCGGTGTCGTGATGGATGGCGCACACATTCGTGCGCTGATGGTGGAAACCAAGGCCGGCCGACGGGCGGTGCGAGCCGGCATCTTCATCGACTGCTCCGGTGACGGCGACCTCGCGGTGTGGGCCGGCGCGCCCTATGAGGTCGGCGACAACCAGGGCGGCATGCTCTATCCCTCGATGATGTTCCGCCTCAACGGCATCGATCCGGCCAAAGCAGGCGATGCGTGGCGGACCATCCCGGCGCTGATGGCGCAGGCCGAGGCCGCCGGCACGCATAAATTCCCGCGCAAGTCCGCGATCGTGCGGCCGCAGAAATCGCAGATCGAATGGCGGGTGAATTTCACCCAGGTGACACGAAGCGATGGCGGCGCCATCTCGGGCATCGATCCTGATGAGATGACGCGCGGTGAGATCGAGGGCCGCCGTCAGGCGGTCGAGGCCTTTGCGTTCCTGCGCACGGTGCCCGGCTTCGAGAATTCCTACATCGTCGATCTGCCGCCGCAGCTCGGCATCCGCGAGACGCGCCGCGTGATCGGCGGCTACATGCTGTCCGGCGAGGACGTGCTGGGGTGCGCCTCGTTCGAGGACTCGATCGGTGTCAACGGCTGGCCGAAGGAATCGCACGTGCCGGGCGACGTGATCTTCGAGTTTCCGCCGATCCCGGAAAGCCGCGGCTATAACGAGTTGCCGTACCGCATGCTGGTGCCTGACGGCGTCGACAATCTCCTGGTCGCCGGCCGCTGCGCCTCGATGACCCATGAAGGGCAATCGGCGGCGCGCGTCTCCGGTGCCTGTTTCGTGATGGGCGAGGCGGCGGGAACCGCGGCGGCGATGGCACTGTCGGGCAATACGATTCCGCGCGACATTTCTGTCGAAAAGTTGCAACAACAGCTTGGCAAGCAGGGCGCGTTCATCGGCCGCGATCAGGCCGTGCCTGAAGGAATCTAGAGCGCTTTCAAGCGAAGTGGACACCGGTTCGCGTGAAGAAGATGCGTCAAGACAGGAATCTGGAGCCCCGTTCCGATCTAGTCGGAACGGAAAGGGCTCTCGGCGGAGGACGGCAATGAAGGGTTGGGCGCGGCTCGCACTCGCGGGTCTCTTGGTGTGGGCCGCGAGTGGCGTCGCGCGGGCCGATGATCTCCTGAAGGCGAGGGTCGGCGTGTTGCGTCTGTCGTCGTCGGCGCCGGTGTTCATCGCGCAGGACAAGGGCTATTTCCGCGACGCCGGGCTCGATGTCGAGCTGAAGTTCTTTGACGCGGCACAGCCGATCGCGGTCGCGACCACGTCGGGCGATGTCGATTTCGGCATCACCGCGTTCACCGCGGGGCTCTACAATCTCGCCGGCAAGGGCACGCTGAAGGTGATCGGCGGCATGAGCCGCGAGAAAGCCGGCTATCCCCTGATCGGCTATTTCGCCAGCAACAATGCCTATGCCGCAGGCCTCAAGACCCCGAAGGATCTTGCCGGCAAGCGCGTCGCGGTGACCCAGGTCGGCTCCAGCTTCCACTATTCGCTCGGCCTGCTCGCCGACAAATACGGCTTCAAGCTGTCCGACGTGAAGATCGTGCCGCTGCAATCGCTGTCGAATGCGGCCGCTGCGCTCAAGGGCGAAACCGTCGACGCCGCGCTGCTGCCGGTCTCGACCGCGCGGACGCTGATGGATTCGGGCGGCGCGAAGTTCCTCGGCTGGGTCGGCGACGAGACGCCATGGCAGTTAGGGGCCATCTTCGCTTCGCCGAAGACGCTGACCAACGCGCCGTTGGTGACCAAGCTGCTCAACGCGCTCACCCGCGCCGACCATGAATACCACGACGTGATCCTGACCGCGATCAAGGACGGCGTGGTGCCGATCAACGAGAGAACAAAACCGCTGCTCGAGATCATCGCCAAATACACCAATCTTCCGGTCGATCAGGTGGTCGGCAACTGCGCCTATGTCGATCCCGACGGCAAGCTCGACGTGAAGAACGTCGACAACCAGATCAAATGGCTGCAGGAGCAGGGTTTTGTGGACAAGGGCTTCGACGCCGGCACGATCATCGCCAAGGATTACGTGAAGGCGGATTGATGGTAGACCGCACACACCACTCTATCACCGTCACCCTGAGGAGCGCGCACTTGCGCGCGTCTCGAAGGGTCGACGGCCCGGCTGCATCGGGGCCGTGCATCCTTCGAGACGCGCTTTGCGCTCCTCAGGATGACGGTTCGAGCTGGGAAAGCGGGGCAATATGGACCTGATCGCCGACCATATCAGCCATCGCTTCGGTGCACTCGACGTGCTCGACGATGTCTCCTTCACGGTTCGCGCCGGCGAGATCGTCGCGATCGTCGGGCCGTCGGGCTGCGGCAAGAGCACGCTGCTGTCGATCCTCGGTGGCCTGCTGCGGCCAGCCGCGGGCGCCGCCGAGTTACGCGGTGCGCCGCCGGCCGGCAGCCTCAATCCGTTGACTTTCGTGTTCCAGGATTTTGCTTTGCTGCCGTGGAATACGGTCGAGGAGAACGTCGCGTTTCCGCTGCTGCACACGGCCTTGAGCGCCGGCGAGCGTCGCGGCGTGATCGACGACGCGCTGCGCCGCACCGGACTGTCGGACTTTCGCGCGGCCTACCCGAAGCAGCTGTCCGGCGGCATGCGTCAGCGCGTCGGCATCGCGCGTGCGCTCGCGGTGCGCCCGGCGATCCTGCTGATGGACGAGCCGCTGTCGGCGCTGGATTCGCAGACCCGCGAGCTCCTGATGGAGGATTTCGTCGGTCTGCTCGCCGACGGCGCGATGGGCGCGGTCTATGTCACGCATAATCTCGAGGAGGCTGTGCGGCTTGCCGACCGCGTCGTGGTGCTGTCGCGCCGCCCCGGCCGCATCAGGGAGATCGTGACCATCCCGATGACGCGCGCCGAGCGCGGCGCGCCGGATGCCCGCGCGCAGTTGGCCGCCTTGCAGGGCGAATTGTGGTCGCTGATCCGGAAAGAAGCGATCGATGCCGAGCGCGAGGTCCAGCATGCTTGACCGCTCCCCGCAGGAGACGAAGCCCCAATCGGCGGAAGCGACGCGGCCGGTCGCGTTTCGCGGCGCCGGCTTCACGCCTGGCGGCAGCCGCTATGCCGGCTGGATCGCGCTCGCGCTGGTCATCGCGGTCTGGCAGCTCGCCGGCAGCGCAGGATGGGTCAATCCATTGTTCCTGCCGGCACCGTCGGCGATCGCGGTTGCGATCACCAAGCTCGCGATGTCGGGGGCGCTGTGGCAGCACCTCTCGTGGTCGATCATGCGGATCGGCACCGGCTGGATCATCGGCACGGCGGCGGGCGTCATTGTCGGCTTCGCGATCGGGCTGTCGACCATGGCGCGTGGCGTCGGCATCACCTTCATCTCGGCGCTGTTCCCGATTCCGAAGATCGCGCTGCTGCCGCTGCTCATCCTGTGGCTCGGGATCGGCGAGGAGCCGAAGATCGCGACCATTGCGCTCGGGGTGTTCTTCTCGACCGCGATCTCGGTCTATAGCGGCGTCGACGCGGTGCCGCGCAATTTGATCCGGATGGCGCAAAGCTTCAATGTGCCGTTCCACGCCATCGTGCGCCGCGTGATCTGGCCGGGCGCGCTGCCCTCGATCCTCGCCGGCTTCCGCATCACCGCGTCGGTCGCGCTGTTGCTCGTCGTCAGCGCCGAGATGATCGGCGCGCAATACGGCATCGGCGCCTTCGTGCTGCAGGCCGGCAATCTGATGCAGACCGATCAGCTGCTCGCCGGCGTCGTGATCCTGTCGCTGTTCGGGCTTGCGGTGGGGAAGCTGATCAATCTGCTCGAGACGCGGCTGCTGCACTGGCGGTGAGACGCACTCTGCGAACCACAATGCACGCTGTCGTCCCTGCGAAAGCAGGGACCCATATCCACAGGATGTCGTTGTTAGAAGCGGCTGTGGCCCCAGCACCTCGAACAACAAAACCCTGTGGTTACGGGTCCCGGGTCGCGCTCCGCTTGCCCGGGACGACAGCATTACACTTTGCTGCGCCTCTTACGCGTTGCCCCTGTCCTCGCGGAACAGATCGAGCTTCTGCTGCACCGGGCGGTCGGAGAACGAGAACAGCACGGAGTCGGCGTCGGCCTCGTGGGTGACCCAGTGCCAGCTCGGCACCACGAACAAATCGCGCGGTCCCCACTCGAAAGTCTGGTCGCCGACCCGGGTGCGGCCCTTGCCCTCGATCGCGGCGAACACGGTGGCATCGGTCGACCGATAGCGCGCGGTCTTGAAGCCCTTCGGCAGCAGCTGGATGAAGGTGCCGATGGTCGGCATCGCAAAATCGCCGGTCTCGGGGTTGGAGAATTTCAGCTTGAGGCCGTGGCAAGCGTCCCATTCGTCGCCGACCCTGGCCTTCTCCAGCGCCTCGCGGGTGTATTCATAGGGATAGTTGAAGATCGGCGAGGTCTTCGAGGTCCGCTTCTGGTCGATCGGCAGCAGATTGTGGCCGTAGCACGCGAAGCTGGCACCGGCGGGCTTCGAGATCGACTGCTGATCCTCCTTGGCGCCTTCGGCGAACGAACAGTCGAAGAACTGCACCATCGGGATGTCGAGCCCATCGAGCCAGAACATCGGCTCACTGGTTTCGTTGGAATGGTCGTGCCACGTCATCGACGGCGTGATGACGAAGTCGCCCGGCGCCATCGCGGTGCGTTCGCCGTCAACGGCGGTGAAGGCGCCCTTGCCCTCGAGCACGAAGCGCAGCGCGGACTGGGCGTGACGATGCGCGGGGGCGATGTCGCCCGGCACCACCATCTGCACGCCGGCGAAAAGCGAGGTCGTGATCCTGGACTGGCCGCGCAGCCCCGGATTTTCCAACACCAGCACGCGGCGCTCGGCTTCCTTGGCCGTGATCAGCCTGCCGGCCTCGTTCATGTAATCGCGGATCTGGTCGAACTTCCACAGATGCGGACGGCAGGCGCTCCTTGGCTCCGGCGTGATCAGATCGTTCATCACGTTCCAGAGCGCCGAGAGGTTTTGGCCGTCGATCTTCTTGTAGAACGCCTCGCGCTCGGGCGTCTTCTGCACGGCTTCCATGGCAAGCCTCCCATCATTCTTGTCGGTTCAGTTGATTGACAGTATACTTACAATATGGCTAGCGTCAACGAACCAAGCCAATGAGGAAATGCAAGGGAGGTTCCGATGAAGCTGCATGGCTATTTCCGGAGCAGCGCGTCCTACCGGGTCCGGATCGCCCTCAATCTGAAGGGGCTGACGCCGGAGCATCTGCCGCATCATCTGCGCAAGGGCGAGCAATGCGCGCCGGCCTATCTCGCGATCAATCCGCAGGGGCTGGTGCCGACGCTGGAGAGCGATGCCGGCGCGATCCTCACCCAGTCGCTCGCGATCATCGAGTGGCTCGACGAGACCCATCCCAATCCGCCGCTGCTGCCGAAGGATCCGCTGCGGCGCGCCAAGGTGCGCGCGTTCGCGCAGGCGATCGCCTGCGACACCCACCCGGTACAAAATCTCAAGGTGCTGGCGCGGCTGCGCCAGCTCGGCCTGCCCGAGGCACAGGTGACGGAATGGGCGGCCTGGGCCAATCGCGAGGGCCTGTCGGCCTGCGAGACCCTGATCGCTGAGGAGGCCGGGCCGTTCTGCTTCGGCGATCGGCCGACGCTCGCCGATCTCTGCCTGGTGCCGCAGCTCGCCAATGCGCGGCGCTTCGGCGTCGACGTGTCGGCCTATCCGCGCCTGCTCAAGGCCGAAGCGGCCGCAAAACAAGTCAAGGCGTTCGCCGATGCCGCCCCGGACAAGCAGCCCGATGCCGAATAGCAAGCCAAGACCCGTCACCATGGACGCGGTCTACACCGCGCCCGGCTATCTGTTCCGGCGCATGCAGCAGATCGCGGTCGCGCTGTTCATCGAGGAGTGCAAGGCGTTCGACCTGACGCCGGTGCAATATGCCGCGCTGGTCACGATCTCGACCCATCCCGGCATCGACGCCACCCGGCTGTCGGCGGTGATCGCGTTCGACCGCTCCACGCTCGGCAATGTGATCGAGCGCCTGCAGGCCAAGGAATACATCGTGCGCAAGCCGGCGCCCGAGGACAAGCGCGTCAAGCTGCTCTATCTCACCAAGGCCGGCGCTTCCGTGCTCAACGACATCATGCCATCGGTCGACAAGGCGCAGGCGCGGATGCTGCAGCCGCTGAAGCCAGCCGATCGCAAGACGCTTCTCTCGCTCTTGACCCAACTTGTCGACCTCAACAACGAGGCCTCGCGGGTGCCGTTGCGCGCCGAGGATGCGCTCGAACATCTGGGGAGGTCGGTTTGATGGCTGAGACGAGACCTGTCCTGATCGCGGGCGGCGGCATCGGCGGCCTCGCCGTGGCGCTCGGGCTCGCGCAGAAGGGCATTCGCTCCATCCTGCTGGAGAAGGCGGCCGTGCTCGGCGAGATCGGTGCCGGCATCCAGCTCGGGCCGAACGCGTTCCACGCCTTCGACTATCTCGGCGTCGGCGAGGCCGCGCGCAACATGGCGGTCTATATCGACCAGCTGAGGCTGATGGATGCGCTGACCGCCGATGAGATCACCCATATCGATCTCGGCGATGCCTTTCGCACGCGGTTCGGCAATCCCTATGCCGTCGTGCATCGCGGCGACCTGCACGGCGTGTTCCTGCGCGCCTGCCAGAATCATGAATTGATCGAGCTGCGCGTGTCCAGCGAGGTGACAGGCTACGAGCAGGATGGCTCGTCGGTGACTGCAAAGCTCGCCAGTGGCGAGCGCATCACCGGACGCCTGCTGATCGGCGCCGACGGGTTGTGGTCCAACATCCGCAAGCAGGTGACGGCAGATGGGCCGCCGCGTGTCTCCGGCCACACCACCTATCGCTCGGTGATTCCGACCGAGCAGATGCCGGAGGATCTGCGCTGGAACGCGGCCACGTTGTGGGCCGGCCCGAAATGCCACATCGTGCATTATCCGCTGTCGGGCTGGAAGGTGTTCAACCTCGTCGTCACCTATCACAACGATGCGCCGGAGCCGGTCGCCGGCAAGCCGGTCTCCGAAGACGAGGTGATGAGGGGCTTTACCCACGTCCATGAGCGGGCGCAGAGCATCATCCGCCATGGCACCAACTGGAAGCTCTGGGTGCTATGCGATCGCGATCCTACCGAACGCTGGATCGATGGCCGCGTGGTGCTGCTCGGCGACGCCGCGCATCCGATGCTGCAATATTTCGCGCAAGGCGCCTGCCAGGCGATGGAGGACGCGGTGTGCCTGTCGCACATGCTGGCCAATCACGACGATCATGCGGTCGCGCTGGATGCCTACCGTGCGCAACGCTTCCCGCGCACCGCCCGCGTGCAGCTGATGTCACGCGCGATCGGCGAGCACGTCTACCATCCCGCTGGCGACCACGCCCGCATCCGCAACGCGATCATGAGCGCGAAGTCGCAGGCCGAGTGGTGCGACGATATCGCGTGGCTGTACGGCGGGACGGGGTTGGGTAGCTAGCTGCTCGATGTGAGATACGCGACACGCGCCACATTCCTGGTGTCGTCCCGGACAAGCGAAGCGCGATCCGGGACCCATAACCACCGATGGCTGTTGTCATAGCAGGCTGAGGCCCCAGCCTTCGCGCCACAGACATTTGTGGTTATGGGTCCCTGCTTTCGCCGGGACGACAGCGAGTGTGTGGCTGTCACATCCGCATCACCGCCTGGCGATCGATCTTGCCGGTGCCGGTTTTCGGCAACTCGTCGATGAATTTTACCTCGCGCGGATATTTGTACGGCAACAGCTTCGCCTTGACGTAGTCCTGCAGCCGCCGCGTCGCCTCATCGGTGTCGAAGCCGCCTTTGTTCATCACCACCACGGCGCGCAGCGTCATGCGGCGGTCAGGCAATTCGGCGGCGTAGACGGCGCATTCACGGACGTCGGGGTGATCGGCAAGACACAGCTCGACTTCCAGCGGATAGACCCACTGACCGGAGATCTTGATCAGATCGTCGGCGCGGCCGCGGAAGAAGTGGAAGCCGTCGCTGTCGCGCACAAAACGGTCGCCGGTGTAGATCCAGCCGTCCTCGCGCACGGTCTCGGCGGTCTTGTCCGGCCGGTTCCAGTACAGCGGGGTCGCGGAATCGCCGCGCACCCACAGGATGCCTTCCTCATTGTCGCCAACCTCGCGGCCGTCGCTGTCGCGCAGCATGATCTCGTAGCCGGGCACGCGCAGGCCCGCGGCGCCGAGCTTCTTCTGCTCCGCGCGATTGCTGAGATAGACGTGCAGCACCTCGGTCGAGCCGAGCCCTTCGATGATCTCGAGCCCGGTGAGCCGCCTCCAGCCGTTGAACACCTCGGCCGACAGCACCTCGGCGGCCGAAACCGCCATCCGCAGCGAGGAGAAGTCGGCTTGCTCGGCGCCTTCGGCCTTGGTCAGGGTGATGTAGAGCGTCGGCAGGCCGAAGAACACGGTCGGCCGGTACTGCGCGATGGCAGCGAAGATCGCCGCGGGCTTTGGCTGGCCCGGCAGCAGCAGCGTCGCGGCGCCGACGGAGAAGGGAAACGTGATCGAATTGCCGAAACCGTAGGCGAAGAAGATCTTCGGCACCGAGAAGCAGATGTCGCCGGGCTTGAGCTTCAGCACGTTGCGGGCAAACGCCAGCTCGCTATAGGCCATGTCGTGCTGCAGATGCACGATGCCCTTGGGGCGGCCGGTCGAGCCCGACGAATACATCCAGAACGCCATCTCGTTGCGGTGGGTGTCGGCCGCGTTGAGCTCGGTCGGAAACGCATGCAGCCAGTCGCCGGCGTTGCGCGTTTCGGCAACGGCGTGATCGCCGGCGGCACCATTGACCACGACCAGCGTGCGCAGCGGTGTGTCCTTGCAGGCCTCGGCGCTGAAGCGCGAACAGAACTCGGCATCGGCGACGGCGACCTGCGCGCCGGCGTCGGACAGATAGAATTGCAGCAGCTCCGGCGTCGTCAGCGTGTTGATGAGCAGCGGCACGAAACCGGCGCGCACCGCGCCGAAGAACGCCGCCGGATAGGCCGGCGTGTCGTCGAGGAACAGCAGCACGCGGTCGCCGCGCTTTAGCCCGAGCGATTGGAATGCATGGCCCCAGCGCGCTGCGTCAGTGCACAGCTCGCGATAGGTCCGCGTGCCGGCGGGACCGGTCAGCGCCAGGCGGTCTGCATTGCCGTTGCCGAGATTGTCGAACAGGATGCGGCTCGCATTGTAGCGCTCGGGGATCGCAAAGCCGATCTCGCGCGCACCGGGGTTGTCCTGCGGAACCAGGTCG
This sequence comes from Bradyrhizobium sp. USDA3010, assembly GCF_056429065.1. Taxonomy (NCBI): domain Bacteria; kingdom Pseudomonadati; phylum Pseudomonadota; class Alphaproteobacteria; order Hyphomicrobiales; family Nitrobacteraceae; genus Bradyrhizobium; species Bradyrhizobium sp. USDA3010. Next base: position 132,668 of record NZ_JBWJZD010000006.1, read on the forward strand.
GCGATCCCAGTCATGAGCGTCCCTTTGCGGCCTCAAAACGGGCCATGAAGGCGGGAGACATCGCGCGCAATCGCGCGTCGTCGATCCGGCCGGAACGGGTGATGTAGCTGTAGGCGAAATCCATCAGGTCGCGCTTCATGTGCGCGGGGAAATGCTCGTACCAGTCGGCGCTGGTCCGCGCCGCGGTAACGAGCTTCTTCACGATCGGCTTGCGCTCGGCCTCGTAGCGGGTAAGCGCAGCGGTAACGCCGGTCTCCGTCTCCAGCGCCTTGGTCAGCGCGATCGCATCCTCGATCGCCAGCCGGGTACCCGAGCCGATCGAGAAATGCGCGGAATGCAGCGCGTCGCCGATCAGCACCATGTTGCCGTGCGACCAGCGCTCGTTCCAGATCCACGGGAAATTGCGCCACACCGATTTGTTCGAGATCAGTCTGTGACCGTCCAAGGTCGCGGCGAATACGTCTTCGCAGATCGCCTGCGATTCCTCGATCGTCTTGTCGGCGAAGCCGTAAGCTTCCCAGGTCGCCGCGTCGCACTCGACCAGGAAGGTGCTCATGTCCTTCGAATAGCGATAGTGATGGGTGTTGAAGTTGCCGCGGTCGGTCGCCACGAAGGTCTGCGACAGCGTCGCGAAGGGCTTGGTGGTGCCGTACCAGGCGAACTTGTTGGTCGAATGCGTAACCGACGCGCCGAATGCGGTCTCGAAGCCGCGGCGAACCATCGAGTTCAGCCCGTCGGCGGCGACGATCAGGTCGTAACCCCTCAGTTGCTCGACCGATTGCACCACGGTGTCGAAGCGCGGCGTGACACCGGTGCTGCGCACGCGCTGCTGCAGGATCGTCAGCAGCGCCAGCCGGCCGATCGAGGAGAACCCGACGCCGTCGATCTCGACGCTCTCGCCGCGCAGATTGAGCGTGATGTTCTTCCAGCTCTCCATCTTTGGGGTGATGGCGTCGACCGTCTCGGGGTCGTCGGCGCGCAGGAACTCCAGCGCCTGCTCGGAGAACACCACGCCGAAGCCCCAGGTGGCGCCGGCGGCGTTCTGCTCGAACAGATCGATCTCGGCGTCAGGATGACGCTTCTTCCAGAGATAGGCGAAATAGAGCCCGCCGGGCCCTCCGCCGATCACGGCGATCCGCAACGTCTGCCTCCCAGATTGACAGTGTACTTACAATTTGGGTCCACACTAATCGCCCTCTGGCGGGAACGCCAGAGGGAAAATGTACGCGGCGACTACAAGCGTGGCGGCGAACGCCTCAGTAGCAGCGGCGGACCTTGACCCCGTCGACCCAAATCCAGCGGCAGCCGGCGACGACGGGCTTGCGGACGACCACCGCGCCGCGCGTGCTCGCGCATCCGGCACGATAGGGGCCGCGCCCGCACACGACGGCGTTGGCATCGGAGGTCTCGAAGATCATGGTCGCGGCAAAGGACAGCAGGGCCGCGGCGATCAGCAATAATGAGCGCATGATATTCCCTCTCCCGGGGTGAGGTTTCGTTGGCCTGTGGGCGACAACAAGGTGCTGCGGCTCCGTGCCCGGCCAATCGCCGGGCACCTATCGTCTCACCGCCTGCGCGGCTATTTCTTTTCCGCTGCCGCCAGCACTTTCTTGCAGGCCGGCGTCAGCTTGTCGCTCTCCTTGGCAAGACAGGCGATGATGCGCCCGCCGCCGGGCTCCACGCTCTTGCAGAACTTCTCGTAGTCACCCATGCAGGCGTCGCGTTGCGCTGACGTCAGCTCCTGGGCGTAGACGGCGGATGAGCCGCAGAGCATCGCGGCGGTCAGGACAAGACGCAGCATTGATCGCTTCCTTTTCCGATCAGTCGCGTGACAACAGGATCACCGCGCCGCGAACGGCGCCAGCACATCGCGGCACGCCGGCGACAGCGAGGCGGCATTGGTCGCCAGGCATTGCACGATCCGCCCGCCGCCCGGCTGGACGCCGCCGCAGATCGAGCGGACGTCGGCGCCGCAGGCCGAGCGCAGCACGAAAATCTCTTCGCGCGGTCGCAGCGGCCGCAACGCGATCACCGCCGGCGCGGCCGCCGGAGCCGCGGCCGGTGCTGCCGTTGTCGCGGCACCCGCGGCGCCACCGCCGCCGGCGGCCGCCACGGCCTTCTCGCAGGCCGGCGAAAGCTTCTCCTTGTTCTTCTCGAGGCACTGCAGCGCCGGCGCACCGCCGGTCGGCACGCCCGCACAGACCTTGGGATAATCGGAACGGCAGGCGCTGCGGATCGCGGAGATCTGTGCGCTGCTTGGCTTTGCTGCCGCGGCCTTCGGTGCCGCCGTCTCCGCAGGCTTGGCCGCCGTCGCCGCCGGAGCCGCGTCGGTCTTGGCTGCTGCGGGCGCAGCGGCCGGTGCTTCCACGGCCTTCACGGCGCTGGCGCAGCCGGGCGCAAGGCTTGCCATGTTCTTCTGCAGGCATTGCAGTGACGCTTCGCCGCCGGGTGGAACGCTGGAGCAGTGTGCGATGTAATCGTTGCGGCATTGCGACTTGATGGCGTCGCGCTGCGCCTGGGTCGGCGCCTGCGACAAGGCCGGTGCGGTGCTCATCAATGCCGCAAGCGCGAGCCATGCGGAGAGCCTCGTTGCACGTGTCAACGCGTTGATCATTTGAATAAATCCTCTCGTCGGGCCGCAAGCTTCCGGCTCAACTGAATTGCGTTCTGAAAAAGTCTTGCTGTAACAACCTCGGCGAGCGCCATCATTTTCGCTTTCGAGTTCCGCCGCAAGCGGATTGTTGCTATGGATGATGCAGGCGAATTCTTTGCTCGCCACGACGTCTTTGAATTAAGTCATTTGAATCGAGGCTCGAAATGAGGCATGCGCGCGCATCGGCACATTTCAGTCAGAGCGATTTTGTGCGGCTGCGAAATGCACCGCTTCCGCGCATCGCCTTCGTCGTATCGGCCTTTGTCAGTTTAAGTGCCTGCGAGCAAAACAGTTTTGTTGCGCCGCCGCCGCCCAAGGTCGAGGTCGCGCCGCCGGTTCAGCGCGCCATCACGCGCTACCTGGACGCCACCGGAAACACCGCGCCGATCAAGACCGTCGACCTGGTCGCGCGTGTGCAGGGCTTTCTGCAGTCGATCAACTATCAGGACGGCTCGCCGGTGAAGGAGGGGACCACCCTGTTCACGATCGAGCCGGAGACCTACAAGCTGAAGCTGGAGCAGGCGCAGGCCGCGGAAGTAGGCGCGCAGGCGACGCTCAAGCAGGCCGAGGCCGACTTCAAGCGCCAGGTGGATCTGGTGCAGCGCCAGGCGGTCTCGCAGGCGACACTCGATACCTCGACCTCGACCCGGGACAACGCCCAGGCCAGCCTGCAGCAGGCCCAGGTCAACACCAAGATCGCCGCGGTCAATTACGGCTACACCAACGTGGCCGCGCCGTTCGACGGCATCGTCAGCAACCATCTGGTCTCGGTCGGCGAGCTGGTCGGCGTGGCCTCGCCCACCCAGCTTGCCACCATCGTGCAGCTCGACCCGATCTACGTGAATTTCAACGTCAATGAGCAGGACGTGCAGCGGGTGCGGGACGAGGCGCGCCGCCGCGGCATGACCTTCAACGATCTCAGGCAGTTGCCGATCGAGGTCGGGTTGCAGACCGAGACCGGCTATCCCCACAAGGGCAAGCTCGATTATCTCTCGCCGACGGTCAGTCAGTCGACCGGTACGCTTGCCGTTCGCGGCCTGGTGCCGAATCCGGATCGCGTGCTGCTGCCGGGCTTCTATGTCCGCGTTCGCGTCCCGATCGACAAGCAGGACAATGCGCTGCTGGTGCCTGACGTTGCGATCGGCAGCGACCAGGGCGGCCGCTACGTGCTGGTCGTCAATGCCGACAATGTGGTCGAGCAGCGCAAGGTGACGACCGGTCCGCTCGACGAGGGGTTGCGCGTCATCGAGAGCGGGCTGAAGGCGGACGACCGCGTCGTAACCGCCGGACTGTTGCGCGCGATCCCCGGGCAGAAGGTCGATCCGCAGGTGCAGAAGGCCGAGACGGCGCCGGCACCGGCCAAGTGAGGGGCGCGCCATGATCTCGAAATTCTTCATCGAGCGGCCGGTTCTTTCCAACGTCATCGCGATCCTGATGATCCTGATCGGCGGCGTCGCGCTGTTCAATCTTGCGGTCGCGCAATATCCCGATGTGGTGCCGCCGACGGTCCAGGTGACGACGCGCTATCCCGGCGCGTCGGCAAAAACCGTGATCGACACCGTGGCGCTGCCGATCGAGCAGCAGGTCAACGGCGTCGAGGACATGCTCTACATGCAGTCCTACAGCGGCGCCGACGGCACCTACACGCTGACGGTGACCTTCAAGATCGGCACCGACCTCAACTTCGCGCAGGTGCTGGTGCAGAACCGCGTCTCCTCGGCATTGTCGCAACTGCCGACCGCGGTGCAGAACCAGGGCGTCACGGTGCAGAAGCGGTCGACCTCGATCCTGCTGTTCGTGACGCTGACCTCGCCGAACAAGACCTACGACAGCCTGTTCCTGTCGAACTATGCCACCATCAACATTCGCGACGAGCTGTCGCGCCTGCCGGGCGTCGGCAACGTCACCGTGTTCGGCGCTGGGCAGTATTCGATGCGGGTGTGGCTCGATCCGAACAAGCTGCAGGCACGCGGGCTGATGCCGCAGGACGTCATCCAGGCGATCCAGCAGCAGAGCCAGCAGGTCACCGCAGGTCAGGTCGGTGCGCCGCCCGCGCCGCAGGGGCAGGCGTTCCAGTATACGCTGAACGTCAACGGCCGGCTCGACGATGCGAGCCAGTTCGAGAACATCATCGTCAAGACCGGCAATGTCGGCGACGTCATCCGTGTCCGCGATCTCGGCTCGGTCGAGCTCGGCGCGCAGACCTACAGCCAGGTGTTCTCGCTCAACCAGAAGCCGGCCACCGGCATCGGCGTGTTCCTGTCGCCTGGCGCCAACGCGCTGCAGGTCGAGAAGGAAGTGCAGAAGAAGGTGGCGCAGCTCGCCAGGCAGTTCCCGCAGGACATCAAATACGACACGCCGTTCGACACCACCAAATTCGTCCAGGCCTCGATCGACGAGGTCTACCGGACGCTGATCGAGGCCGGCCTGCTGGTGCTGGTGGTGATCCTGGTGTTCCTGCAGGACTGGCGGGCGATGCTGGTGCCTGCGACCACGGTGCCGGTCACCATCATCGGCGCGTTCGCGGCGATGGCCGCCCTCGGCTTCACCATCAACCTCTCGACCTTGTTTGCGATCGTGCTGGCGATCGGCATCGTGGTCGACGACGCCATCGTGGTGGTCGAAGGGGCCGCGCACAATATCGAGCGCGGCATGTCCGGGCACGATGCCGCGATCAAGGCGATGGACGAATTGTTCGCGCCGATCGTTGGCATCACGCTGGTGCTGATCTCGGTGTTCCTGCCGGCGGCCTTCCTGCCGGGGCTGACCGGCCGGATGTACGCGCAATTCGCCCTGGTGATCGCGGCGACCGCGCTGCTCAGCGCCGTCAATGCCGCGACCCTGAAGCCGACGCAATGCGCGCTATGGCTGCGCCCGCCGGTGCCGCCGGAGCAGCGCAATTTCTTCTACCGCGGCTTCAACGCGGTCTATGACCGGGTGGAGCGGGGCTACGCGCGGATGATCGGCGGCATCGCCGGTCACGCCAAGACCTCGGTCCTCGTCGCGCTGATCCTGATCGGAATTGCCGGCTACGGGCTGTCACGGGTGCCGACTGGCTTCATTCCGATCGAGGACCAGGGCTATCTGCTGGGCGCGGTGCAGTTGCCCGACGGCGCCGCGATCGATCGCACCCAGCGGGTGCTCGATCAGGTCACCGAGATCGCCCGCAAGACACCGGGTGTCGAGCAGGTGGTCGCCATCGCCGGCATCTCCGCGCTCGACAACTCGTCGAGCCTGGCCAACGCCGGCGTCGCCTATGTGATCCTGAAGGATTGGGGCGCGCGCGGCCCCGGCGAGGATCTGCGCTCGCTGGTCTACGGCCTCAACGACAAGCTTGCGGTGATTCCGGAGGCACGGATCCTGGTGATCCCGCCGCCGCCGATCCAGGGCATCGGCAACGCCGCCGGCTTTGCCATGCAGGTGCAGCTCCGTGACGGCAACGCCGACTACGGCAAGCTGCAGGCGGTCACCGGCGCCATCGTCGGCAATGCGCAGACGCAAAGCGCGCTGCAGCGGGTGCAGTCGTCGTTCCGCTCGATGGTGCCGCAGTTCGACGTCCAGGTCGACCGCGTCAAGACCGAGACGCTGCACGTCACCACCGACCAGATCTTCTCGACGCTGTCGTCGTATCTCGGCGCGAGCTACGTCAACCAGTTCACCAAGTTCGGCCGCACCTTCCAGGTCTACACCCAGGCCGATGCGCAATACCGCCTGACGCTGCGCGACATCGAGAACATGATGGTGCGCAACAGCAATGGCGACATGGTCCCGCTCGGTACCGTGGCGAAGATCACCCCGTCGGTCGGGTCGTCGCTGATCAGTCTCTATAACCTCTATCCGTCCGCGACCATCATCGGCCTGCCGTCGCAGGGCTACAGCTCCGGCCAGTCGATGACGCTGATGGAGGAGATCGCCGCGAAGACGCTGCCGCCGGGGACCGGCTATGAGTGGACGGCGATGTCGTACCAGGAGAAGGAGGTCGGCAGCCAGATCTACCTCGTGTTCGCACTGGCGCTGCTGCTGGTCTACCTCGTGCTCGCCGGACAATATGAGAGCTGGTACGCGCCGATCTCGGTGATCCTGGCGGTGCCGCTGTCGCTGCTCGGGCCCATGCTGGTGCTGACGTCACTTCGGATCGAGAACAATCTCTACACCCAGATCGGCACCATCCTGCTGATCGCGCTGTCGGCCAAGAACGCGATCCTGATCGTGGAGGTCGCGCTCGAGCATCACATCCGCGACGGCAAGCCGGTGCTAGAGTCGGCGATCGACGCGGCGCGCGCCCGGTTCCGGCCGATCCTGATGACGTCGTTCGCCTTCATCCTCGGCGTGCTGCCGCTGGTGCTCGCGACCGGCGCCGGCGCCAACGCCCGCAAGTCGATCGGCATCACCGTATTCTCGGGCATGATCGCCTCGACCTGCCTCGCGGTGCTGTTCGTGCCGGCGTTCTTCGTCGTGGTGCAGAATTTCGAGAACAGGCGCAAGGCGAAGAAAGGCAAGGCGCCCGCGCCGCAAGCGGCCCCGCAGGCATCGGGCACGGTGCATTAGGGCCGCGCGCGAATCCTATCCCCGTCACCCTGGGGAGGCCGCGAAGCGGCCGTCTCGAAGGGTCGACGAGCCACCCGCCGGGCCGTGCATCCTTCGAGGCGCGCAAGTGCGCGCACCTCAGGATGACGGGATTAGCTGCGTAGGGTGGGTTAGCCGGAGGCGCAACCCATCGTTCTCGGTCCGGACGATGGCGGGTTACGCTTCGCTATCCACCCTACGGCATCGCGCTCAGCGGCTACACCCTCACCATGCGCTTGCCGCGGTTCTCGCCGGCCAACAGCCCGATCAGCGCCTGCGGGGTGTTCTCGATGCCGTCGATGACGTCTTCCTGGACCTTGAGCTTGCCCGAGGAGACCCAGGATTGCAGGTCGGCGAGCGCGGCATCGCGCTGGTCCATGTAGTCCATCACGATGAAGCCCTGCATGATCAGCCGCTTCACCACGATCAGGCCGGGCACGCCGCGCGGGCCGTGCGCGGAGGGCACGCCGTCATATTGCGAGATCGCGCCGCAACAGGCGATCCGGCCGCGATTGTTCATCTGCGCCAGGCAGGCTTCCAGGATGTCGCCGCCGACATTGTCGAAATAGACGTCGATGCCCTTGGGCGCCGCTGCCCGCAGCGCCTTGTAGGTGGCGCCGTCCTTGTAATCGACCGCGGCGTCGAAGCCGAGCTCCGAGGTCAGCCAGTGGCACTTGTCCTTGCCGCCGGCGATGCCGACCACGCGGCAGCCCTTGATCTTGGCGATCTGGCCGACGATCGATCCGACCGAGCCGGCGGCCGCCGACACCACCACGGTCTCGCCCTCCTTCGGCTTGCCGACATGGAGCAGGCCGAAATAGGCAGTCAGGCCGGCAATGCCGTAGACGCTGAGCAGATGCGTCATCGGCTCGAGCTTAGGCATCCTGGCCAGGTGCTTGGCGGGCACGGCGGCATAGTCCTGCCAGCCAGTGTCGCCGAACACGATATCGCCCGGCTTCAGGCCGGGGTCATTCGACGCCACCACTTCGGCGATGCCGCCACCGGCCATCACGGTGTTGGCCTCCACCGCAGCGCGGTAGGTGGCGCCGTGCATCCAGGCGCGGTTGGCGGCGTCGAGCGAGATGTAGCGTGTCCGCACCAGCGCCTCGCCGTCCTTCGGCGCGGGGACCGTGCCCTTGGTCAGGCGAAAATGCTCGGGGCCAAGCTTGCCGGTCGGCTTTTCAACAAGCAGGATCTGGCGATTGACGGTGTCGTTCATTGGCGGTGTCTCCCCTCGCGTTGGTCGTTTCGCATGCATTTTGACTGCGACGCGCGCAGCGTGTTGCACAGATTGTGCGCTGCACGAACGCTAGAGCATTTTAGAGCGAAGTGGAAACCGGTTCGCGTAAAGAAAATGCGTCAAAACATGAATCTGGAGCCCCGTTCCGATTCATCGGAACGGAAAAGGCTCTGGTCCGCGCGCTGGCATTCCACAACGGGAACATATCGGCAAAGTCCCGCGCGGCGCGAAGCGTGTTGCGTAGCTGCGTAAATCTGCCACACTTGCCCTTCGCCGGGAACTTACGGGGGTAAGAGAATGTCGAACAGGTTTACGCAATACATCCTGCTTGCGATGGTCCTTGGCATCGCAATGGGAACGATCGTCTTCAACTACTTTCCTGACAGCCGTGCCGAGATCGCAGCCGACGTCAACCTGATCGCAATGCTGTTCCTGCGCCTGATCAAGATGATCATCGCGCCACTCGTGTTTGCAACCCTCGTCGGCGGCATCGCCCATATGGGAAGCGGCGCCAAGCTCGGGCGCATCTTCGCCAAGACCATGGGCTGGTTCGTCTCCGCCTCCTTTGTCTCGCTGCTGCTCGGCCTCGTGATGGTCAATTTGTTGCAGCCCGGCGCCAATTTCCCCGGCACGCTGCCCGACAAGGCGCAGTCGACCGGCCTGCCGGTCTCGGCCTTCTCGATCGAGAAATTCCTGACCCATCTGATCCCGACCTCGATCGCGGATGCGATGGCGCAGAACGAGATCCTGCAGATCGTGGTGTTCGCGGTGTTCTTCGCGGTGGCGCTCGGCGCCATGCCTGAGCGCGCCAAGCCGATCATGAGCCTGATCGACGATCTCGCCCACATCATGCTCAAGGTCACCAGCTATGTGATGCTGTTCGCACCGATCGCGGTGTGGGCCGCCATCATGGCGACCGTTTCCAAGAACGGCCTCGGCGTGCTCTGGAAGCTGATCGTCTTCATGGGCGGCTTCTATCTGTCGCTGCTGATCCTGTGGGGCATTCTGGTGATGGTCGGCTTCGTCGTGATCGGGCCGCGCTACAGCCATCTGCTGCGGCTGATCCGCGAGCCCCTGATGATCGCGTTCTCGACCGCCTCCTCGGAGGCGGCCTACCCGAAAACGCTGGAGGGGCTGAACAGGTTCGGCGCCTCCTCGCGGATCTCGGCCTTCGTGCTGCCGCTCGGTTATTCCTTCAACCTCGACGGCACGATGATGTACTGCACCTTCGCGAGCATCTTCATCGCGCAGACCTACCACATCGAGATGTCGCTCGGCACGCAGTTCGCGATGCTGGCGACCTTGATGATCACCTCGAAGGGCGTGGCCGGCGTGCCGCGCGCGTCGCTGGTGGTGATCGCCTCGACGCTGTCGCAGTTCAACATCCCCGAGGCCGGTTTGCTGATGATCATGGGCATCGACACCTTCCTCGACATGGGCCGCAGCGCCACCAACGTGATCGGCAACTCGCTGGCCACCGCCGTGGTCGCGAAGTGGGAGGGCGAGCTGAAGGCCGAGCACGAGCTCGGGCCCGACGACGCGGTGCCGCAGGATGCGGTGCCCGGCGCCGTGATGGCCGGTCATTGACGGGAGGGATGCATGCATCGCGCCCGCTGGAGGCCGATACGGGCTGAGGCGCCTCTCCTGCCGACAGGCCTGCTGTCAGCATGTCTGCTGGCGGCAAGCCTGCTGATCGGACCGGTGTCCGCCCAGCCGGCGGGCGAGGGGCTCAGCCCCACGCTCGCCAACATCAAGGCCACGCACGCGGTGCGGATCGGCTATCGCGAAAGCTCGCCGCCGTTCTCGTTCCTCGATCACTCCAACCGGCCGATCGGCTACAGCCTCGAGCTGTGCGATGCGATCGTCGACGAGATCGCGGCCGAGGTCGACGACGCCAATCTCAAGATCGAGTACGTCAAGGTGACCTCCGACGACCGCATTCCCGCGGTCGTCGACAAGAAGATCGATCTCGAATGCGGATCGACCACGGCGAATGCCGAGCGCGGCAAGCAGGTCGCATTCTCGCCGCTGATGTTCGTGGCCGGCACCAAGCTGATGGTGCCGAAGGCCTCCGGCGTCAACCAGGTCGCCGACTTGAAGGGCAAGGCGGTGGTGGTGACCAAGGGCACCACCAACGAGCAGGCGATGCATAATGTCGACGCCAAGCAACAGCTCGGCCTCAACATCGTGACCGCCGGCGACCATGAGCAGTCCTACCAGATGCTGGTGGACGGCAAGGCGGATGCGTTCGCGACCGACGACATCCTGCTCTACGGCCTGATTGCGCGGCACAAGTCGCAGGATAAATTCCGCGTCACCGGCGACTATCTGTCCTACGATCCCTACGGCATCATGTACCGCAAGGGCGAGCCGCAGATGAAGGACGTGGTCGAGCGCGCGTTCCGCAAGCTCGCCTCGAACCGCGACATCATCCCGCTCTACAACAAGTGGTTCGTCGCCCGCCTGCCGACCGGCGAGAAGCTCAACGTGGCGCTCTCACCGCAGCTCGAAGACGCCTTCAAGGCGCTCGACGATTCTGCGGGCGGAGCGAACTAGCCTGAAGTCCGGCCTCTCTCCTTGCGGGAGAGGCCGGATTGCGTTGCAGACGCAATCCGGGTGAGGGGTCTTGCGCAACGCGCGCGGCTTTCCAAGTGGTTTTCCAAGTGGTCCCGAACTGTCCCGACGAAGCGCGACTTCGCTCACCGCCAATAGCGATGCGACAAATCCAGGCACTGCCGGACCCAGAACCCGTTCACATGGATCAGCTGGCATGGGCTCGGCGGCGGCTCCTTGATGATCGGATAGCCGTGGATGTCGATATTCGTCGGGGCCGTGACGCCGCGCCAGAACACGGCGTTGGCGGCCGGAGGATCGAAGGCGGCGACGAACGCCGTGATCGCGAGGAAGCTCAAAACAAGTTTGCGCATAATCTGTATCCGGATCGATTAATGCGCATCAGCGTACTCCCTTGAGCGGGATGGGCAAGCCGCTGAATGGATCAAAATGACGGCGAGAATTTCGCGGCAAGCTGCACCGCCGCACGCGCGTAGCCGCCGTGGACCGCCATAGAAGCGAGGGCAACGATGCCGACCGCCGCCAGAACAACCATGACCTGGAAGATCGCGCGTCCAAGGATCGCTCCCATCAAAACTCCATTGATCCGGCGGGCATCCTGGCTCGAGTTTCCGCGCCGCGATCTCTGGAGCATCATCGGCAGGCGAGATTCCGCTGTTGAAGTCTGCGAACTCGTCGCTTCACCAGCTAAAGCGCGATGAGATCGGGTTGAATCGTCATCGCGCTTTAGCTCTTTATTTGAGCATGATTCTTTTCGGAAAACCGCTTCACACTTTTCCGGATCATGCTTTAGTGTCGCTCCGCGACAAGCCGATCGACCTGCTGCTTGAGCTCTGCTTCCATCTCGGAAACGATATCGTGCGGCAGGCGAGCGCCGAGCGAACCGGTCGTCGCTCGCTCCATCGCCTGATGCCGCATGTCATTGGCATCCGGGACCGGGTCTTCGACCCGTCGTCGAGAGGATAGATAGCTGGGCGCGCCGGCCGCCGCGTCGGCTTTGTAGGGTTCAGAAGAATCCTGATCCGACCGTACAACGTTCTTCATCAGCTTTGCCTCCTGGCAAGACTTCCTTTCCCCAGGCCCGAACCATCCGGCTCGCCCCTCATCAATGACTCGGCGACCTCGAATGTTGTTCCGCTCGGAACTTGCAAACGTCCGCCGGAACCTGCCGTTTATCGAGCCCGGAACCAGAACAATAAGCGTCCTCAGTCATTGACACTGGGGTTGACCGTTTGGAGGTTGCCATGGGCTACGCGAGGTCAATTCACCAAACCGCAATTGTGGTCGAAGACGACACAATCCAGCGCGACATGATTGCGCTGTTGTTGAAAGAGGGGCATTTCGACGTCATCCAGTGCGAAGATGCCGAGACGGCAGCGCTGGCCATCAAGATGCGTCACCCGTCGCTGCTGGTCACCGATATCAAGCTCACGGGCAGAATGAACGGCATCGAACTCGCACAATTGGCCCTCGATTGCGACCCACGCGTGCGCGTGCTCGTGATTTCGGGTCTGGCTCCGCCCAGCGATCTGCCGGACGGCGTCAAATTTTTTGCCAAACCGGTTTATCCAGCCGCCCTGCTGCGCGAGCTGACGTCGTAAGCCCTGTCCGACAGAGACATATGCAAGACGATCCCGAGATCGATTGGCACCGCGAGCAGATCACGAAGAATCGTGAACTGCTCGCGGAGTTGCAATCCGGAAATAGGGCAGGTGCTGACGTGTTTCCGGAGACGCAAGCCGAGATCGACCGTCTCACGGCGCAGATCGAGCAGTCGGAACTGATCGTCGCCGCCTACGAGAAAGAGCACCCGCGAGAATGATCGGGGGCTCAAGGGAAACGCGCCGCACGTCGCTTAGGCGAACACGGCGTCCAGCGCCGCCGAATACGCCGCCTCGACCAGCGCCGGATGGCGGCGGCCCAGTGCCTCCATCTTCACGCCCGAATTCACTTCCAGCACCTGCCACGCGCCATCAACGTGCACGACGTCGATGGAGGCGAAGCGGATGCCGACGGCCTGCGCGGCCTCGATCGCGAGCGCGACGCAGGCCTCGCGTGTCGCAACATCGGTGAGCAGCACCGGCTCGGCGCCGGCATCGAGATTGTGCCGCCAGTTCAGCAGAAGCCGTTCGCCGGCCGGCGGAACGGCGTCGAGCGCGGCGGCATCGAAATCCTCGGAGAGGGCCTTCAGCTGTTCGGCCGTCGCGGTCGCCTGCGCCAGCGCGCGCAGCGAGTGGACGCCGTCGCCGACCACCGACGGCCGTGTCTTGCGGTAGACGATCAGCGCGCGATCATCGAGCAGCACGACGCGCACCTCGTCCTTGATCTCGACGTAAGGCGAGATCGCAAGGCTCGGATGCGCGGCGAGGATGCGGGCGACCGCCGTCTCCAGCTGCGTTCGCGTCGTCACGCGGAAGACGAGCTCGCCGGATGTCCCCTCATTGGGTTTGACGACGAGGCCGTGCGGATGCTGCGCGAGCAGGAGCGACATCGCATCCAGCGAGTCCGATCCGGGGATGTGCTTGCTGAGCTTGCTGCCGAGAAACAGGCTGTGCGGAATGGCGGATATGCCGGCCGATGCCAGCACTTCGGCGCAGGCCGACTTGTCGTTGGCGACCTGATGCGCGACCGCGCTGTTCAGCCCGATATCGTAGCCGATCGCGAGCCGCCGCGTGTCGCGCTTGGTCATGATGACCAGCCAGCCGCCGGACCGCACCTCGACGGCAATGGCGTGCGCCAAACAATATTTTTTGATGGTTTCCAGGAAGATTCGCTGGCTGATCAGGACCACGAGATCATTTTCCCTTCACCGCGGCTTTCGCAGCAATTAATTGCCAGATCGGCGCCGATCTCAGCAAGTAAATTACCTGCAGCATGACGTGTTAACGATGTCGCGGTTGAACCTCCGCGCGAAATCGAACGACTGCCATTCTGAGATCGCAATTGCACGCCAGTTGATCTTGACTATCTCATGCATTGGCGCAATGGACACGCGAGATCTTCAATGATTTCGGCCACTTCAGCGCCGTCGCGAGCAGTCTAGAAATCAAATCATTCTAAATCTGATCAGTCGAGAAAACGAAAACCCATGAGCGCGTTCTATCGAGAGAAAGTTCTTTCTGTTCAGCACTGGACCGATACGCTTTTCAGCTTCCGAGCGACCCGCGATTCCGGTTTCCGCTTCCAGAATGGCCAGTTTGCCATGATCGGCCTCGAGGTCGATGGCCGGCCGCTGCTGCGCGCCTATTCGATGGCGAGCGCCAATCACGAGGAAGAGCTCGAGTTCTTCTCGATCAAGGTGCAGGACGGCCCGCTCACCTCCAAGCTGCAGAAGATCCGCGAGGGCGACACCATCCTGGTCGGCCGCAAGGCGACCGGCACGCTGATCACCGACAATCTGATCCCCGGCAAGCGGCTGATGCTGCTGTCGACCGGCACCGGCCTTGCGCCGTTCGCGAGCCTGATCAAGGACCCCGAGGTCTATGATCGCTACGATCAGATCCTGCTGGTGCATGGCTGCCGCCAGGTCTCCGAGCTCGCCTATGGCGAGGAGCTGGTCGCCAAGCTGCGCGACGACGAGCTGTTCGGGCCGCTGCTGTCGGAGAAGCTCTCCTACTATCCGACCGTGACGCGCGAGCCGTTCCGCAATCGCGGCCGCATCACCGACCTGATCACGTCGAACCAGCTGTTCACCGACCTGCATCAGGGGCCGCTCGACATCGAGACCGACCGCATCATGATGTGCGGCAGCCCGGCGATGCTGGACGAACTGAAGCAACTGTTCGAGACCCGCGGCTTCAAGGAAGGCAGCGGCAACACCCCCGGTCACTTCGTGATCGAGAAGGCGTTCGTCGAGCGCTGATCTCTGTCGTCCCGGGCAAGCGAAGCGCGACCCGGACCCATAACCACCGTTGCTGATTGGACGAAGGCTGGGGCCCCATCGAGCTCCAGCCTTTTGCATTTGTGGTTATGCGTCCTGGCTCCTGTGCGCAATTGCGCACTAGGCCGGGACGACGGCGGTGTTTGTGGTGCGCACCATTCCCCGACTGCTATAAATCCCACCAACGTCGCGCAGCCGTATCCTGAACGCGGCGATCCAGGGAGCAGCACCTTGTCCATCACCGATCCGGATGCCCCGAAGACCGCCTTTGTGTTCGCCGGCGGCGGCAGCTTTGGCGCGGTTCAGGTCGGCATGCTGCAGGCACTGGCCGCGCATGGCGTCGCCGCCGACATGGTGGTCGGCTCCAGCGTCGGCGCCTTGAACGGCGCGTTCTATGCCGGCGACCCGACGGTGTCGGGCGTGGCACGGCTGGCCGAGATCTGGCGCGGCCTGAACCGGCAGGACGTGTTTCCGGTGAGCTGGCGGACGCTGGTGGGCTTCCTGTGGCGGCGCGACTTCCTGATCCCGCATGACGGCGTCCGCAAGTTGATCGACGATTACATCCCGTTCCGCAATCTCGAGGACGCGCGGCTCCCGATCCATATCGTCACGACGGACATCATCAGCGGCGACAGCGTGGTGCTGTCGGAAGGCTCGACCGCGGAGGCGATCATCGCATCGACCGCGATCCCCGGCGCATTCACGCCGGTGCACTACCGCGATCACTACCTCGCCGATGGCGCGATCTCCAGCAACACACCGGTCCGCGTCGCCGTGAAGCATGGGGCAAAGCGCTTGATCGTGCTGCCGACCGGATATGCCTGCGCCAACCAGGCGCCACCGGTCGGCGCGCTCGCCAATGCGCTGCATGCGCTGACGCTGTTGATCGCCCGGCAGCTCGTCAACGAGCTCGAGAATATCAGTCCCGATGTCGAGTATTTCGTGGTGCCGCCGCTCTGCCCGCTGGTCGGCTCGCCCTACGATTTCTCCCGGACATCCGATCATATCGCCCGGGCCCTCGACACCACCAACGCGTGGCTCGCCAGCGACGGCCTGAAGGCGGGGCATATCCCTCACGAAATGCGGCCGCACGACCATTGATGCGAACAGTGCACTCTCCTCACTCTCCCGCTGTCATCGCCCGGCTCGACCGGGCGATCCAGTACGCCGCGGCTCCTCGGCTCAAGCACTGTAGTCTCTGGAATACTGGATCACCCGCATGCGCGGGTGATGACACCGCGCGGTGTGACGCCTTGAATCGCGAGCCGTCCTCATCGTCGTCCCTGCGAAAGCAGGGACCCATAACCACAAATGCTAGTTGTTGGGCGATCCTGGAACGAGTCCCTGCAACAAGGTCCGCCGCGGCGTATGGGTCCCTGCTCCCGTGCGCAATTGCGGACTAGGCAGGGACGACGTGTGGAGGGGCCGCGGACTCAATGGCGGGCGTCTCGAAGGATGGCCGCAGGGAATCGACGCGGCAGGGCTTTCCCATATGCGATAGCCGCGGGCGTCTGCACGATTTCTGGATAATGGAAGAATGCCAGTGATTTGCCCGACGAGTCAAGTTGCCGTGTCCGCCGGCTACTGTGCATGGGGTTGTTTTCGATATTTTGGCAGTGCGCCCTGCCCGCAAGCGGGGGAGGGGGTGCAGTCTTTGTGGAGCTCCACTGCGTTGCACTGCAAAAGGCGATTTCGTTTCAATTTGACTGGTGCCGTACCCGCCCATCCGGGCGGTTGTCACATCTGTGACTGCTCGGCCGTATAACCGTAGTGCACTTGTTCCGCGAGTTGGATTAGCTTACGGCCGACAGGGTATTCAAGGCAGACCGGGGGATTTGATGGATACGTTGCTGCTTCCGTTCTCGCCGCGCTTCATCGTGCTGACGATCTGCGCCGTCGTCACCGCGCTGCTGCTGCTGGTCGGAATTTTCGACCACAAGGTCTTCAAGATCGTTGTGATCCCGCTGGCGATCTTCGGCGCGCTGACATTGCTCGGCATCCGCGACCTGACGCAGAAGAACCACGCGGTGCTGCGCAACTACCCGATCTCGGCGCATGTCCGCTTCCTGCTCGAGGAAATCCGCCCCGAGATGCGGCAGTATTTCTTCGAAAGCGAGAAGGACGGCATGCCGTTCTCCCGCGACACCCGCGCGGTAGTCTATCAGCGCGCCAAGGCGGTGCTCGACAAGCGGCCGTTCGGCACCCAGGAGGATGTCTATCGCGAGGGCTACGAGTGGATGCACCATTCGGTGGCGCCGAAGCCGCGTGCCGACGAGAAATTCCGCATCACCATCGGCGGCCCCGACTGCACCAAGCCGTACTCGGCCTCGGTCTTCAACATCTCGGCGATGAGCTTCGGCGCGCTCAGCCCGAACGCGGTGCGGGCGCTGAATGCCGGCGCCAAGAAAGGCGGTTTCGCCCACGACACCGGCGAGGGCGGCGTCAGCCCCTATCACCGCGAGATGGGCGGCGACATCATCTGGGAGGTCGGCTCCGGCTATTTCGGCTGCCGCAACCGCGACGGCACCTTCAATCCGGAGCTGTTCGCAAGCGTCGCCGGCGACGACCAGATCAAGATGGTCGAGCTCAAGATCAGCCAGGGCGCCAAGCCCGGCCATGGCGGCGTGCTGCCGGCAGCGAAGGTCTCCGAGGAGATTTCCAAGATCCGGGGCGTGCCGATGGGCGAGGACTGCATCTCGCCGGCCTATCACAAGGCGTTCTCGACGCCGCTGCAGATGATGGAATTCGTGGCGCAAATGCGCAAGCTGTCCGGCGGCAAGCCGGCCGGCTTCAAGATGTGCATCGGCCATCCCTGGGAATTCCTCGCGATCTGCAAGGCGATGAAGGAGAGCGGGCTCTATCCCGACTTCATCGTGGTCGACGGCAATGAAGGCGGCACCGGCGCTGCGCCGCTCGAGTTCATGGACCATCTGGGCATGCCGATGCGCGAGGGCGTCAGTTTCGTCCACAACGCGCTGATCGGCATCGGCGCGCGCGACCGCATCAAGATCGGCGCCTCCGGCAAGATCGCGACCGCTTTCGACCTGGCGCGCGCGATGGCGATCGGGGCCGATTGGTGCAATTCGGCGCGCGGCTTCATGTTCGCGCTCGGCTGCATCCAGTCCCTGAGCTGCCACACCGATCGCTGCCCGACCGGCGTCACCTCGCAGGACCCGATCCGCAACCGCGCGCTCTACGTGCCCGACAAGATCGAGCGCGTGTACAACTACCACCACTCGACCCTGCACGCGCTGACCGAGCTGCTCGCCGCCGCCGGCCTCGAGCACACCAAGGATCTGCGCCCGATCCACTTCTCGCAGCGGAGCTCGACCACCGACGTCCGCACCTTCGCACAGCTTTACCCGGCGCTGCGCCCGGGCGAACTGCTCGAAGGCACCCAGGATCCCCGCTTCCGCGACGCCTGGGCGATGGCGCGCGCGGATTCGTTCCAGCCGGCGGGGTAGAGGCGCCCAGCTACGCTGGCGCGCCGAACCATTTGGTCAGCGCCTCGGCGAGGCCCGACTGACTCCGGTCTCCGACCCACGCCACGTAGCCATCGGGCCGGACCAGCACCGCGCCGGGCGCCGCAACCGTTCCGAGCGCCGGCAGCTCCCACGTGCCGGCGCAACCGGCGTCGACCAGCTGAACCCGGTCAGCCCATCCCGTGATGTCGAAGCTGCCGGGCTCGCCAAAGTTGAGCAGCACCGGCCGCGCGCCGTGCAGCAGCGCGAAGACCGGCAGCGGGCCGCTCGTCGTCACCAGATCGAGATCGGGCATGCGGCGTCCGAGCAGCGGATGGCCGTCGCCGAGATCGTAGTGCAGGTCGAGGCCCGACATCATCGCGGCGAATTTTCGGCGCGGCTCGTCCATGCGCAGCAGTTCGGAGACGATCTCGTGCAGCGCCTTGCTGCGCGCGTCGGTCCGGTTGAGCGCGACATGCGCCATGGTGTTGCGCAGCACGCGGGCCGCCACGGGATGCCGCTCGGCCTGATAGGTGTCGAGCAGGCCGTCCGGCGATGTCAGCTTGACCACCTGGGCGAGCTTCCAGCCCAGGTTCACTGCGTCCTGCACGCCGATATTGAGACCCTGTCCGCCCATCGGCGGAAGCACGTGGGCGGCATCGCCGGCCAGCAGCACGCGCTGCTTGCGATAGGTCACGGCCTGCCGCGTCATGTCGGTGAAGCGTGATATCCAGACCGGGCTGTGGATGCCGAAATCGGTGCCGTACACCGCGACCAGCCGCTCGCTGACGTCACCCAGGGTCGGCTCCCTGTCGGTGCCGAGTTGCCGCTCGGTCAGTACGAGCCGCACCCGTTCACCGTCTTCGACCTTGCCGATGGCATAGATGCCGCCGTCGTCCTGGCGAAAGCCCCATTCCGGTTCGTCCGATGTCTCGGCCTCGGCGATCAGCCAGCTCCTGGTCGGATCCCATCCGGCGAATTCGATGCCGGCCGCCTCGCGGACGATGCTGCGGCCGCCGTCGCAGCCGACCAGATACCGTGCGCGGAGCACCTGGCCATCCGACAGCGCGACGCCGACGCCATCCTCGTCCTGCGTGAAGCCGGTCACCTCGCGCCCGTGATCGATCGGCACCTCCAGTTCGTCAGCCCATTCGCCGAGCACGCGCTCGATATGGTTCTGCCGCAGCCCCAGCGTGAAATTGCGCCGGGTCGGGAAGTCGCTGATCCCGAGCGGAACCAGATGGGAGTGGAACAGCACCGCCGGATGGCGCGTCCCCAGCGCGACGAAGCGGTCGCCGATGCCGCGCTGATCGAGCACCTCGATGGTGCGCGCGTGCAGACCGCCTGCTCGCGCGCCGATCAGGTCCGGATTCTCGCGCCGCTCGACAATCGCAACATCAACACCGGCCAGCGCCAGCTCGCACGCCAGCATCAGCCCGGTCGGCCCTCCGCCGGCAATCACCACAGCATGTTCCCGCATCGCGCACTCCTCCGTTCGATTGGGCGGGCGTTCTACGGGATGACCCCGGGCTTGCGGCAAGCCCGGGGGGTCTACATATATCTGAGTGGGGAGAGGGCGCTGGCCGTCCGAACCAATTCAGCCGTCATTGCGAGGAGCCCGCGACGAAGCAATCCATGCTTCTGCGTGCGCGGAGCTATGGATTGCGCGCAGCTGGCGACGCAAATTCACTGTCGTCCCGGCGCAGGCCGGGACGACGTTGGGAGGTGGCGCGCCTCAGAACTCGCCGTGGATGCGGCCGGAGAAGATGTGCACCGGGCCGCGATCGGCGTTGTAGGCGGGGTTGGTGATGAACTGATAGTCTGCGGTCAGCGTCAGGCTCTTGTTCACCTGGTAGGCATAGTAGGTCTCGAAGATCCGCTCCGGACTGTAGTTGAGCGCGCCGTCGCCGATCAAAAGGCCGAGGCCGCCGGCGGCGATGTAGTCGCGATGCGCTGACGACAGTCCGTTGACCGCGCCGCCGATGCCGATCGTGTCGTTCGCCCGGCCCCAATAGCTGCCCTTGATCGACACGCCGCCGGAGACGCTGCGGTCGACGTCGGTGAACGACAGGATCTCGTTCTGGCCGTCGTTCCAGCTCAGGCGGCCGAACAGGCCGACATCGGTTGCGATCTGCTGCTCGCCGTTCAGGTAGAAGCCGTATTTCAGGTTGTCCTTGCGGATGCCCGCCATCACGGTGTTGATGTCGAGCGACGGGTCAGTGGCTTCGATCGCAAGCGCCTGGCTGTAATTGCCGGTGTTGCCGCGATTGCCGAACACGCCGACGCGCAGCTTGCCGGGCTGATCGAAGACCGAGTAGCGGCCCTCGAATTCCACCACTGCACCGCCGGTCTTGAACGTCAGCACGTCGGTGTTCGGTGCATTGGGCACCTGGAACACGCCGGCGCGCACCGCCCAGTCCTTGCGGTTGAGCTCGACCACGGCGCCGCGGGTGTAACCTGGCAGATCGGCCGGGAAATCGTAGGCGGCCGAGGCCCACATCGCCCAGTTCATGAAGTCCGCGCGCGGGTCCTTGGCGTAGGAATTGCCGTCGAAGAAATCGCCGACCGCAAAGCGTCCGGCGACGACCGTGAGGCGGTCGATGTCGCGCTTGCCCGCGATCTGGTTGGGACCGTCGGGGACGTCTTCCTGCTCGCCGCCGAAGCCGAAGGTCTGCTTGAGATAGTAGCGTTGCGGCCGGATCCTCGGATATTCGGCGCCGGCCTTCTGAGCCTCGCCGTTCGGGAAACCGGCGAGGCCGAGCGTGCCGTTGAGGCCGAAGCCCTGTGCGGTCTCCGGATTGAAATAGAGCTCGCCGCCTTCCCAGAGCCGCACGCCGAGAAACGCCGTCGTGGTCCAGGTTTGTTGCGCTTGCCCTGCGCCCGGAAGGCTGTTGGTGCCGCTATAGGGCGCGCGGAACGACGGATAGCCCTGGGCGATCAGCGTGGTCTGCCCATGCACGCTCCAGTCGCCGGAGTCCGGCAGCACGGACCGCGTCGGCGTCGCCGACCAGGGTGAATCGCCGAGCTGGTAGTTCAGGCCGAATTTCAACAGATGCAGCCGCGGGTCGATACTGACGCCGGGCATGCCGAAATCGTTGAGACCGAGCGTGCGGCGCGACAGGTCGACGTAGTCGTATTCGAGCTTGGCCGTCCAATTGCCGCTTAGCGCAAATTCGGCGCCGGCGCCGACAGTCCAGCCGGTCTGATACTGGCCGGGCTCCGAGATCACGTTGCCGGCGGCATCGTTGACCCTGACCTGGCTGCGTCCCCAGGCGAAGCCACCCGTGATGTACGGCATCCAGCTACCAAAGCTGTAACCGGCGCGGCCGCGCACAGTGCCGACATAGTCGATCGACGAGTTGAAGGGGCCGAGCCTGCGCCGCGGCAGATCGACCGGGCCCACGAATGTCGCATCGGCCTCGACGCCGAGCACGAAGCGGTTTGCGAACTGGTGATTGTATCCGACCTGGAAGCCGCCGATCCCTCCCGTGACACTGTGAGGAAAGAAGACGCCCTGCAAGGGAAGCGGATTGGTATCGGGACCGAGGCTGCCGTCGCCATAGCCGACATGGCCGCCAACGTAAAAGCCGGTCCAGCTATAGACCGCCGCGTTCATGGCCGGTGACTTGACGGCCATATCGGCCGCGGCTGCCGGCGTGCCGAATGCCGCCGCGCCGAGCGCTGCGCCGGCGGCGATCCGAACCCGGAAGAGACGGACGCAGGTCATGACGCGGCTTTCCGCGAACGGTTGGCGGTTTCGCCCGGCATTGCAGATTTGGCGGCCACTTGCCACCCAAGATTTGAATTCATCGCCCGCCGTCCCCGGTCCGATCCGTGTCGTCCCATCCAAAGCCAGATCAGCACCTAGCATCCCCTGTGGCTTGTTGCAAGTAATTCGCAATAGCAACTGAGGCGCGCCGGATACCTCTCCGATTTGCACGCCGCTATGACAGTCGCGTAACACGCCGAGGCTGTGGGCCTCATCCGCTGCGAACGCCCGCGCATCTGTGGCAAATCGGTCGAGAACCGACCGTTCAATCGACGCCACCATTGTCTTTGTCCCTTGTCTTGATGAATGCCGGCTGCGATGGCCTGCCGAGCACGACCCTTGCGCCGGCCCGTTCGACACATCGCGCCATCGACAGCGCCGTCCGCAGCTCGGCGCCTGAAATCTTGCGTCGCTGATAAAGCGCGGTTGCGCCGCGCAGGATGGCGCTTGCCAGCCTGAACAACACGATCGCGCCCCATCTCCGGCCGCGGCCAAGCGCCGTCACGCCCCCACCGTGGCGAGCTGGACGATGCGCAGCAGCACGAGGCCGGCAGCGACGACCAGATAGCCGCGCAGCACCAGCATCCAGATCCGGCTCAGCGGGCTGAGCCGTGCCGGCGGCAGCCGGTCGAGCGGCGGCATCCGCCAGGTGTCGCGGTCGAACAGCGGCGGCTTGTGCGTGAAGCGGGAGGACGCGCGACCGTGCGACAACATCTCGTACAGCTTGACTGCCGCAGTGACCGCGAGCGCGAGCAGGCTGCCGCCGACCAGGATGCCGATGATCCAGTGCTCGCTGAGATCCGGGAACAGCACCGCGGCAGTCAGGATCACCGACAGCATCACGAGGCCCGCCACCACCGCGCCCGTGAACAGGTTCAGCCAGGTCGAGTTGATCCAGGGCCCGAGGATGTGGCGGTCGTTGCACAGCAAGAGCAGGAACACGGTCGCGCTCGGCAGCAGCACGCCGGCCAGCGTCTGCACCGCGTTGGTGAGCAGTCCGAGCGGCGTGCCCGGCGTCAGCACCAGCACGGCGGCGAGCACGATCAGCCCGCAATAGACGCCGTAGAAGCCCTTCGCATCCCATGGCTTGCGGTGCAGCGAGTGCTTGACCGCGAACACGTCGCCGATCGCATAGGCCGTCGAGAGGGAGACCGCGGCCGCGCCGATGATGCAGGCATCGAGCAGTGCGAAGGCAAACAGCACCGCCGGCAGCCGGCCGGCATATTTCTCCAACCCGACCGCTGTCCCCAGCGCGTCGGTGTAATTGCCGAATTCGGGCTTTCCGGCGAATACCTCGGCGCAGAACGAGATCATCGCCACGGCGCCGACCACGACCAGCACGATGCCGATGCACAGATCCATCCGCTCATAGCGGATGAAGCGCGGCGTGATCCGCTTGTCGACGATGTAGCTCTGCTGGAAGAACAATTGCCACGGTGCCACCGTGGTGCCGACGATGGCGACGATCAAAAGCATCACCTCGCTGAGCTTGGCGTCCTTGGGCATCTTCGGTACGAAGAAATCAGCCGCGATCTGCCCGACCGGCGGATGCACCATCAGGATAATGGGCACCAGCAGCAGGCTGCCTGCGACCAGCACGATGCCGAAGCGTTCGAAACGGCGGAAGTCGCCGGTCGAGACCGCGAGCATCACGATAACAGCCGAGGCCAGCACGCCCCAGAACTGCGAGACGCCGAGAAAACGAAGCGCGAAGGTGATGCCGATGAATTCGGTGACGATGGTCAGCGCGTTCAGCACCAGGAGATCGATGACGCTGAAGGCGCCCCAGAACTTGCCGAAGCGCTCGAAGATCAGCCGCGCATGGCCGACGCCGGTGACGGCGCCGAGCCGCACCACCATCTCCTGGTTGACGTAGAGCACGGGGATCAAAAGCAGCAGCGTCCATAGCAGCGTGGTGCCGTAATTCTGACCGGCCTGGGTGTAGGTGCCGAACGCGCCGGCGTCGTTGTCGCCGACCATCACGATCAGGCCGGGGCCGACGATCGCCAGCAATGTTTTCAGCCGGGCCAGCAGCGTCGCGCGCGGCGCAGTGTCGGCGCGCGCGATGCTGCCGAGCGCGCCGTGGATGTCGCCGGCATGCGCGCTATCGAGAATGGCGGTCTGGGCGGTCTTGCTTTCGGTCATTTCGCGTCTCCTCGCCGCCGTTCGGGCACGGCGGGAGGGACGCAGGCGTCGTCAGGCGCGCACGTCTCCGCTGCCGTGAGCAGCGGCATTTCCAGGTGTGGTGCAGTTCAGGAATCCCGTTGCAGCGCCCGACAGCCGCGCAACGGGGCAACTAGGTCCTTCGTCCATATCGGCCTCCTAAGCGCACAGCCGCGGCTTCGCCGCGGCGCGACGCGCGCTTGTTGCACGCGGGCCAAAATGCCGGCCCGCGCGTCGCTGCTGTTCAAAGTCGCCGCCGGTGTCGTCGATGGTCCACCGGCACTCCAGGCGGCCGTCGATCAGGACCCAATGACAGGCCGGGGTTGGACGCCGGCGATCCGCCGGGCGGCGAAAACCCGGCAGGTTGTCATTGGAATAGGTGGCCGCCCGCGGCGGGATCTGCCGCGGCTCGACAACGCGCCGCGGGCGCGCTTGCCGGAATTTTGCGAGCTTTTCGAACATCGCTCACCTCCACTTCCGCTGTCGCGCGGCAGGCCGGTGAGGAGCAGGCGGTTACGTGAGACGTGACCACCCATCCACGCAGGCGAAATCTGCGCGATCAGTCTTGCTGTGTTGCGGCGTCAATAGTCCCGTCAGCGGTCTACTGTCGCCTGAGTTGCTACTGCCCATGTGCCTTCTGTGTTGGCTCGTGGTCGGGTTGGTGTCCGGGGTCAGACCCCGGTGCGGAACGCATGTTCCGACAATTGGGCACTACGCCTGCCACAATGGCCTGTCAAGCCGATTCCGCTATCCTCCGGGGAGGATCACGATTATCCTCCAGGGAGGATAGGAGAACCGAATGTCAGACGACCATCCGCACGCTGCGATCGCCCGGCGCCTGAAGCGCGCCAACGGCCATCTCGAGACCATCGTCGAGATGATCGAGCAGGGCCGGCCCTGTGCGCAGATCGCCCAGCAATTGCAGGCGGTGGAGAGCGCGATCGAGAGCGCCAAGAAGGCGCTAATCCACGATCACATCGGCCACAGCCTGGAGGAGACGCTGAAGGCATCGGGCCCGAAGGGCCGCAACGTGCTGCGCGACTTCCGGCTGATCGCAAAATATCTGTGATCGCCGCGTTCAAGAATTGACCCGCCCGGGGGATCACCGGACGGGTCGTGTGCGACACGGGGTGGATGAGGACCCGTGCCGAACGCAGGACCCGCAGCCCTAGAGCCTATTCGGCTCTAGATTCTTGTTTGACGTGTTTTCTTCACGCGAACCGGTGCCCACTTCGCTCGAAAACACTACGAAAATCCCGTCGATCAGTAGCAGGAGCGCACGCGGCCGATGTAGTTGCCGTAGGCGTCGAACTGGCGCACCCAGGCGCAGCGCCGATAGCCGCCGTCGTAATAGCCGTCACTGGCCGCGATCGCGCTGCCGACGATGGCGGCGCCGACGAGGCCCGCGCCAACGCCCCAGCCCCAGCCATACGGCTTGGCGTTGGCCTGCGACGTCGTGGACGCGATGGTGCCGGTCACTGCGAGCGCGGTGAGGGCGAGGGCGGCAAACTTGGTCTTGATCGACATGGGATACTCCATCCTGTTTGAGCGCGGCGCCGGTGTGGTCCGCATGCCCGTTGGACGGAGGCTTTTCGGTTCCGGTTCGAAGGCCGTGACGGAAATATGGTTTCGTGGATTGTTTCGTCGCCTCTGCCAGGACGAAGGAATTCCGGGTCAGCTGGCGCGAAATAAGCCCGGATCGAACCGGTCGACGTCGGCCAGCAGCTCGCAGAACGCGCGCGCGCCGTGCTCGAGCAGCTGCTCGCCCTTCGCGGCCGAGGCCTTGGTCGCATCGCCGATCGCGCCGCTCGGATTGAGGTCCTGCGCCTGCCAGGCGAACGGCGCCGGCCGCTGGGTCGACAGGAAGCGGTGGTCTTTCTCGATCTGCACGCTCGCGGGCTTGAAATCCGCGATCGCATCCTTGCGCACATGTTGCGGATACTTCGCCAGCATGATCGAGGTCTCGACCGCGCCGCCATGGATGCCGTGACGCAATTCGTCGGCATCGAACAGCCCGTCCGGCGTGCCGAAGCGCGACCAGCTCGTGGTCACCACCAGCATGCCATGTTGCGCGCGCAAATCCTGCGCCACCAGCTGCATCGCGGCGGAATTGCCGCCATGGCTCGTCACCATCACGAGCTTCTTGATCCCGGCGCGCGCCACGCTATCGCCGAGCGCCATCCAGCTGTTCAGCGCCACCTTGGTCGGCAGGGTCAGCGTGCCCGGAAAATCGATGTGCTCGGTGGAGATGCCGACCGGTTGCAGGGGCAGGAACGTGGCCGGGATGGCCGCCGGCAGCAGCTCCTGAACCCGCGCCAGATACGCCTCGCCAATCATGACGTCGGTTCCGAGCGGCAGATGCGGCCCGTGCTGCTCGGTCGCGGCCAGCGGCAGCACCGCGATCCAGCGCGCGGCCGCACCCTTGGCGAGGTCGGGCCAGTGGATGGCGGTCCAGTCACGGGGCGGAAGCGTCGAGGTCATCAAGCCAGTCGTTTCAATACAAGCGTTTCATGGGATGGATTTGCAGGCTAGTTTGTTTAACATCGGTGAGGCGTTCGCGTCTCCGGGCGCGACCTACGTCTTCCCGCCTTCCATCATGGGCCATAATGATCGACGGAGTCCAACCATGATCCCGGCCTTTTTGTCGCGAGCGTTAACCGCGGCCCTTCTGGCCGCCACCCTCGGCGTTTCCGTGGGCCTCCCTCCGGCGCGAGCGCAGACTCTGGACAAGGTCTCGTTCGGCACCAATTGGGTCGCCGAGGGCGAGCATGGCGGGTTCTTCCAGGCGCTCGCCGACGGCACCTACAAGAAATACGGCCTCGACGTGTCAATCGTGCCCGGCGGTCCCAACGAGAACAACCGCATGCTCTTGATCGCGGGCAAGCTCGACTTCTTCATGAGCGCGAACTCGCTGCAGACCTTCGACGCCGTCACCAACAACGTGCCGCTGGTCGCCGTCGCGGCGATGTTCCAGAAGGACCCGCAGGTCTTCCTGACCCATCCCGAAGTCAAGGTCAGCAAGATCGAGGATCTGAAGCCGCTGACGCTTTTGATCTCGAAGGAAGGCATCACCAGCTACTTCCAGTGGCTGAAATTCGAATACGGATTCGACGAGAACAAGGTGAAGCCCTACACCTTCAACCCGCAGCCCTTCATCGTGAACAAGCAGACCGCGATGCAGGGTTATGTCACCTCGGAGCCCTTTGCGGTGGAGAAAGCCGCCGGCTTCAAGCCGAACGTGCTCTTGCTCGCCGATTACGGCTTCAACTCCTATTCGACCTTGATCGAGACCCGCCGCGACCTGGTCGACAAGAAGCCTGACCTGGTGCAGCGCTTCGTCGATGCTTCCGTTGTCGGCTGGTACACTTACGTCTACGGCGACAACTCGGCCGGAAATGCCATGATCAAGAAGCTCAATCCTGAGATGAACGACGAGCTGCTCGCCTATTGCGTCGCCAAGATGCGCGAGCATGGCATCGTCGATTCCGGCGATTCCATCAAGAACGGCATCGGCGCGATGACCGACGAGCGGATGGCGAGCTTCTTCGACAAGATGGTGCGCGCCGGCGTGGTCAAGAGCACCATCGACTATCGCCAGGGCTACACGCTGCGCTTCGTCAACAAGGCGGTCGGCGTCGAGCTCAGGCCGAAGAACTGACGGGTGCGGACGCGCGATGGCGGAGCCTGCGTTGTCTGGACCTGATGCCGGATGGGCGGTGCGCCTGCGCGGCGTCACCAAGACCTATGACAGCGGGGTGATGGCGCTCGGGCTGCTCGACCTCGATGTTCGGCGCGGCGAGTTCGTCTCGCTGCTCGGCCCCTCCGGTTGCGGCAAATCCACCGCGCTCCGCCTCGTTGCGGGGCTTGCCACGCCGAGCGCCGGTACGGTTGAGCTCGCCCATCACGGCGCCGAGCCGCGCGGCAGCCACAGAGTAGGCTTCGTGTTTCAGGAGCCGACGCTGATGCCGTGGGCCAATGTGCGCGACAATGTCCGCCTGCCGCTGAAGCTCGCCCGGCTGCCTACGACCGACGCCGATGCGCGCGTCGAGGCGGCGCTCGATCAGGTCGGGCTTGCGGAGTTCGCGACCGCCTATCCGCGCGAATTGTCCGGCGGCATGAAGATGCGGGTGTCGCTGGCGCGCGCGCTGGTCACCGATCCCGATATCCTGCTGATGGACGAGCCGTTCGCCGCGCTCGACGAGATCACGCGCTTTCGCCTCAACAACGACCTGCTGTCGCTGTGGCGCAATTTGCACAAGACCGTCATTTTCGTGACGCACTCGGTGTTCGAGTCGGTCTATCTCTCGCAGCGCGTGATCGTGATGACGGCGCGTCCGGGCCGGATCGGCACCGAGTTTCGCATCACCTCGCCGGAGCCGCGCGGCGAGGAGTTCCGCACCTCGGCCGAATATGCCGCGTTCTGCCGCGAGGTCTCAGGCGCGCTGGCGCCGTCTTACGCAGGGCAGGCGGGCGCATGAAGTCTCCTCAAGGCCTCGTCCGCCTTCTGCTTCCGCTTGCGGTGTTTGCCGCGGGCCTCGTGCTCTGGGAGGCGATCGTCCGCGCCTATGGCATCCAGCCCTATGTGCTGCCGAGCCCGTTCCTGGTGCTGAAGACGCTGGTTGCGGACTGGCCGGTGCTGTCGCAATCGCTCGGCGTCACATTGCTGACCACGCTCGAAGGCTTCGCCGCCGCCGCGATCGGCGGCGTCGTGCTGGCGCTGTTGTTCAACCAGTCGAAATGGCTGGAATATTCGCTGTTCCCCTACGCGGTGGTGCTGCAGGTCACGCCCGTGATCGCGATCGCGCCGCTGCTGCTGATCTATCTGCAGCAGCAGACCGCCGTGATCGTCTGCGCCTGGATCGTGGCGTTCTTTCCGGTACTGTCGAACACGACGCTTGGTCTCAACTCGGTCGATCGCAACCTCGCCGGATTGTTTCAACTTTATGGCGCATCACGGCTGCAGACGCTGCTGCTCCTGAAGCTGCCCGCGGCGCTGCCCTATATCCTCGGCGGCCTGCGCATCGCCGGCGGGCTGTCGCTGATCGGCGCCGTGGTGGCGGAGATCGCGGCGGGCAGCGCCGGCGCCGGCTCGGGCCTTGCCTTCCGGATCGCTGAATCGGGCTACCGGCTGAATATTCCCCGCATGTTCGCAGCACTTCTGCTGCTATCGCTGGCCGGGATTGTCATCTATGGGGTGCTGGCGTTAGTTTCGCACCTCTTGTTGCGGCGTTGGCATGAAAGCGCGTTAGGAAAGGACAATTGATGGCCCCGATTTCTTCCGAAAAGATCGATCTGTTGATCTATGGACCGATCCGGCCAATCCTCGAAAACGGCTTTTCCGATCAATACGTGCTGCACCGGGCCGAGAGCCGCGGCGACCTTGAGCGCCTGACGCCCGACACGATGGCCAAGATCCGCGGCATCGCCGTCACCTATCACACGATGGCGACCGACAAGACCGCGATGGCGATGTTTCCGAAGCTGGAGATCGTCGGCAGCTTCGGCGTCGGCTACGACCACGTCGATTCCGCCTATGCGCGGGATCACAATATCGTGGTCACCAATACGCCCGACGTGCTGACCGAGGAGGTCGCCGACGTCGCGATGGGCCTGTTGATCGCGACGCTGCGCGAATTCGTCAAGGCCGACCGCTATGTGCGCTCCGGCCTGTGGCAGACCCAGAATTATCCGCTCAGCGTCGGCTCGTTGCGCGATCGCAAGATCGGCATCGTCGGCATGGGCCGCATCGGCCAGGCGATCGGGCGCAGGCTCGAGGCCTCGCGCGTGCCGGTGTCCTATCATTCGCGCAATCCGTCCAAGGATGTCGCCTACAAGCACTATCCCGATCTGATCGAGATGGCGAAGGCGGTCGAC
Organism: Bradyrhizobium sp. USDA3010; assembly: GCF_056429065.1. Taxonomy (NCBI): domain Bacteria; kingdom Pseudomonadati; phylum Pseudomonadota; class Alphaproteobacteria; order Hyphomicrobiales; family Nitrobacteraceae; genus Bradyrhizobium; species Bradyrhizobium sp. USDA3010. The sequence goes on from NZ_JBWJZD010000006.1 coordinate 162,848, forward strand.
ACCTTGATCGTCATCGTGCCGGGCGGCGCCTCGACGGCGAAGATGATCAACGCCGACGTCCTGAAGGCGCTCGGCCCGCGCGGCGTGCTGATCAATGTCGCACGCGGCTCCGTGGTCGACGAGCCGGCGCTGGTCGCGGCGCTGAAATCCGGCACCATCCTGGCCGCCGGTCTCGACGTATTCGCGGCCGAGCCGAACGTGCCGGACGAATTGAAGGCGATGCAGAACGTCGTGCTGCTGCCGCATATCGGTTCGGCCTCGGTGGTGACGCGCAATGCGATGGACCAGCTCGTGGTCGACAACATCAAGAACTGGTTTGCCGGCAAGCCGCCGCTGACGCCGGTTGCCGAAACGCCGGTGAAGGGGCGCTGATGTCCCTGTCCCGCTTCAACGTCGTGCTGCTCATGCTGCTGGCCGCCTGCGGTCCGGCAGCCGCGCAGGACGCTTCGACGTTGAAGAAGGACATGATCGGGCAGTGGGAGCTCGCCACCACCGAGCGCAGCAAGACCTGCGTCGTGACGCTGAAGAGCGATGCGACGCCGCAAGGTTTCAAGCTCGAGCTCGAGCCGGCCTGCGCCGCCGCGTTGCCTTTCACCAAGGACATCACGGGCTGGAGCATCAAGGGCCTCGGCGACATCGTACGGCTGCACAATGCGGCCGGCGAGGCCGTGATCGATTTCACCGAGGTCGAGACCGGCATCTTCGAGGGCATGCGCACCAATGAGGGTGTCTACATCCTGCAAAACCTCGCAGCTGCCCGCGCGCTCGCCAAGTCGATGGACCAGATGATCGGCGACTGGTCGATGGTCCGCGGCAACGGCCAGGCCATCTGCGCCCTGGTGCTGACCAACACCGACGCCGGCAACGACAATTTCCAGCTGTTCCTGAAAGGCAAATGCGATCCCGCGGTCGTAGCCTTCAATCCGACGCTGTGGCGGCTCGACCACGGCCAGATGATCCTGATGTCGCCCAAGGGCGAGACCTGGCAGTTCGAGGCCGATGACAACGCCCAATGGCGCCGCGTCCCCGACAGCGCCGACCCGCTGATCATGCTCCGCGAGCAGTAGGGGACGGCGCTGCCGCAAACTCCCTGTCGTCCCTGCGAGAGCAGGGACGACGATGGGGCGGGTACGATCTGCTTCTCGCTGGCCCCCGAAAATAAATCCGGAGCCCCTGTCGATCCGGCGGCTGCCGGATCGTCGTCTCCCATAGCGAGCCGATTTCACCGCGATTATCCCGTGGCTTGCCGCAAACAGGAGCATTTCATGCGCTTTATGTCGATCGTCACCTCGCCCCAGCCGCCGGCACAGCCGACCGCGGCGCTGCTGGACGCCATGCACAAGCTCGCCGACCGCGAGATCAAGGCCGGCCGCATGGTCGATACCGGCGGGCTGATGCCGCTCGCGACCGGCGCGCAGGTCCGCATTGTCGACGGCCATCTCAGCGTCGTCGATGGCCCGTTCGTCGAGGCCAAGGAAGTGATCGGCGGTTACGCGATCTTCGAGCTGGGCAGCAAGGAAGAGGCGGTGGCGCTCGCAGTCGAGTTCATGCAGCTCCACAAGGATCACATGCCCGGCTGGCAAGGCACCTGCGAGGTCCGTGCCTTCGCAGGTTTTGCCGGACAGTGTCCCGAGTGAGCCGGAGGAGGACGGGCGATGCGCTTCATGTATGTCCTGGTGGCCGAGAAGCCGATGCTGCCGAATCCGCCATTGAGGGAGGCGATCGGCAAGCTCGCCGAACGCGAGATCGCGGCCGGCCGCATGCTCGATACCGGCGCGCTGTTGCCGCGCACGGCGGGCGCGGAGGTGAAGATCAAGGATCGCAAGCTCACCGTCACCGACGGTCCTTTCATGGAGGCCAAGGAGGTGGTCGGCGGCTACGCTGTGTTCGAGCTGAAGGACAAGGAGGAGGCCGTGGCGCGCGCCGTCGAGTTCATGCAGCTTCATCTTGACCATATGCCGGATTGGGAACTGTCATGCGAGGTTCGCCCCTTCATGGAGTGCTGACGGTCGCCTCCGTCGCATGCCGGTGGTCGGCGTGACGGAGGACGAGATCAAGCGCACCATCCTCGGTGTGTGGCGCATCGAGCAGCCGCGGCTGATCACCAGCCTGTCGCGGATGCTGCGCGACGTGCCGCTTGCCGAGGATCTGACCCAGGAAGCGCTGATCGCGGCACTCGAGCACTGGCCGCTCGGTGGCGTGCCGGAGAAGCCGGGTGCCTGGCTGATGGCGACCGCCAAGCGGCGTGCGCTCGATCATATCAGGCGCAATCGCATGCTGACCGAGAAGCACGGCATGCTTGTGCATGATCTGGTGCGGGAGCAGGAGACCATGCCCGATTTCGATTCCGCGCTCGACGACGATATCGGCGACGAATTGCTACGGCTGATCTTCACCGCGTGCCATCCGCTGCTGTCGCGCGAGGCGCGCGCCGCGCTGGCGCTTCGGATGATCTGCGGCCTCACCACCGAGGAGATCGCGCGCGCCTTCCTGCAGGCGGAGGCGACCATCGCCCAACGCATCGTGCGCGCCAAGCGCACGCTGTCGGAATCCGGCCTGGCCTACGAGACGCCGCGCGGCGCGGCGCTGTCGGAACGGCTCGCCTCGGTGCTCGAGGTCGCCTATCTGATCTTCAACGAGGGTTACACCGCGGCAAGCGGCGACGAATGGTTGCGGCCGCAGCTCTGCAACGAGGCGCTGCGCATCGGCCGCGTGCTGAGTTCGATCGCGCCGCAGGAGCCGGAAGCGCACGGATTGCTGGCGCTGATGGAATTCAACGCCTCGCGGATGGCGGCGCGCACCGACGCGGCCGGCGAGCCGATCCTGCTGATGGACCAGAACCGCGCGCTGTGGGATCGCCTGCAGATCCGCCGCGGGCAGTTGGCGCTGGCGCGCGCCCGCGAGCTCGGCGGCGCCGGCGGCTTCTACGCGCTGCAGGCCGCGATCGCCGCATGCCACGCCGAGGCCGACACGCCTGACGCGACCGACTGGCGCCGTATCGCCGCGCTGTACGGCGATCTCGCTGCGCTGCTGGATTCGCCGGTGATCGAGCTCAACCGCGCGGTCGCGATCGGCATGGCCGAAGGGCCGGTTGCCGCGCTTGCGATCGTCGACGGTCTCGCCGACGAGCCGGCGCTGAAAGCCTATCATCTGCTGCCGAGCGTGCGCGGCGATCTGCTGCACCGGCTGAGCCGCTTCGCGGAGGCGCACACCGCGTTCGAGGCCGCTGCCGCATTGGCCGGCAACGCACGCGAGCGCGAGTTCCTCAAGCGGCGCGCCGCGGTCGCGGCACGCGCCGCGCAAGATCACGACGGCCGCTGAATGGCTTCGCGATTTCGACGCAAAGCGCCGGCATGTTCGCCAAACCCGCAATGCGTTAGGGAACCGCGTCCATGACCAAACCATCCGTGCTGGCGATCGGGCTCGACCCCACCTACGTCGATCTATCCGTCATGCCGCAGTTCACGCCCGAACTCGTGCGCAGCTACATCGACGCGCAGATCGAGGGCCTGCGGACGCTTGGCTACGATGTCGAAAGCTGCCTCATCGACCTCGGCGATACGGCCGAAGCGGTGACGGCGGCAGCCCTCAACGCGCGCCGCTACGATTGCGTCGTGATCGGTGCCGGGTTGCGCGAGCCGCCGGAGCGGCTGCTGCTGTTCGAGACGATCCTCAATCTGGTGCACCGGCTCGCGCCTGGCGCCGCCATCTGCTTCAACACCAACCCGGCCGACACCACTGCTGCCGTGCAGCGCTGGGTCAAGCCTTGAAGCGCGACAACATTGGGCAGAATCGTCATCGCGCTTTAGTTTCTTTGTTTGAGCATGATCTTTTCGGAAAACCGCTTCGCACTTTTCCGGATCATGCTCGCGGCGCAGCGCGCGCAGCCTTGCCGCGCAGCCCCCACAGCAGCAGGATCGATGCTGCGATGATCGCAAGACCGATTGAAATGAACCCGGCGGTCACCAGCGCCTCCTGCCACGGCGCGGCACCACGCCCGGCCGCAGTGACCGGCGACAGCGCGCCGGTTCCGAGCACGGCGGCGAGCGTCGTCACGGCCCAGTTGCCGTAGGTCCCGCACAGCAGCGCCCAGTAGGCTGCGACGCCTGCGCGGGGCGGCAGCCTGACCTCGCTCCAGATCGCGCCGACCGCGAGCAGGAACGTGCCGTTCATCACGCCTTCGAGATGTGCCGCGAGCGCCATCCGCACATTGCTGAAGTGCTGCTCGAGAAGGCCGGTCAACAGCCCGATCAGGAACAGGGCCATGCCGTGAAAAAGCAGACGCCGCCGATAATCCATTCTCGCCTCTCAAATGGCTTGCCTGAGAATCGGCCGATCATAGCAGAAAGTACGAAGGCGCCCCGCCGGCGATCTGGACCGTGGCCTGGGCTCTCCGTGTCCCGCCGACCCTGCGGCGGACGCACCGGGGCGGGGTTGATGCCAAGCGGCGCGGGCCGGAGTCCTGGCGGAAAAGTCCGGCGGTTGTTGCCGGCGGCAACCTGTGACACCATCCCGATTCCGGTTTGTTTTTTGACTTTGGAAGCCTATGCCGCGTCGCAAATATGCCTGGGAGAAGCTCACGGATGCGCAGTTGCTCGAGCAACGCCTCAGCAGTCTGAGGGTTGCTGTCGAAGGCACCTGGCTCGCGGATTGTGTCAGCACGCTCTACGAAGAGCTCGAAGAGCGCGGCATCCGGCTGCGGCCGCACACTTGGATCTCGAGCGAATGGTTCAGCCCGGCCGATGTACCCGGCATCGCCATTCCATTCTATCTTACCCATCCCCGCCTGATGAAGCTCGAGAAGAAGATGATGCTCGACGTCGAGGGCGCCTCGTGGTCCGAGTGCATGGCCATCCTCCGCCACGAGGCGGGGCATGCCATCCAGCACGGCTACCAGCTGCAACGCCGCCGGCGCTGGCAGCAGCTGTTCGGCCCATCGTCGCAACACTATCCGCGCTACTACCGGCCCAATCCGGCCAGCCGCAATTACGTCCAGCATCTGAGGCTGTGGTACGCGCAGAGCCATCCGGACGAGGATTTCGCCGAGACCTTCGCGGTGTGGCTGCGGCCGCGCTCGAACTGGCGGACGCGGTATGCCGGCTGGCCAGCGCTGAAGAAGCTCGAATATGTCGACGAGCTGATGGGCGAGATCGCAGGTGAGCGGCCGTTGCTCACAACGCGGGAGCGGGTCGATCCGCTGCATACGCTCAAGCAGACGCTGGGCGAACACTACAAGAAGAAGCAGGCGTTCTACGCCTTCACGCCGCCGAAGACCTACGACCGCGATCTGTCGAAGCTGTTCTCCGCCGATCCGCGGCATCAACGGCATCCGGCGGCCGCGGTCTTCATCAGGCGGCACCGCGCCCAGATCAGGCAGCTGGTCGCGCGGTGGACCGGCGAGAACCAGTTGACGCTCGATGCCGTGCTCGATGACATGATCCTGCGGTGCCGCGAGCTCAACCTGCGTGCCGTCGGCCCCGAGCAGAAGCTCGTGACCAATTTCACCATCCTGCTGACAGCCAAGACCATGCACGCGTTGTTCGGCCCGTCGCGCCGCAAATGGATCGCGCTATGAAACACTTTCGCATTCTGGTGCTGATGCACCCGGACTGTGTGCCGCCGGACTCCAGCGATGGATACTCCGCGCGGGAAATCAACGAGTGGAAAACCGAATACGACGTGGTGAGCACCCTGCGCGCGGCCGGCCATGAGGTGCGTCCGCTCGGCGTGCAGGAGGAAATCAAGCCGGTACGCGACGAGATCGACGGCTTCAAGCCGCACGTGGTGTTCACGCTGCTGGAGGAGTTTCACTACGACGTCGTGTATGACCAGCACATCGCGAGCTATCTCGAGCTGATGAAGATCCCCTATACCGGGTGCAATCCGCGCGGCCTGATCCTTGCGCGCGGCAAGGATCTGTCCAAGACGCTGGTGCATCACCGCCGCATCCCGGTGCCGGCCTTCGCCGTGTTCCCGATGCGTCGCAAGGTCAAGCGGCCGCCGCGGCTCGCACTGCCGCTGATCGTCAAGAGCCTGAGCAGCGATGGATCGCTCGGCATCTCGCAGGCGTCGATCGTCGATACCGATGAGAAGCTCGCGGAGCGCGTCGCCTTCATCCATGAGCGGATCGGAACGGCGGCGATCGCCGAGCAGTTCATCGAGGGACGTGAGCTCTATGTCGGCGTGATCGGCAACAACAGGCTGCGGGTCTTGCCGGTTTGGGAATTGAAGTTCGGCAGTATGGGCGGCCCCGCCGCACGCCAGATCGCCACCGAAAAGGTCAAGCACGACACCAGCTATCAGGAGCGGATCGGAATTGCGGACGGGCCGGCCGAGGATCTGACGCCGGAACTATCCGCCCATATTCAACGGCTGGCGAAACGCATCTACCGGACCTTGGGGCTCGATGGCTACGCGCGCATCGACTTCCGCCTGTCCACCAACGGCGTTCCATATTTCATTGAAGCCAACCCCAATCCCGAGATCGCGAAGAGCCAGGAGTTCGCGACAGCCGCCGGGCATGACGGACTGGACTATCCGGTTCTGTTGAACCGCATCGTGGCGCTCGGGATCAGCCGCGCCAAGGCCGGCGTATCCCTGGGCTGAAACGAAGCTCTCGATCCTTGTTTTGACGCATTTTCTTCACGCGAACCGGCGTCAACTTCGCTCGAAAACGCTTTAAAGGCTCCGCTGCATCACGTGGCGTCGTGCGTCCCTGGGGATGAACATCGCAAACGTTTCCCTAACGCGTGCCGCCGGCGTCGCGGCCGCAGTGGCTGTGGGAGCGGGTGCCGCCTTCGGACGAAACCCATCTGGCTCCGGCCAGCGCCGTGCAATCACGTCGCTCACCGGAGTCGCCCTGAGCAAGCCGTCGCTGCGGCAGGCATCGTAGACGTACAAAACGGCAAGAAAAATCGATACGACAACAAGGATCGTCCTGAAAATCGGCATTGTGATTGCGCCTTCTTGATTGAGGCGAACAATGCCCGGCGACGGTGAACCGCGCGTTTAGCGCGCCGGCCGATCGGCCGATACGGTTCCCAACTCATGAACGGAAGCTTGCGTAAACGGCTCGCTTACCAATGCCTTCAAGGTTGCGGCAACCAGCTTTCCTCACCGGCGGGAAAGAAGTCTCTGGCATCAAGAGACCAACAAGAAGACTGAGGAGGCACCATGTTCGTCGCCATTCGAGTCATGATCCTGATCGCCAGTGCTTACGCCGGCTCGGCCGTTGCAGAGATGCAGTTCGCGCCGCTGCCGAGCCTTGCGGCGTCGTCTGCGCGGTAGCACCGCCAAGCAATGTTCCGGCGCTTTACGCCGGTGCGGCGATGCCGCGATATCAGCTGTTCCACCGCAGAACTCGGCCGCTGTTTGCATTGGAACTTCGACGCTTTCCGTAACTTTACGGAATGGAGCCACGTTGGGACACGCGATGTTTCGACATTGTTTCGTTGCGCGTTTTGCTTTTGTACTTTTGCTTGTCTCCGCCGCGCCAGTGATGGCGGCGGGCCTCGATGCCGCTGCGATCAACGACGCAGTGGCGCCAACGGGAAAATTGCCGGGCAGACACCAGGTCAACGCCTCCATTGCCAAGCTTGAGATTCTGCTCGATCGCGCGCATTTTTCTCCCGGCGAAATCGACGGCAAGCTCGGCGAAAATGCGCTGAAGGCGCTGACGGCGTTTGCCGGGGCGAATGGACTGTCGTTCGACAAGGCCGTGACGCCGGACCTCTGGAGCAGGCTCGCCGCCGCCAGCGAAGGGGCCGCGATCGTCAACTACACGATCGCGGATGCCGACGTGAAAGGCCCCTTCCTGAAGCAGATCCCTGCGAAGATGGAGAGCATGAAGGACTTGCCCGCGCTGAACTACATCAGCCCGCGCGAAGCGCTCGCCGAGAAATTCCACATGAGCGAGGCGTTGCTTCAGGCGCTCAATCCGGGACAGAAGTTCGACAGGGCCGGTGACAACATTGCGGTTGCGAACGTTCTCGACGCCGGAGGTTCAGCGCCGGTTGCACGCGTCGAAGTCGACAAGACGCGGCAGACGCTCAGCACATTCGACGCAGCAGGGAAGCTCATCGCCGTCTATCCTGCAACGGTCGGCAGCACGGAGAAGCCGACGCCGAGCGGCACGTTGAAGGTGACGGCGATCAACAAGAACCCGATCTATCGCTATAATCCGAAATACAAGTTCAAGGGCGTCAAATCGAAGAGGCCATTCACGATCAAGCCCGGCCCGAACAATCCGGTCGGCTCGATCTGGATCAACCTTTCGGCAGAAGGCTATGGCATCCACGGCACACCTGATCCCGGCAAGGTCTCCAAGGCCGAGTCCCATGGCTGTGTTCGGCTCACGAACTGGGATGCGCAGCGAGTCGCGGCCGGTGTCGCGAAGGGAACGCCGGTCACGTTCGTGGAGAACTCGCGATAATGCGATTGACGCGGGAGGGACCGAGTCGCGCCGTCATCGCAAATCGCTGCCGACACTGCGGCACCGAGATTGACAGGTATGCTGGGGATCGCGGATGGTACGGCGACAGCCGCATCCTGACGGAGCGCCGATGCATCTCGCACGTTTGACCGTGTCGACGCTACGGGGGTTGTCGCTGGCCGCGCTGATCTGGTCAGGCACAGGCCGCGCAGAAGGGGCCGCCGATCCGGTGTGGCCGACCCGGCAGTGGCAGACGACGACGCCGGAAGAGCAGGGGATGGATTCCGCCGCGCTGGCACGGCTCGTCAACTTTGGCGCGGCTCACAGTTTCGATGGTCTCCTGATCGCGCGTCATGGACGGATCGTGCTCGACGCTTACTATGCGCCGTACACGCCGGAGATCCCGCATCTCTTCAATTCCGTCACCAAAGCGGTGACCGGCACGCTGGTCGCGATGCTGCTCAGGGACAATTTGCTCGACAGCCTCGACCATCGCATGGTGGATTTCTTTGCCGACCGCACCATCGCCAATCTCGATGACCGCAAGCAGGCAATCACGATCCAGACCATGCTCGACATGACCTCGGGGATGGCCTGGACGGAGGGCGTCGAGGGCGGCAGGCCCGACTCGCTGATCGAATGGGGGCGCAGCCCCGATGCGATCCAGTTCATCCTGGACCGTCCGATGGCGAAGGCGCCGGGCGAGGCGTTTGACTACAACACCGGCAATCCGCAGCTGCTGGCCGCGATCATCAACAAGGTCACCGGCGTGAGCGCGCGGGACTATGCGGTGACGAAACTGTTTCGCCCGCTGGGGATTGCCGCGCCCTACTGGCACAGTATCGGGCCGGGGCTGACGCAAGGCGGCGGCGGGCTTCTGCTCGCGCCGCGCGACGCCGCCAAGATCGGGCTGCTCTATCTGCATGACGGCGAATGGGAGGGGCAGCGGCTGCTGCCGTCCGGCTGGGTCGATCGCATCAGGCACGCGACGACAGAGATGCACGCTTCGTTCGATCCGTCCCTGCACTACGCCAATTTCTTCTGGGTGATGCCGAAGCAGCAGGCCTTCATGGCGGTTGGCGACCGCTGCCAGCTGATCATGATCTTTCCCGCGCTCGACATCGTCACGGTCGTGACCGCGCGCGACTACTGCTCATTCGGCAGGATTGCCGACGACATTTCCGGCGCCGTCAAGTCCGACACGGCGCTGCCGGTGAACTCCGCCGGCGGCAATCAGCTTGCCGCGGCGCTGCGCGATAGCGCGACGGAAAAGCCGTCGGCGGTTGGTGCGGTGCCCGAGACTGCGGCGGCCATCTCGGGCAAGACCTGGCGCTTCCCGGCCAACGGTCTCAATCTGCGGGCGCTGACGCTGTATCTGACCGATCCGTCCGCGCACTATGAGCTGGAAACAGCGACGCCGGATGCGGCGAGGCCGGTAATCAAATTGGCGGGACCGATCGGGCTCGACGGCACCTATCGTCTCGGCCAGCCAACGCCGCTCGGCGTGATGGCGCTGAAGGGGACGTGGCAGACCGGTGAGACGTTTGCGATCGACCTGCGTCTGGTCGGCGGCGATACCGACCGCAGATGGTTGCTCACGTTCGACGGCGGCAAGGCCAGGCTCAGCGGCAAGGATCGCTTCGGCCACGATGTGCAGGTCGATGCGGAAGCGCAGGGCGCGCAATAACGATTCGTCATTTTGCGGCGGCGCACGGTGCAATGACGGTGATGTGTGCACGCACCCCGGCCTTCCCTGCGCCCTCTGTTCAAGAGAGAGGGCGAAACAAAATGCAAAACTCGGACAAGGATGTCGCGAGAACGCGAAAGCGTGATCCACAAGCAGCGCCATAAATTCAGTGTCGTCCCTGCTTTCGCAGGGACGCCTGGGAAGGAGCCATGCACTCGATCACCGCTTTCGGCTTTCGCGGGTGATGGCACCGAACGAGCTGTTTGACAGGTCAATCGGACGTCTCCCCGTCGCGTGCAACGGCTTTGCCGTTGCGGCCTGAGCAGGCCCCCAGCACGACTGACGCACGCCAACGCGCACGCCGGCCATTGTCAGATGGCCGCGCGGATCAGCAATGCTACGGAGATTGTGCGCCCTCGAGTCGCGGCGCGGCAGCGCGCCTAGTGGTCGGTCTTCGGTGTCTTGGCTGCAAAGTCGAGGCCGAGCCGAAGCGCGCGCTCCTGGCGCTCTTCCGTCAGGAACTGCAGCTCCCGTTCCAGCGACCGCGCGACCTCGTCCTGCGTTTTCTGGGAGTGGCGGCGGGAGCCGCCGTGCGGTTTGGCCGGTTGGGCAGTCACGGGAGAACCCTTGTCATCGCAGTGTCACAGGCCCTGATGCCACGGCCGGAGTCCGGCGGACAATCAAAAAGAATTCAGCGGGCAGTCTTTGGAACGTTTGTTGTGCATCTGACTCAAATTTAAGCAGGAAATTCTCTAAGGCCTTGTCGCGAACGGCCAAGCCGTAGACCCGCGGTCTCATCAATTCGGATGAGACGGCCCGGTTCCCACGAAATCATTTCCGGATTCGCACGAAGACGTCCCGAAACCGACAAGGTCTAACCTTAGTAGCGTTGTGAAGGACGGGTGCCTGGTGAGACGCTGACGGTTGAGGTCGTAAGATTCATCGGTGCTCCTGAGACGTTGGGGATGATCTCGGAAATGAAGAAGCCGAATGCTGTGCCATATGTCTGGGCGGCCGCGCTGATCGCGGTCGTGATCTGGGGCGTGAGCGGAACCCCGCAGATGGCACATACCTCTGCCAGCAGCACGCATCTGGCTCGGGCGCGCTAGCGCGATTTCAAGCGAGGTGGCTTCCGGCTCGCGTCAAGACAACGCGTCTCCACAAAAGCCAGAGCGTTTTCGAGCGAAGTGGACACCGGTTCGCGTGAAGAAGACGCGTCAAAACTAGAATCTAGAGCTTCGGCCGCAGCGAGCGCTGCATATCCATCGTGTAGGTGTAGCGCCCTTCCGGGTGCGTGGTGATGGTGACCTCGAACAGTTCCTCGCGCAGGCCGTAGTAGCGGCGCACCACGGTGAGCGCCGGCGATCCGGTCTTGACGCCGAGTGCCTTGGCGATCGGCGCCGGCATGCCCCGCACGAAGATTTCCATCTGCGCGCGCTCGGTGACCTGGCCGTACATCTTGGCGATCTGCTCATGCACCGGGGTGCGGCCATGGTCGGGCCGCGTCACGACATCGGCGAACCGGCGCAGCACGTAGATCTCGGTCCAGCCGAGCGGTGCTGCGAACTGGTCGGAGCGGCGCACGGCCTCGATCAGGAACCAGCTCCTGCCGGGCTCGCATTTCAGGAGCGCAGCCAGCTTGCGGTCGGCGACGATGTCGCTGCTGCCGACCACGTCGCGGTAGGTCTCGTTGGAATAGCGCAGCCACTCGCCGAGCGACTTGACGCTGTGGGTGAACAGCACCGGCGGCTCGGAGGCGATCACCACCGAACCGAGGCCGGCGCGGCGTACGATCAGGCCCTGGTCGATCAGGATGCGCAGCGCCTCGCGCACGGTCTGGCGACTCGCCTGATAGCTCGCCATCAACTCGGTTTCGGTCGGCAGCAGATTGCCGACCGCGTAGGTGCCGAGACGGATGTCCTTCTGCAGCCCGGTGGCGATGTCGCGGTAGCGGGACGATCTCGCCCTCTCCGGTTGTTCAGACATGGCGGATCACTGGTATGCCATATGGCAGGCAACCGGATGTCCAGACTGCATCGACTGCAACGCGGCTTCGAACGCGGCGAGCGTTGCCAGCACATCTGCTTCGGGGACCGGGAACGGCTGCCTGCGTTCGACCGCGTCGGCAAAGGCCGCAAGTTCCGCGGTGAGCGTGTTGACCGCCGGATAGCGCGTCGTCGCAGGCGCCTCGCCGGATTTCCGTAGCACCATCGTCCCCTCGTCGAGCACCTCTGCGGATCCCTTCGTCCCGAACACATGCACGCGCCAATAGAACGGTGTTGCGCGGACCGTAGCAAGGGTTGCACTCACGCCATTCACAAATTCAATCGCTAAAGTTGCAGTATCGAGCGGCGGCGGTCCGGCCTCGCGTTCACTCAACCGGGCATAAACCTGTCGGGCAGGACCAAGGAGGCTGACGAAGCCGTCGAGCACATGCAGCCCCGCGCCGGTCAGCCCGCCGCCCGGCGACTCCTCGGGCGATAGCCGCCAGCCCTGCGTGATGCGTTGCGAGTTCTCGTTGCTATTGTGGCCCTCGACATGCAGGATCGTGCCGAGCTCGCCGCTGGCGACCATCGCGCGCAGCGCCTGCATCGACGGCCAGAACCGGCGGTTATGGCCGACCGCGAGCAGCACGCCGGCATTGCGGCAGGCCGCGAACATCTCGGCCGCATCGCTGCGCTTGAGCGCCAGCGGCTTCTCGCAAAACACCTGCTTACCGGCCGCGGCGGCCGCGATCACCTGGCTCCGGTGCAGCGAATGCGGTGTTGCCAGCAGCACGGCATCGATCTCGGGCTCGGCCAGCACGGCCTCCAGGCTGACCGCGGGCGACAGGCCATGCGCCGCGCAGAAGCTCGCGGCGGCGCTCATGTCGGGTTCCACCGCGCGGACGATCCTCAGTCGCGGCTCGCTCTGCGCAGCCTCGACCAGCGCGCGGCCCCAGCGGCCGAGGCCCGCGATCGCACAATTGATCATGAGTGGTCCCTGTCCTGATTGCGTCCGGCACGAATCGCCTCGATGACAGCGGCGCTGTCGCTGTCCGGGCCTCGAAGCGCGATCGCCTTGCGCAGCAGCTCGGCCTGTATCGAGGTCAGCGGCAGAGGCAGGCCGAGCCGGCCGGCCTCCTGCAGGATCAGCTCGGCGTCCTTCAAGGTCTGCGCGATATGCGATTGCGGCGCGAAATCCTGCGCCAGCATCTTCGGTCCCTTGCTGTCCATCACGGCGGAATATGCCGCCGATTGCCGCGCGGTCGCAAGGAAGCTCGCGCCATCGAGGCCGAGGCTCTCGGCGAAGGCGATGCCTTCGGCGAGCGCGGCGCGGTTGTTCTGCAGGATCAGGTTGATGGCGAGCTTGGTACGGCTGGCATTGCCGATCGCGCCGACATGGATGCGCTGCGGGCAGAGGATGTCGAGCGTCGCCGCGGCGGCGGCGATGACGTCGTGATCACCGGCGACCAACGCGGTGGCCGTGCCCGCGCGCACCTCGGCGCTGGTGCCCGAGATCGGCGCTTCGATGAAGGAGAGGCGCGAGCGTGCGGCGAATTCGGCAATCGCCGTGATCTCGTCCGGCGCGCAGGTGGTGGTGCAGATGACGAGCGGCGGCGGCGCGGCGTTCGCGAGGTCCGGCAGCAAGCCCGTGACCTGGGCCGCGTCGTACACCGCAATGACGATGGTCCGGCAGCGCGCCGCCACCTCGGCGGCGAAGGCCGCGAACTCGGCGCCGCTGGCCCGCAGCCCATCCGTCTTCGCCGCGTCGACGTCGAAGCCGATCACCCCGACGCCGGCGTCGATCAGCCGCGCGGAAAGCGCTGATCCCATCAGCCCCAGGCCAATCATGCCGACAGGTGTCTCGCGAGCCATGATGCGGCGGAGCTCTGGTCTATTGCGGCTGGATGCCGGCCGCCTTCACCTCCGCCGACCAGCGCACGACCTCGCTCTTGACGAAGGCGCCGAACTCGGCCGGTGCCAGCGGCGCCACCGTCACGCCGACATCGGCGAGCTTCTTCCTGGTCTCCGGCATTGCGAGGTATTTGGCGCACTCGGCGTAGATCTTGTTGACCACCGGTTCCGGCGTGCCGGCGGGTGCGAACAGCCCGTACCAGATGGTGGCCTCGAAGCCGGGCATCGCTTCGGAGAGCGCAGGCAGGCCGGGCGTCAGCTCGTTGCGGGTCGCCGATGTCACGGCGATCCCGCGCAAGGTGCCGCCCTGCATCTGCGGGATCGCGACCGAGAAATCGCCGAAGGTCAGGTCGATCACCCCTGCCATCACGTCGGTCATCGCCTGCGGCACGCCGCGGTATGAAGCTGCGATCAGCGACAGGCCGCCGCGCGACTGCAGCTGCGCGATCGAGATCTGCGATGCGCCGGAGCCGTAGCCGGCGGTGAGATTGGGGGTGGCCTTGGCGTAGGCGAGGAACTGCGGCAGGTCCTTGACCGCAAGCTTCGGGTTGACCAGCAGCACCATCGCCGTGGTGGTGGTGCGGATCACCGGCGCGAAATCCTTCACCGGGTCGTAGGGCAGGCTCTTGAGGGTTGCGACATTGCTGGCATGGGTGGTGTTGGTGCCCATCAACAGGGTGTAGCCGTCGGGCGCGCTGCGGGCGACTTCCTGGGCGCCGATGCTGCCGAGCGCGCCGGCGCGGTTCTCGATCAGCACGGTCTGGCCGAACGCATCCTGCAGATGCTGGCCGACCAGCCGCGCAACATTGTCGGGCCCGGCGCCGGCCGGAAACGGCACGATGATCCGGAGCGGCCGTTGCGGGAAATCGTCCGCTGCCCGCACCGGCAGGGCTGGAAGCGCAGCGAGCAGGACGACGAGCAGCCCCAGCCGTAACTTCATCCCGGTCCCCTCCGCTTCTGCTTTTGGCCAATTTATACGGACAAATGGCTCGGAAGCGCAAGCGTCGAGCCTGTCGGAATGTTGAGGTGCGACATATTTATCCGTATAAATAGCTCATACAGGGGAGCCAGACGACGATGGTGGACATCAGCGATCTCCATGCCCGCGGGCTGCGCCGGCGCCAGAAGATGTTCGGCGAGGTCGATGTCGCCAAGCGGATGGCGGCCGCGGGCGAATTTGGCACGCCGCTGCAAAACATCATCAATGCCTACGTCTATGGCGACGTCTGGGAGCGCAGCGGGCTGTCCGACCAGATCCGCAGCCTCGTGATGCTCGGCATCACCGCGGCGAGCAGCAAGCCGACCGAGTTCCGCGTCCATGCCAAGGGCGCGCTGGCCAATGGCTGCACCGCTGCGCAGGTACAGGACGTGCTGCTGCTGGTCGCGATGTATTGTGGCATTCCGGCCGCGATCGAGACCAGCAAGATTGCAGCCGAGGTGTTCGGCGAGGCGCCTGCGGAGGGGTAGGGCACGGGCCTGCGCCGTGATAGGGACGTTGCCGACTGCGACCGGCAACAGGATCTGCCCATGTCCGCCTTCCCGACCTCGACCACCGTGCTCGATTCCGTGCTGTTTCGCGATGCTTTCGGCACGCGCGAGATGCGCGAGGTGTTTTCCGACCTGCGGCTGCTCCAGCGCTATGCGGAAGTCGAAGTCGCGCTCGCGAAGGCCGAAGCGCGCTGCGGCGTAATCCCTGCGGAAGCGGCCGAGGAGATCGCAAGGCGCACCGATGTCGCCGCGTTCGATTTCGACCTGCTGCGGCAGGAGACCGACATCGTCGGCTACCCGATCCTGCCGCTGGTGCATCAGATGGCAAAGCAGTGCGGCGAGGCCGGCCGCTATGTCCATTGGGGCGCCACCACGCAGGACATCATGGACACCGCTGTGGTGCTGCAACTGCGCGACGGGCTGACAATCATCGAGGATGACATCGCTGCGTTGCGCGGCATCCTGGCCGATCTCTCGAAGAAATACCGCGACACGCCGATGGCCGGCCGCACCCATCTGCAGCAGGCGCTGCCGGTGACCTTCGGCTACAAGACCGCGATCTGGCTCGCCGCCTTCGATCGCCACGCCGCGCGGCTGGCGGAGCTGAAGCCGCGCGTGCTGGTCGGCCAATTCGCCGGCGCCGCCGGCACGCTGGCCTCGCTGGGTGACAAGGGCTTCGAGGTCCAGAACGCGCTGTGCGAGGAACTCGGCCTCGGCGTTCCCGTCTCCACCTGGCATGTCGCGCGCGACGGGTTGGCGGAAGCGGTGAATTTCCTCGCGCTGGTCACGGGGACGCTCGGCAAGATCGCGCTCGACATCATGATCATGGCGTCGACCGAATTCGGCGAGGTCTACGAACCCTTCGTGAAGGGACGCGGCGCCTCCTCGACCATGCCGCAGAAGCGCAACCCGATCTCGTCGGAGCTGATGCTCGCCGCTTCCAAGGCGGTGCGTCAGCATGCAGGTTTGATGCTGGACGCGATGGTGCAGGATTTCGAACGCGCCACCGGCCCGTGGCACGCCGAATGGATGGCGATCCCGGAAAGCTTCGTGCTGACCGCAGGCGCCCTGCACCAGGCCAGGTTCGCGCTTGGCGGCCTGATCGTCGACGAGAAGCGGATGGCCGGCAATCTCGACATCAGCCGCGGGTTGATCGTTGCTGAGGCCGTGATGATGGGCCTTGCGCCCGCGATCGGCCGGCAGGAGGCGCATGATGTGGTCTACGACGCCTGCCGTGTCGCCAACGACAGGGGTCTGACGCTGGCCGAGGCGCTGGCCGCGGATGATCGCGTCACGAACCGGATCGATCGGGCGACCATCAACCGTCTCACCGCGCCGAAGAACTATCTCGGCCTCGCGCCCGAGATGGTCGACAGGGTACTGACGTCGGTGAAGCGGTAAAATTCGCCGCAATTGCTCGCCGTCGCGTGATCGGGCGCGGCTGGCGGGAACCTTGCGGACGCGGATCGAATTGGACTACGAATCCTCAAAGCCCTCAAACGACACGGCCGGACACTTCATGACCGCACATCAACGCAACCTTTCCGCCTCGATCGATCCTGTAAAACTCGATCGGCTCGCCGAAGTCGCGATCAAGGTCGGCCTGCAGCTGCAGCCGGGACAGGATCTGCTGCTGACGGCGCCTGCGGCGGCAATGCCGCTGGTGCGGCGGGTGGTGGAGCATGCCTACAAGGCCGGCGCGGGTCTCGTGACCCCGTTCTTCTCGGACGAGGAGCTCACGCTGGCGCGCTACCGCTACGCCAACGACGCAAGCTTCGATCGTGCCGCGGGCTGGCTCTACGAGGGCATGGCGAAGGCGTTCGGCGCGAACACCGCGCGGCTCGCGATCGTCGGCGACAATCCGATGCTGCTGTCGGGCGAAGACCCGACCAAGGTGGCGCGCGCCAGCAAGGCCAATTCGATCGCCTACCAGCCGGCGCTGGAGAAGATCGTCAATTTCGACACCAACTGGAACATCATCGCCTATCCCAGCACGTCCTGGGCGAAGCAGGTATTCCCCGACGATGCCGAGGATGTCGCGGTGGCGAAGCTCGCGGATGCGATCTTCTCCGCGTCCCGGGTCGATCAGGACGGCGCCGTCGCCAACTGGGAGAAGCACAATGCCAGGCTGCGCGAGCGCACCGAATGGCTGAACGGCCAGCGCTTCCATGCACTGAAATATTCCGGTCCCGGAATGGACCTCACCATTGGCCTTGCCGACGGTCATGAATGGGAAGGCGGCGCGTCGACCGCCAAGAACGGCATAGTCTGCAACGCCAACATCCCGACCGAAGAGGTCTTCACCACGCCGCACTGCCGCCGCGTCAGCGGCCACGTCGTCAGCTCCAAGCCGCTGTCCTATCAGGGCACGTTGATCGACAATATCTCGGTCAAGTTCGAGGAGGGCCGCATCGTCGA
Source organism: Bradyrhizobium sp. USDA3010 (assembly GCF_056429065.1). Classification (NCBI taxonomy): domain Bacteria; kingdom Pseudomonadati; phylum Pseudomonadota; class Alphaproteobacteria; order Hyphomicrobiales; family Nitrobacteraceae; genus Bradyrhizobium; species Bradyrhizobium sp. USDA3010. Next base: position 180,768 of record NZ_JBWJZD010000006.1, read on the forward strand.
GGCCAAGGCCTCGCGCGGCGAGGAAGTGCTGAACAAGGTGCTCGACACCGACGAGGGCGCGCGCCGCCTCGGCGAGGTCGCGCTGGTGCCGCACTCATCGCCGATCTCGAAGAGCGGGCTGTTGTTCTTCAACACGCTGTTCGACGAGAACGCCGCCTCGCATATCGCGCTCGGCCAGTGTTACTCGAAATGCTTCGTCAACGGCGACAAGCTGACGCCGCAGCAGATCGCCGAGCAGGGCGGCAACAAGAGCCTGATCCATATCGACTGGATGATCGGCTCCGCCCACACCGACATCGACGGCATCCACGCCGACGGCCGCAGCGTGCCGGTGTTCCGCAAAGGCGAGTGGGCGTAAGCGGCGACTGCCCACTCAGTCCCGTCATCCTGAGGTGCGAGCGGAGCGAGCCTCGAAGGATGCACAGCCCCGCCGGTGGCCGTCGACCCTTCGAGACGCGCTACGCGCTCCTCAGGGTGACGGGGATAAATCTGCTGTTGCCGGACTTACACTGCAGGCCGGCTAACGAAACCGCCGCTCGCGTGCCGCGATCAGCTCGCCGCGCGGTGCGCTGAAGCGGCAGGTCTCGTGCTGCGGCTTGAAGCCGAGCCGGCGGTAGATCTTCAGCGCGGGTGCGTTGCGGCTTGAGACGTTGAGCCAGCAGGGATGTTCGACCGATACGTCGTGTGCGGCCAGCACGCGATAGACCAGCAGCTGGCCGAGCCCGCGTCCTTGCCGTGCCGGATCGACGGCGACGGACTCGATCCACATCGAGTTCCGCTCCGGCTCGGTCAGGCAGAAGCCCGACATCTGGCCATCTTCCGACGCGATCCAGACTTCGCTCTCGGTCAGGACCTGCGCCATCTCCTCCGGCGAATACCTGCGGAACGCGGAGTCCGAGGCATAGGCGGCGTTATGGATCCGCGCGACCTCACCGGCGCAGGCGGTGACGTCCGAGGCCTGCTCGATGGTGGCGCGGGCGGCGGCAAGCGTGCGCGCGGGCTGCAACGGCTCGACGCATTTCATCCCGATCTCCGACTCGACATGCACGAAACCGAAGGCGGCGACGAAGGCCATTCCGGCCGGCCAGTCGGTGCTGACCAGCGTCTGGACGGTGAGATCGGGATCGGCGTCGATCGCAAGCACGTCGTCGACCAGCGCGAGGCCGATCCGGCGGCGCCGCATCTCGGGCGCGACGACGATCTTGAGGAACCGGGAATGATGCGCGCCCTGATCGCGCAACGATGATTCAGCGAGCCCGAGGAGCCGGCCGTTGCGTTCAGCAATGCGGAAGTCGCGGCCGCCGCGGTTCTGCGGCAGCTTCAGGAACTGGTCCCACTGCGGCAGCGTGACAGGGCCCAGCCGCGGTTCCACCGCAGCCGCCTTTGCGTAGAGTTCGACCACCGCTTCTGCATCAGCCTCACGAAGCGGCCGGATGGTGATGCTGTCATCCATGAGTCGCAAGTTTACCCGATATCGAGCCGATAGACATCCTTTGCCGTCTGCAAGAACAACGCCGTCTTCTCGGCTTCGCTATATTGTGATGCAAGCCGTTTAAAGGTGTTGAAGATCACCTGATAGCTGCACTGTCCCTTATCAGGTGGGAAGTTGCTTTCGAACATGCAACGGCTCGGGCCGAAGGCCTCGATGCAGGTCTCCACATAGGGCCGCCAGGCGGCGGCGAGTTCCTCCGACGAGGGCGGCCTGGGGCGCAGGTGGAAGTCGTAGCCGAGCAGGCACATCGCCAGTCCACCGAGCTTGACCACGACGTTCGGGCATTTGGCGATCTGCTGGATCGACGCCTTCCAGACCGGAAAGGTCTCCTCGCGCTTGCCGGCGAAGCGGCCGGTGCCGACCGGGCCACCGCAATGGTCGAGCACGATCCGGGTGTCGGGAAAGGCACGGGCGAGGTCGGTCAGCTCGCCGATCTGCGGGTGGAACAGCCAGGCATCGAAGCTGAGCCCGAGCGGCGCCAGGCAGGCGAACCCCCTACGAAAGGTGGCATCCAGCAAGATGCCCTTCGGGCGATTGGCATACATGTGCGCGACATTGGGGTCCTCGTCCCAGGCCGAGGAGTGGCGGATGCCGCGGAACCGGCCGTTGCCGGCGGCAATCTCCGCCTCGAGCACCGCCTTGGCCTGGTCGCCGATCAGAAGGTTAACGTGGCTGACGATGCCGGCGCAGATCGCCGCCTTGCCGTAGCCGCCGCTTGCCGCCATCGCCGCGACGCCGTTGGCGAACTCGACCTCGCCGACCGGGCGGAACGCCTCCGGCCCGTCGGCGCGATACATCGACCGGCAATCGACATAGACGGTCGCGACGATGTTGTGGCCCGAGGCGATGTCATCGCGCATCTCCTCGATCAGATAGCGCAGGCCCCCACGGTCCCAGAGATGATGGTGCGGATCGACGATCGGCCTGTTGGGATCGATGATCTCCTCGGTGTATTGGGCGAGCCAGTCTTCGCGCGGATTGGCATAGAGCCCGCTCGCAGAGGCGGGCAGAGTGCTGGCCATGGATGATGCTCCCGGTTCTTGCTCTTGTCGGCCGCCGATCCGATGTCGGCTGTGCGAAGGATAACGAGCCGCGCGCGAGCAGGTCAAATGCGCAGGCGTGGCGCCTCGTGCCCTGTCACCATCCACGCCACGCCGGCGCCAGCGAACTGGACGAGGCTTCCGGCGATCATCGAAAGCAGCAGGCCGTGGCTGCCGCCGCCTGACGCCGCGTAGCACGCGCCGAGCACCGCAACCCCGATCGTCGCGCCGCTGATCCGGGCCACGTTGATCAGCGCCGCGGCCGTGCCGGCCCGCGCAGCGGCGACGTCGCCGACGGCTATCGCCGAGAGCGGCCCTGCGGCGAGACCGAGCCCGAGGCCGGTGATGGCCAGTCCGAACTCGGCCAGGGCGATGTCCGGTCGCAGGCCACCGAGGCCAATCATCAGGAGGCCGACACCCATCAGTGTCACGCCGCCCGAGGTGGGCGCGCGCAGCCCGAGCTTTTCCGACAGCATGCCGGAGAACGGTGAGACCAGGACGAAGACCAGCGACATCGGCAGCAGCGCGGCGGCGCTTGCCGCGGCATCGAGCCGTCCGCTCGACTGCCACGCCAGCGGCAGCACGAAGACCATGCCGTATCCGCCGAATGTCATGCCCGTGGTGGCGATCATGGCGGCGCGGAACCGGCGTGCGCTGAAAATCTCCGGCGACAGCAGCGCCCCGGCCCCTCTCCTTCTTTCGACGGCGATCAGCAGGGCTACCGAAAGCGAAGCGACGATCAGTGCTGCGGTCATCGCGCCCGGCGCCGATTGTGCGCCGATCGCGGCATAGGTCAGGCTTCCAAGCGCCAATGCACCGCAGAGCTGGGCCGGAATGTCGACCGCGCGCCGCTGCGGGTTGACCGATTCCGGGATCGTCGACCCAGCCATTAGCACGACGAGCAGGCCGAACGGCACGATCACCAGGAAGATGCTGCGCCAGCCCAACCACGGGATCAGCAGCCCGCCAAGGCTCGGTCCCAGTGCCATGGCGACGCCGTTGCAGGCGGCCCAGATACCAAGCGCACGGGCGCGCTCCTCCGGCCGGTCCCAGACCACCCGGATGATCGCAAGCGAGGCCGGAATCATCAACGCACCGCCGGCGCCGGTGAGTGCGCGACCGACGATCAGCACCAGCGCGGATGGCGCGGCCGCGCACAGCAGCGATGCGCCGGTGAAGATCGCGGCGCCGCAGATCAGGATGCGGCGCCGGCCGTATCTGTCCGCGAGCATCCCGCCGGTCAGCAGCGAGACCGCGTAGACCAAATTGTAGCTGTCGACGATCCATTGCAACTCATCGACACCGGCGCCGAAATGATCGCCGATCGCGCGCGCGCCGAGATTGACGATGAACGTATCGATGTGCGCGATCGTGACGGCGAGGCACAGCGTCAGCAGCGTGAGCCGGTGCGATGCGCGCACGGCAAAGGGTTTACGCCGGAGTATATCGTCCATCGCGTATCCTGCTATCCGATGTTGGGTAGGGCGTTCAGGCCCTGGTGGCGGACCGCCTGGCGCGGGCGCGCTGCTGTGGCGAGACCTTGGGCCGCGTGCCTGCCGCGACCCACTCGTCGTAGAACTCGATCTTGGCGTCGACCAGCGCGAGCGCTTCGGTCCATTTGGCGATCATGGCCCGGACGCGGAGCTGGTGCTCGGCGAGCAGCGCGCGGCGCTTGCGCAAGGTCGCGCTGCCCTGCTTCACCAGCGTGGTATAGTCGCGAAGCTGCTTGATCGACATCCCGGTCAAGCGCAGCCGCTCCATCAGATCGAGCCAGCCGATGTGATAGTCGTTGTAGACGCGGCGGCGGCCGCGGTCCCTGACGACGCCGGGCATCAGGCCCTGCGCTTCATACCAGCGGATGGTATGCACGCTTCGGCCGGAGCGCCGCGCGATGTCGCCGATGTAGAGTGCGTTCGGCGTCGCCTGCAAATCGGGTGTCCGGGCGTCCATCACAGATAAACCGCTTTCATCGCGCCGGCCGGATAGCGCTCACCTGCCGCAGCGCCGGCCGGGATAGCTGCTGAAATCCGTGCCAGCTCGTGCGGCGAAAGCACCACGTCGAGGGCGCCGATGTTCTCGTCCAGCCGGCTGCGCTGCTTGGTACCGGGAATCGGCACGATGTCCTGTCCCTGAGCCAGCAGCCAGGCCAGCACGAGCTGAGCCGGTGTGCAATTCTTCTCGCGTGCGATCGTCACGATGCCGCTGACGAGATCGCGGTTGCGGGCAAAATTATCGCCGGCGAAGCGCGGATGGTCGCCGCGGCGATCGCCCGCGATGTCGGCCTGCGACTGGATCTGCCCGGTCAGGAAGCCGCGGCCGAGCGGCGAATAGGCGACGAAGGCGATGCCGAGCGCCCGCGTCGTTTGCAGGGTCTCCTCGGCCTCGCTGCGGTACAGCAGGGAATATTCGGTCTGCACCGCGGCCAGTCTGTGCACCTTGTGCGCGCGGCGAATGGTTTCGGGGCGCGCCTCGCACAGGCCGAGATGGCGAACCTTGCCTTGCTCGACCAGACGCGCCATCGCGCCGACCGTATCCTCGATCGGGACGTTCGGATCGATCCGGTGCTGGTAATAGAGATCGATGGTTTCGATGTTGAGCCGCTTCAGGCTCGCCTCGCAGGCTTCTTGGACATAAGCGGGCCGTCCGTCCACGCCCTGTCCGGTCGTGGTCTTCACCTGACCGAATTTGGTCGCGACCACGACCCTGTCACGCAGGCCCTTCAGCGCGCGGCCCAGCAATTCCTCGTTGTGGCCCCAGCCATAGAGATCGGCGCTGTCGAGGAAATCGATGCCGCGGTCGATCGCATAACGGATGAAGTCGGGCGTCGCCGTATCGTCGTTGGCGCCGTAGACGCCGGACAGTGACATGCAGCCGAGCCCGACGGCGGAAACCTGCGGGCCGTCATTGCCGAGCCTGCGGTGCGGGAGCTTGCTTGAAGGTGTCATGCGGTTGGTCCTCGTGGCCGGGTGTTGCCGGACGATCCCGAGTGAACAAGCTAGAGTATACTCTAGGTCAAGCGCGAAAAGTGCCGGCGCACGAAATCGTGTCAGGGGGCAGTCGGGCGCCTTATACGCCGTCGAGGATGATCACCGTCGGCGCCGCCGGCAGCGTGTCGCGCGAGATCCGCAAGGTGCCCTCACCGCCGCGGCGGTCGATCTCGAATTGCTGGCCGATCAGGCGCATGAATTCGTCGAGCGGGGTGGCAAAGCGGTGCATCGGCAGCACCACGGATGCACGCAGCCGCTTGGTGATCTCGGAGATGCCGTCGAGCGACATCGTATAGGTGCCGTCGATCGGCACCATCACGATGTCGAGCCGGCCGATCGCCGCGAAATGGCTGTCGTCGAGCTTGACGTGGAGGTGGCCGAGATGGCCGATGCACAGGCCGGCGACCTCGAAGATGAAGATCGAGTTGCCGTCCTTGATCATCTCGCCGCCGGAGTCTTCGCCCCAATAGCGGCGGATGTCGGTGGTGACGTTGCGGACATAGACGTCGCCGATCCGCATCCCGTAATGCGCGGCCTGGCCGTTCTCGCCCCAGCCATGCAGCACGTAGGGAATTTTCGGGTCGGGAAACAGCGTGTAATGCGTCTCATGCGCCCGGTTCATGGTCGCGACGTCGGGCAGCCGCCCGGTCCGATAGACGCCGTTGTAGTCGGTCGCGATCCTGAGGCCGCCGGGCGTGTCGATGTAATAGGTGGAATGGCCGGCATAGGTGATCGCGACCTCGTCGGCTTTGGCTGCGACGCGCCGGTCGTTCACCGGGGTGGCGCGTGGCGGTGCGTTGGCCATCGCCAGGCACTCGCTGCGCTGGGCATCCTGCGCCAGGGTGTGGCTGGTGGACGTTCCCAACAAGACGAGCGCGGCAAGCAATCTCAGCATGACCTGTTCCGCCTTCGGCGATATCCGCCGGCGTCAGACTATCGCGCAATTGGCGTGCCGTCATGATGAGGCGGCGCATCGCTCCATGGCGTTGGCTGCAATACGATCCGGGCGATTATTGCGTCGGGACGCGTTACCATGCTGCGCAGATCACAGCGATCAGGGAGTTTTGCGTGACTGACAATAGCTCCGCGCCGCGCGCACCATCCACCAAGCGGCTCGAGCCATTGCGCCCAGTCGACGCAGGCGTGCTCGACATCGCTTATTACGAGGCTGGTCCGGCCGACGGTCCCGCCGTCATGCTGATGCACGGCTTTCCCTACGACATCCATTCCTATGTGGATGTCGCCCCGATGCTGGCGGCCCAGGGTTGCCGGGTCATCGTGCCCTATCTGCGTGGCTACGGCCCGACGGCCTTCCGCGACAAGGCGACGCCGCGCTCGGGCGAGCAGGCGGCGGTCGGGGCCGACCTGATGGCGCTGATGGATGCGCTCGGCATCAAGCGCGCGGTATTTGCCGGTTACGACTGGGGCGGCCGCGCCGCCTCGATCGGTGCGGCGTTGTGGCCGGAACGATGCATCGGGCTCGTCTGCACCAATGGCTACATGATCCAGGATATCGCGAACGCTATGGTGCCGGCGCGTCCCGAGCGCGAGGTGCCGCTGTGGTATCAGTACTACTTCCAGCTCGAGCGGGGGCGGGCGGGGCTTGCCGCCAACCGGCGCGGCATCGCCAAGATATTGTGGGCGCAATGGTCGCCGAGCTGGGCGTTCGACGATGCGTGCTTCGAGCGGACCGCGGTCGCATTCGACAATTCCGATTATGTCGACGTGGTGATCCACAGCTACCGGCATCGCTACGGCGTTGTCGCCGGGGATCCGCAATATGCGGATTTGCAGCGGCGGCTAGACGCGCTGCCGGTGATTACGGTCCCCACCATCACGCTCGACGGCGCCGATGACGGCGTGACGCCTGCGCGCGACGGCAGCGCCAGCGCGGCAAAATACACCGCCCGCCGGGCGCATCGCGTGATCCCGGGCGCCGGCCACAATCTGCCGCAGGAAGCGCCGGAGGCGTTCGCCGCGGCGGTGATGGAGCTGGTGAAGGGCTAGCGTGGTTCCTACGCGCGGCGCGGGCTGATCTTCCAGGCGATCGCGAGCGTCAACAGCGTCAGGATGCCGCTGACGAACGCGGCCATCGGGATCGTCAGGGCCAGCGCTGCGGTTGCGGCCCAGCCGATCGAGGAGAAGGCTTCCGCGAAGGTGGCGATGCGGGAGGAGGTCTGGCGCCGGCGGAACTGGCTGCGCTTGGCCTGCGCGCGGAACCAGAGCTGGACCGCGGCGGCGGATGCGGTTGCGATGACGATCGCGATCGCCGTCACCGCGGCCTGCCCCGGCGAGGCGAATGCCAGCGCGGCGACCAGCGGCGCGAAAACGGTGGCGATCGCGAGCAGGACGACCTCGACCTTGGCGCGGGTCACGCGCGACGGCGGCAGCGGCGCGGTCGCCACCAGATCGGGCGCGTCCTCGCCCGAGATGGTCAGCCAGGCCAGTCCGCCGGCGAGCTGGCCTGCGGCCATCACGATGACCGGCGTGATCAGCACGATCGCGGTCGACGTGCCGGAGAAGCTGCGCCACAGCATCAGCGCCGGCGGCAGCAAATAGAGCATCTGCATCAGGCTCTGCGACAGCAGCCATGGATCGCGGCGCAGCAGCAGGAATTCCTTGCGCCGCAGCGCCTGCTGCCGCGAGCCGGTCCGGAACGCGCGGGCGCGTCCCTGCGTGACCGTCGCTGGATTGGCGGCGACGCGTGCGACGGTGTCGGCAAACCGCGGCGCGAACACCGCCATCACGACGCCGAGCAGCACGAGCGCGGTGGCGAGCAGCAGCATCATGATCTCGAGATCGCCAAGCGATGCGCGCGCCGGCCACCAGACGAGGCTGTCGAGGGCGGGGGCAATTCGTGCCGCGGTCTCCGAGGTCAGAAAGGCAAAGCGCGACAGCGTGCCGTAGGACAGCACGGCGACGACCTGCAACGCGATGACGAAGCCGGCGCCGATGACGGCGGAGACGATCTGTGCCACCAGCCGCGTCCGGCCCGGTCCGATCAGGCGAAACAGCAGCGCGGTGACGGCGATCGCCGCGGCAGCCGCCGATAGCCCGATCGCAAGGACGACGCCGAAGCCGGCAAGCCAGCGTGCACCGCCGAGATACACCAGCACGTCGATGAACGGCGTCGACAGCAAGAGCGCCATGCTGCTCACCGTCAGCGCGATCGCGGCGATCCGGATCGAGAAGATGTTGGTGAGTTTTGCCGGCGACGACATGATCAGATCGAGATCGGCGCGGGCGTAGAACACCCGCGTCACCGACTCGATCGCCTGCGAGAGCATCAGCGCCCAGGACAGGAAGATCGTCGCGGTCAGCGCGATCAGCGAGGACGGATCGAGCGGAAACCGCAGGTCGACATAGCGGGCGACCACGGCATAGGCCGGCAGATGCAGGATCGCCGCGAAGATCAGCAGGCCGATGACGGCGCGGTTGCGCCGGCGCCGGCCGCCGGTCATCATCGCCAGCCATTCGCGCCACGCCAGGCGGAATTCGTGGCGGGCGAACCAGGTGAGGTGGGCTGTCGAGCTCACGCGGCGGCCGCCTCGGTATCGACCAGCGCGATGAACATGTCCTCGAGGGTGGTGTCGTTGCGGCCGTTCTGCTCGCGCAGCTCGGCCAGCGTGCCCTCGGCGATCAGCCTGCCGGCCGCGATCACGCCGATCCGGTCGGCCATGCGCTCGGCGACCTCGAGAATGTGGGTGGTCATGATCACGGTGCAGCCGGCGCGGACGCGCTCCTGCAGCAGTCCCTTGACGTGACGCGCCGACAGCGCGTCGAGGCCGGTCAGCGGCTCATCGAGAATGATCAGGCGGGGATCGTGCACCAGCGCACCGGCGAGCGCCACCTTCTGGCGCATGCCCTTGGAGAAGCCCTCGCAGCGCGCGTTGAGATGCGGCTCGAGCCCGAGCGACACCAGGAGATTGCGCGCCGACTTCTCCGATGTGCGGGGATCGATGCCCCACAGGCCGGCGACGAATTCCAGATATTCGAGCGGCGTCAGCTTGTCGTAGATCATCGGCTCGTCGGACACCCAGGCCATGATCTGCTTGGCTGAGACCGGGTCGGCCAGCGCATCGATGCCGAGGATCGACACCGAGCCGGCATCGGGCCGCAATAGCCCCGCCACCATGCGCAGCGTCGTGGTCTTGCCGGCGCCGTTCGGTCCGAGCAGCGCATAGAATTCACCGACACGGACGGTGAGATCGAGCGCGTCGACCGCCGGACGGTCAAAACACTTGGTTAACCCTCGCACGGCGAGTGCGGACAGTTCCGAAGTCATGGTGCGTTGGCGATCCGGGAGTTCGCTCGTCGGTTGCGTAAGCTTGGACAAAAACCGTTTCGGTGCAGTGAATCGCACGGGGCAAATCGAACGCGATATCCGTATTAGTCCGTGCTGCGGCATATCTCCGCAAATGTGATGATACAGCCGGATCAGCGGTTTGTTGACAGGGATCGGCCCTTTTGGCTCAATCGGGGCGGACATAGGCAGCTTTCAGCGCTTCCGACACAAGGGCGCGAAGGCGGGATGCAACGAGCGATCGGGAAGAATCGCCGGGCATCGGGGAGGGAACGATGCTGGACTTTGTTCAGCAGCTCGTCAGCGGCATCGCGCTCGGCTGCGTTTACGGCCTGATCGCGCTCGGCTTCGTGCTGGTCTACAAGGCAACCGAGGTCGTCAATTTCGCGCAAGGCGATTTGATGATGCTGGGCGGCTTTTTCGCCTTCACCTTCATCGGCATGCTCGGACTGAATTACTGGGTCGGCTTCGCCGGCGCGGTGATCTGCATGGCGCTGTTCGGTATGCTGGCCGAGCGGCTGGTGGTGCGGCCGATCCTCGGCTATCCGCAGTTCTCCATCATCATGGCGACGATCGGGCTCGGCTATTTCCTGCGCTCGGTCTCCGGCATGATCTGGGGCACCGATGACTTCAAGATCGAGACGCCGTTCAGCCAGGGCGTCTTGAGGATCGGCAGCCTGGTGCTCGCCTATGACAAATTGTCAGTGATCGCGGCGACCATCATCCTGTGTGCGCTGCTCTATCTGTTCTTCAACCGCACCATGCTCGGTACCGCGATGCGCGCCAGCTCCGAGAACATGCTGGCTGCCTATTACATGGGCATCCCGGTCAAGCGCGTGGTCTCGATCGTCTGGGCGATCTCGGCGGCGGTGGCGACCTGCGCCGGCGTGCTGCTGGCACCGATCACCTTCATCCATTCCAATGTCGGCCTGGTGCTGGGGCTGAAGGCGTTTCCGGCCGCCGTGCTCGGCGGTTTCGGCTCGATCCCGGGTGCCGTGGTCGGCGGCGTCCTGATCGGCGTGATCGAGAGCATGGCCGGCTTCTATCTGCCGCAGGGCTGGAAGGACGTCGCGCCCTACATCGTTCTGCTCGCAGTGCTGCTGCTCAAGCCCGAGGGCCTGTTCGGCCTTCACGTCCGCAAGAAGGTTTGAGGGGTAACGCATGCGGTTTCTCTTCAAGACCGACTATGAAGACGACATCAGGCTGTTCCCGCATTCCGGCTATATCTATTCCTACGGCCTGCTGCTCGCGGTGCTGCTGATCGCGCCCTACGTGCTCTCAAGCTATCTGATGAGCCAGGTCGTCTTCGTCTGTATCTATGCGACCGTCGGCGTCGGGCTGTTGATCCTGACTGGCTTCACCGGACAGGCCTCGCTCGGCCATGCCGCGTTTCTGGCGATCGGTGCCTACACCGCGGCCTATCTGCAGCAATTCAACGTGCCGTTTCCGGTCTATTTCCTCGCCGCGGGACTGTTGACCGGCGTGGTCGGCGCGCTGGTCGGATTTCCGGCGCTGCGGCTGCAGGGCATCTATCTGGTGATCGCCACGATCTCGTTTGCCTTCATCGTCGAGGAAATCCTGGCGCGCTGGGAAAGCGTGACCCACGGCAATGAGGGCATGCGGGTCAAGACCATTCAGCTGCTCGGCACTACGGTGTCGCGCGACGGCCCGACCTTCTATTATCTCTGTCTCGCGGTGCTGGTGCTGACCATCGTCGGCACGCTCAATCTGCTGCGCTCGCCGACCGGGCGCGCCTTTGTCGCGATCCGCGACAGCGAGACCGCGGCGCGCAGCATGGGCATCAATGTCGCGCTCTACAAGGTGAAGTCGTTCGCGATCTCGGCGGCGATCACCGGCTTTGCCGGTGTGCTGTTCGCCCACAAGCTGTCCTTCATCTCGCCCGAGATGTTCACTTTGCAGCTCTCCATCGAGTTCATCATCGTGATCCTGATCGGCGGCACCTTCAGCCTGCACGGCGCGGTGCTCGGCGCGATCTTCCTGGTCATGATCGATCCGTTCCTGACCTACCTGAAGGATGATATGCCCGGCGTGATCAGCGGCGTCGCTGCCACGTTCGGCGCCGGCACGGAACGCGCGGGCCACATCCAGGATGCGGTTGCGGCGTTTGCCTCCGCCAACGGGCTGAAGGGCGCGATCTACGGCATCATCATCGTGGTGTTCGTGTTGTTCGAGCCGCTCGGGCTCTATGGCCGCTGGCTCAAGATCAAGCTCTTCTTCCAGCTGTTCCCGCTGTACAAGCGCGCGACCTTCAAGCGGCAGAAGATCTACGTGAAATCGGAGCGGAACCGATGAGCTATTTCCGCGCCGAGAACCTGTCCCTGCATTTCGGCGGCCTCAAGGCGGTCGATGCCGTCAGCTTCGCGGTCGAGAAGGGCGAGATCCTCTCGATCATCGGGCCCAACGGCGCCGGCAAAAGCTCGATCTTCAACCTGATCTCGCGGATCTATCCGCCGACCTCGGGCAAGATCTTTTTCGAGGATCAGGACATCACCCAGGAGCCGGCCTACGACATCGCCAGGCTCGGCATCGCGCGCACCTTCCAGAACATCGAACTGTTCGAGAATGCGACCGTGCTGAGCAACCTCCTGGTCGGCCGCCATCGCCATTCCACCACCCAGCTCTGGCAGGAGCTGTTGTTCCTGCCGAGCGTCCGGGCCGGCGAGAAGGCGCATCGCCGCCGGGTCGAGCAGGTGATCGAATTCCTCGATCTCGAGCCGTACCGCGACAAGCTGATTTCGGGGTTGCCCTACGGCGTGCGCAAGGTGATCGAATTGGCGCGCGCGTTGTGCTCGGAGCCGAAGCTGATCCTGCTCGACGAGCCGTCATCCGGCCTCAACGTCGAGGAGACCGACGACATGTCGTTCTGGATCCGCGACATGAAGAGCGAGCTCGGCATCACCGTGCTGATGGTCGAGCACGACATGACGCTGGTCAACCGAGTCTCCGACCGCGTCATTGCGCTGAACTACGGCCGCGTGCTGGCGATGGGCTCGCCGTCCGAGGTGCAGCACCATCCCGACGTCGTCGCAGCGTATCTCGGCACATGAGGATGATGCCATGAGCGCAGCAGACATCATCCTGAAACTTTCCAACATCGAGAGCTATTACGGGCCGATCATGGCGATCCGCGGCATCAGCCTCGAGGTGCCGCGCGGCCGGATCGTGACGCTGCTCGGCGCCAACGGCGCCGGCAAGACCACGGTCTTGAAGACGATCTCCGGCATCCTCGATCCGCAGAAAGGCTCGATCGAATTCCTGGGCAAGCCGATCCAGCGCATGGAGGCCGACCGGATCGTGCGGCTGGGCCTCAGCCATGTGCCGGAAGGACGCGAGGTGTTTCCATTCCTGTCGGTGCGCGAGAACCTGATGATGGGCGCCTATCTGCGCAAGGACCGCGACGGTGTGGCGCAGGACCTCGAACGCGTCTATGGCTATTTTCCACGGCTGAAGGAGCGGCTCGGCCAGCCGGCCGGACAGCTTTCGGGCGGCGAGCAGCAGATGCTTGCGATCGGGCGGGCGCTGATGAACCGGCCGACCTTGCTGCTGCTGGACGAGCCGTCGCTCGGGCTGTCGCCGATCCTGGTGAAGGAGATCTTCACCATCATCCGCCGCGTCAATGAGGAGCAGGGCATGTCGATCCTGCTGGTCGAGCAGAATGCCAAGATCGCGCTGGAGACGGCGCATTACGGCTATGTGCTGGAGATCGGCCGCGTCGTCATGAACGACACCTGCGAGCGGCTGTTGAATTCGCCCGATATCCAGGAATTCTACCTCGGCGCCAAGGAAGCGGGCGCGCGGGGCGAGCGGCGCTGGAAGAAGAAGAAGACCTGGCGTTGAGGGCTCGGCGTTGAGGGCTCGGCGTTGAAGTCGGCGCCGAAAAAGGTTGGCGTCGACTAAAGTTGGCCGAGGAAGGTTTGGCGCTGAGAGCGAGTTGGAGCTAGATTTCGGGCCTGCTTCGCGAACAAGACCGGCATTCCAGCCGGCGGGTGAGGCAAGCGGCAGAGGAGGGAGCGCGCATGGCAGGACCAGCGGTGCTGACGGTTGCCGACACGATCGCGAGGAGCTTTCTGCTCGCGGTGCGAACGCGTGGCGACAGGCCCGCAATCCGCGAGAAGAAGTTCGGCATCTGGCAGCCGACCAGCTGGCGCGAATGGCTGCAGATCTCCAGGGACATCGCCTTCGGCCTGCATGCGACCGGCTTCCGCCCCGGCAACGTCGCCTCGATCATCGCCAACGCGGTGCCGGAATGGGTCTATGCCGACATGGGCATCCTGTGCGCCGGCGGCGTGTCCTCCGGCATCTATCCGACCGATTCGGCGGCGCAGGTCGAATACCTCGTCAATGATTCCCGCACGCGGGTCATCTTCGTCGAGGACGAGGAGCAGCTCGACAAGGTGCTGACCTGCCGGTCGCGCTGTCCGACGCTGGAAAAGATCGTGGTGTTCGACATGGAGGGCCTCTCCGGCTTCTCCGATCCGATGGTGCTGTCGCTCGCCGAATTCACGGCGCTCGGCCGCAATCATGCGCAGGGCAACGACGCTCTGTGGGATGAAATGACCGGCAGCCGCACCGCCTCCGATCTCGCGATCCTGGTCTATACGTCGGGCACCACAGGCCCGCCCAAGGGCGCGATGCACTCCAACCGCAGCGTCACGCACCAGATGCGCCACGCCAACGATCTCTATCCCTCGACCGACAGCGAGGAGCGGCTGGTGTTCCTGCCGCTCTGCCATGTCGCCGAGCGGGTCGGCGGCTACTACATCTCGCTCGCGCTGGGCTCGGTGATGAATTTTGCCGAGAGCCCGGAGACGGTGCCGGACAATCTGCGCGAGGTGCAGCCGACTGCATTCCTCGCGGTGCCCAGGATCTGGGAGAAGTTCTATTCCGGGATCACCATCGCGCTGAAGGACGCGACCCCGTTCCAGAACTGGATGTACGCCCGGGCGCTTGCGATCGGCAACCGGATGACCGAGTGCCGGCTGGAGGGCGAGACGCCGCCGCTGTCGCTGCGGCTCGCCAACCGCGCGGCCTACTGGCTGGTGTTCCGCAACATCCGCCGCATGCTCGGGCTCGACCGCTGCCGGATCGCATTGACCGGCGCGGCGCCGATCTCGCCGGATCTGATCCGCTGGTATCTCGCGCTCGGCATCGACATGCGCGAGGTCTACGGCCAGACCGAGAATTGCGGCGTCGCGACCATGATGCCGGCAGACCGCATCAAGCTCGGCTCGGTCGGCAAGGCCGCGCCCTGGGGCGAGGTGATGATCTGTCCGAAGGGCGAGATCCTGATCAAGGGCGACTTCCTGTTCATGGGCTATCTCAACCAGCCGGAGAAGACCGCCGAGACGATCGACGCGAAGGGCTGGCTGCACACCGGCGATGTCGGTGCGATCGACAATGAGGGCTATGTGAAGATCACGGACCGGATGAAGGACATCATCATCACCTCCGGCGGCAAGAACATCACGCCGTCGGAGATCGAGAACCAGCTCAAATTCTCGCCCTACGTCTCCGATGCGGTCGTGATCGGCGACAAGCGGCCGTACCTCACCTGCCTGATCATGATCGATCAGGAGAATGTCGAGAAATACGCCCAGGACCAGGATATCCCCTTCACCAACTACGCGAGCCTGTGCCGTGCCCGCGAGATCCAGGACCTGATCCAGCGCGAGGTCGAGGCGGTCAACGCCAAGTTCGCGCGCGTCGAGACCATCAAGAGATTCTACCTGATCGAGCGCCAGCTCACGCCCGAGGACGAGGAGCTGACGCCGACCATGAAGCTGAAGCGCAGCTTCGTGAACAAGCGCTATGCGGCCGAGATCGACGCCATGTATGGCGCGCGGGCGGTTGCGTAGAGCATGATCCGGAAAAGTGTGAAGCGGTTTTCCGAATAGATCATGCTCAAGGAGAGAGGCGACGACGAGGAATTGGCGAGGGAGCGAGCAGGCCCGACCCTTCGCTCAACATGGGCCATGTAAGGAGGAGACTGCAATGTCGAAATCGCTGAAGGCGCTGGGCCTTGCGGTGAGCGCGCTGGCGCTGACCTGCCTGCCGGCCGCAGCCCAGACCAAGGTCACCAATGAAGGCATCTCGCCGACCGAGATCGTGATCGGAACGCATCAGGATTTGTCCGGCCCGATCAAGGTCTGGGGCGTCCCGGTGTCCAACGGCATGAAGATGGCGGTTGAGGAAATCAACGCCAGCGGCGGCATCAACGGCCGCAAGATCAAGATGATCCTGGAGGACAATGGCTACGACCCGAAGAAGGCCGTGCTGGCCTCGCAGAAGATGGTCGAGCGCGACAAGGTGTTCGCGATGATCGGCCCGATGGGCTCGCCGACCGTGCTCGCCGCGCAGGACATCCTGTTCGACGCCGGCGTGCTGCAGCTGTTCCCGCTGACCGCCGCCGAATTCACCTTCAAGTTCGATCCCGCCAAGCCGCAGGAGCGGCTGAAGTTCAACAACCTGCTGCCCTATGTCGAGAGCACGCGCGCCGCGATCAAATACATGATGGAGTGGAAGAACTTCAAGAAGCCCTGCATCATGCACCAGGACGACGAGTACGGTAAGAACGTGCTCGACGGCTTCACCCAGCAGCTCGGCGCGATGAAGGTGCAGCCCGCCTCGGTCACGAGCTACAAGCGCGGCGCCTCCGACTTCTCGGCGCAGGTCGCCAAGATGAAATCCGACGGCTGCGATCTCGTCGTGCTCGGCACCGTGATCCGCGAGACCATCGGCGCGATGAACGAGGCGAAGAAGCTCGGCTGGGACGTCACCTTCCTCGGCGCCACGCCGACCAACGTGCTCGAAGTGCCGGCGCTCGGCAAGGAAGCGGTCGAGGGCCTCTACGCCGCGTCGGGCTTCGAGATTCCCTACGAGGACACCGCCAAGGGCAAGGTGAAGGACTGGCTGGTCAACTACAAGAAGATGTTCAACAGCGAGGCCAACACGCAGGCGATCATCGGCTACAACGCGGTGATGACCTTCGCCTTCTACGCGCAGAAGGCGGGCAAGGATCTCACCGGCCAGAAGATGCTCGACGCGCTGGAGTCAGGCGACAAGTTCCTCGACATCTTCAGCTCGCCGCCGACCAAGTTCTCCAAGACCGATCATCTCGCCAACACCATCACCCAGGTGCAGCAGGTCAAGGGCGGCCGCTGGGTGCTGGTGAAGGATAATTTGATGTTCTGAGAGGCGGTCCACAACTCCGTCATTGCGAGGAGCAGAGCGACGAAGCAATCCATCCCTCCGTGGAGCGATGGATTGCTTCGCTTCGCTCGCAATGACGCAAAGGTAACTTGATTGTCGTGCTCAATTCACCGCCGCCACGCGGCCTCGGTGACGAGCGGTGCATCGACATAACGGCTGACGCCGTTCTGGTCGATCACGAAGGTCGGCCGAAAACTCCTGATGTCGGCGTCCTCGATCATCGCCATGCGGCGGTTGTCGAGCGTGAGCCAGTGGCCGTCGAGCCGCGCCGCGACCACGGCATGGTCCTCGCCACCGAGCAGGTCATGCATCACGACGATGCGCAAATCTCCCGGCGCGACGCCGGCCTTGCCGAGCGCCACGAATTTCGCGATCGCATAGTCCTCGCAATCGCCGCTTCCTCGAGCAAACGTGGCGAGCGGCGTGGCCCAGACGTCGGGCTCGCCATAAGTCGCAAGATCGCTGCCGGGGCGGATCGCCAGATTGATCGCGCGGTTGATCTCGCCGAGACGGGCGCGACCGGTGCGCGCGCGTCCGGCATCGACGATCGCCAGGAATCGCAACGCCTCCGGCGACGCACACCCCGCGCGATCGCTTTCGCAGGCTGCGAGCTGCACCAATTCGTCGGCAAGCTGGCGCTGCACGCCGAGCCATTTGTCGCGCAGGCCGCCGCCGGCAAGCAGGCTGGTCGACAGGCCGAACGGCTCGGTCGACTTTCTGAGCAGTGTCGCCGGGCCGGGCGAGAGCACCGAGGCGGCCTTGAGCTCGGCAATCGGCGCGGCCAAGGCCAGGCCGAAGCCCAGCATGACGGCGCGCAGCGCAAACGAGCGAAGCGAGTTACCCATGTGACACCCCCTGTCCGCTCATCGACGGGTGGATACTGCACCGCGCACGCGACCGGATCGTTTCATACCGGCAGCATGGCCAACGATCCCTTCGAATCGACTTAAGATGTGGGGAAACCGGACAGGAGGCTAAAGGGCCTGTGCTCCGGGTCCCGAAAACTTTACCGGTTTGTGAAACGAACCGGCGAACCTTTTTCCACCGCAAAACGCCTCATCGTTGCCCTCTGGTTAGCCCGGCCGGTCCGCGCACGGGATAGCTGCGATTTGTAAGCCAGGTCACAGCTTTAACCGGAAAAATGGGGTCAGATGCCCTCTCGGGGCTGCGGGGAAATAAAGGCAAGTAGAGAAATGCCAGTCAATACCACGAATACGTGGCTCAGTACCCATCTTGGCTTGAATCCCATCTCATGGTACCGTCAGGTAAGTCCGGACTACACGACTCATGAGAGAGTGAGCCAAGTCACACCCGCTCAAACCGCGCAATCAGAGCACCTTGCGAAAGCACAGGATGGTTTCGCCAAGCTTTATCCGATGATATGCAGGCGTAATCATTCGGGTATTCTACCAATATTAACCTTCGTGCGGTGATCCGCAGTGAACTTTGTCGAGAAATTCGACGGCCATTTGCCGAACGCGGACGCTTATGCCCGTGGATCGGTGCATGTCGACAGCGTTTCCACGCACGCTCCGCCCGGCGCGATCACGGTCGACGATGGGCAATTGCTGTTCACCGGCGACTTCAAGCGGACCGGGCTCGATCTCGTCATCTCGAAGGACGACCGGGAACTCGTCCTGCACGACTACTTCAAGGGCGGGAAACACGCGGCCCTGGCGTCGCCTGAAGGCGCGCATCTCACCGGCGACCTCGTCAACGCGCTCACCGGCTACACGCAATATGCCCAGGCCGGCGGCGCGGTGGAGCCGGCGAAGGTCATCGGCCACGTCACCAAGCTGGCGGGCAACGCCACCGCGATCCGCAATGGTGTCGCGATCGTTCTGAATCAGGGCGACAACGTCAACAAGGGTGACGTGGTGCAGTCCGGCGGCGACTCGACGCTCGGCATCACCTTCATCGACGGCACCGTGTTCGGTCTCGGACCGAATGCCAAGATGGTGCTGAACGAGATGATCTACGACCCGAACGGGTCGAGCAATTCGTCGCTGATGAGCCTCGTCTCGGGCACGATCTCGTTCGTTGCCGGCGCGACCGCCAAGCATGGCGACATGAAGGTCGATACGCCGGTCGCGACCATGGGCATCCGCGGCACCGCGGTGCTGGTCGAGATCGATTTCGACGTCCAGGGCGCGGGTGGCGTGCCGCCTGCCAAATTCCAGGTGCTGGTCGAGCCCGACGGCACCACCGGCTCCTACATCCTGTTCGACAAGACGACGCTCAATCCGATCGCGACCGTCGATCAGGCCGGCACCCAGACCATCGTCAACGGCCAGGGCAGCGTCAGCTTCGTCTCGTCGGCGCAACTGTCGACCGATGCGCAGAAGCTGATCTCCGATGTCTTCGCGCTGAAGTTCACCGACAATTCGAATCCCAACACCAAGCTCACGACGAACTTCACGGACAGCGTCGTCCCGGTCACGATCGGCCTGAAACTCGCGACCGGCGACGCCATCGTGCCGATCAGCTTTCTGCTGGGGTTGACCAACAATCCCGGATCGCAGCCCGCTCCCATCAAGTCCGACCACATCGCCGGACCGCCGCATGTCGTGACCCAGAATGGGGCGATCACCGAACAGGCGGGGCTGACCCACAGCGCGCTGCCCGACACGGTGAACGGCCAGATCACCTGGGTGGACGTCAATCTCGGCGACAAGCCGACTGCAACCATCAACTTCAGCACGTTCAGCTACCACGACGCCGGCGGCAACGACGTCACCTCGTCGCTGACGGCGGCGGAACAGGCGGCCATCGCGGCCGTCGAGGTCCCGGTGCTGCTCGACCCCAATCCGCTGAACAGCAACATCGGCTCGGCGACCTGGACTTACAGCCTTTCCGACGGCGCGTTCGATTTCCTCGCCGCCGGCGAAACGCTGACGCTCACCTATATGGTGCGCGTCGATAACAACTACGCGCTGAGCAACGAGACCGCGTTCAAGACCATCACCATCACGATCACCGGCACCAACGACACGCCAGTCGTGACGTCCTCGGCACAGGTCGGTTCGATCACCGAACTGCCGTGGACGACGAATTCCGCCGTGCCCGATACGGCGCATGGCACGGTGACGTTTACCGATGCGGATTTGACGGACGCGCATACGGTCGCCATCACCGGCGTCACCGCGACCGGCTTCACGGGCGGAATTCCCAACCAGGCCACCATGCTGAGCTGGCTGTCGCTGGGCACACTGACCGATTCGACCGACGGCGTGACGGGATCGCGCTCCTGGACGTTCTCGGCTGCCGACAAGAGTTTCGATTATCTCGCCGCCGGCGAGACGCTGACGCTGATCTACACGGTCCAGATCGACGACCATCATGGTGGCGTCGTCACGGTCCCGATCACGATCACGATCGTCGGCACCGACGACAAGCCGGTGATCACCTCGCCGGCCCAGGCGGCCGCCATCACCGAGGCCGAGGGCGTGACCGGTTCGGTGAATCCGGATAGCGCGTCCGGAACCGTGACCTTCACCGATGCCGATCTCAGCGACACCCACAGCATCACCGTGGCCAGTGTCACCGAAGCGGGCGTGACCACCGGGCTCCCCGATCAGGCGACGATCCTGAGCTGGCTCTCGCTCGGCACGCTGAAGGATACGACCGGCGGCGTGGCCGGATCCAATGCCTGGACGTTCTCGGCCGCCGACAAGAATTTCGACTATCTGGCGGCCGGCGAGAAGTTGACGCTGACCTACCTGATCCAGGTCGACGACCACCATGGCGGCGTCGTCACCCAGCCCGTCACGATCACCATCACCGGCACCAACGACACCCCGACATTCACGTCGGAACCGTCGACCACCTCGGTGCCCGAGGCGATCGGCGAGACCGGCTCGACCAAGCCGGACTTGGCCCAAGGCGTGGTGGCGTTTGCCGACGTCGATCTCAGCGACACCCATACCGTGTCCATCACCGGTGTCGCGGAATCCGGCACGACCACCGGCCTGCCTGAGGACAAGTCCACGGTCCTGAACTGGTTGTCGCTGGGGACGCTGACGGATTCGACCGGCCATGTGAACGGATCGCAGGCCTGGACCTTCTCGGCCGCGGACCAGAATTTCGACTATCTCGCCGCCGGCGAGACGCTGACGCTGACCTACACGGTTAAGATCGACGACCATCATGGCGGCGTGATCAGCCAACCGGTCACGATCACGATCGTCGGCAGCAATGACGCGCCAACCGTCACGTCGGAGCCGCAGACCGCCACCATTCCCGAGCAGACCGACACGACGGGTTCATCCAAGCCGGATGTCGCATCGGGCGTGGTGGGATTTGCCGATGTCGATCTCAGCGATACTCACACCGTGTCCGTCACCGGCGTGACCGAATCCGGGGCGACGGCGGGCCTGCCCGAGGACCAGTCCACCATCCTGAACTGGCTGTCGCTGGGGACGCTGACGGATTCGACCGGCCATGTGAACGGATCGCAGACCTGGACCTTCTCGGCCGCGGACCAGAATTTCGACTATCTCGCCGCCGGCGAGACGCTGGCGCTGACCTACACGATCCAGATCGACGATCATCATGGCGGCGTCATCACCCAGCCCGTGACGATCACGATCAACGGCGCCAACGACGCGCCGACGCTGGCCGACGTCAATGCCGGCACGCTCACCGATACCGCTGCTACCGACACGTTCGGCCCGCTCACCGGCGCGCTGCACGGCCATGACGTCGACGACGGCGAGACCGCGACGCTGACCTATGCCGCCCTCAATGCGGACCACGTCGCGGTCAACTCGCCGATCGCGGGCCTCTACGGCTCGCTCACGGTCAACCCGGACGGCACCTACAGCTATGTTCCCGACGCCGCCGCGATCAACGCGCTGGCCAAGGGCACCTATGCCGACACGTTCACCGTCGAGACGATCGATGCGCATGGCGTGCCCGGGACTGCGACGCTGACGGTCGATGTCGTCGGCGCCAACGACGCGCCGGTGATCCATACCGACAACATCAGCATCACCGACAATCCCAACGGGACCGAAACGATCTCCGGCCTGACCGTCACCGATGTCGATGCCGGCGCCAACGAGACCTTCACCCTGGCGGCCGCGACGAACCCCGGTTCGGGCAGCAGCGTCGCGCCGCCGGTGCTGCTCGGCCATCTCCCGGATCTCAACACCGCGCTCGGGTCGCCGGGCCTTGTCTACGACCCGGGCCAGACCCCGCCGGCGACCGACAAGATCGCGCTCTCCGTGACCGACGGCCATGGCGCGAGCGATACGGTCAACCTGATCTTCAACGTCCAGCAAAATCCGCCCCAGCCGGTGACGCTGACGGGCACCAGCGACAAGGACGTGTTCTTCGGATCGGGCTATCAGGACAAGTTCGTGTTTGCGCCGAACTTCAACCACGACACGATCCTGAACTTCACGCCGGGCCAGGACCAGATCGACCTGTCCACGGTCGTCTCGACAAGCACCTTCAGCAGCTGGTTCGATCAGAATGTGACGACGTCGCCGACGAATTCGGCGGATACGCTGGTTACGATCGACAGTGCAGACACGATCACGCTGCATAATGTCGTGAAGGCGAGTTTGTCGCAGAGCGACTTCATCATTCATTATACGTGATGGCGTCGACCCCCTGAAAAAGCCGGCTGGATCCTGCATTGCGCAACGTCTGCTCGATTGGAACAACTCGCCGCGCGTGATATCCAGACGGTATGAGACGGCTGAAGGCGATACGAAGGTGGTTCGGACGGCGCTTCGGCTATGCGCGGCTGGCCTGCGTGGCGCTTTTGATCGGCATTGCCGCGCTGCGGATCGCGGATCCGGCTCCGGTTCAGGAGCTTCGCGTCAGGACGTTCGACACCTTCCAGGTGATCGAACCCCGCCAGAAGACCGCGCGGCCCGTCACCATCGTCGATATCGACGAGAAGAGCCTCGCTGACCCCCGGCTCGGGCAATGGCCGTGGCCGCGGACGCGGCTTGCCGACATCGTCATCAACCTCACCCGGCTCGGCGCCGTGGTGATCGCGTTCGACGCGGTGTTCTCCGAGCCCGACCGCCTCAACCCCGATATCGCGGCCGATACGTTCAGCAGCCTTGATGAGGAGATGCGCGCCAGGCTGCGGCAGCTGCCGAGCAACGACAGCATCCTGGCCGACGCCATCAAGAACTCGCGTGTGGTGCTCGGCGAGTCCGGCGGCCCCAACGTGCGCGCCGACCTCAACGAAAAGCTGCCGGTCACCGGGCTTGCGATGCTCGGCGAGGAGCCGCAGAGCTTCATGTTCCAGTTTCCGGGATTGTTGCGCAACGTGCCGGTGCTCGAGGAGGCCGCGGCCGGACGAGGCCTGTTCACGATCAGGCCGGAACGCGACGGCATCGTCAGGCGGGTGCCGATGATGATGGTCGCGCAGGGCATCACCATGCCTTCGCTGACCTTCGAAATGCTGCGGGTGGCGGGCGGCTCGGGCACCATCCTGATCAAGGCCGACAAGGCCGGCATCCAGAGCCTCGGTATCAAGGGCTTTGCGATCCCGACCGATCTCTATGGCCAGCTCTGGATCCACTACGCACGGCGTGACCCTTCGATCTACGTCTCGGCCGTCGACGTGCTGGATGGGCGGGTCCCGCCGGACCGGATCGCCGGCAAGCTGATCCTGATCGGCACCTCCTCAGTCGGGCTCAACGACATCAAGACCACGCCAGTGACGCCGGCGATGCCCGGTGTCGAGGTTCACGCTCAGGTGCTGGAGAGCGCGCTGACCGGCGACGTGGTTTCGCAACCGAACTACGGCATCGGCATCGAGTTCTTCGCTGCGCTGATCATGGGGCTCCTGGTCATCGCCTTCGCGCCGAAGTTCGGCCCGATCACGCTGGTCGTCGTCGGCGGGTTGTTTGCCTCGGTGCTGATCGGCACCTCCTGGTATTTCTACTCCCAGCACCGGCTCCTGATCGACTTCACCTATCCGCTGATGTCGACCACGGCGATCTATCTCACCCTGATCTTCTCCGCCTTCGTGCGCGAACAGCAGCAGCGCCGGCAGATCAGGTCGCAATTCGTGCAGTACATGTCGCCCGCGCTGGTCGAGCAGTTGGCGCAGGCGCCGGAGCGGCTTGTGCTCGGCGGCGAAGAGCGCGAGATGACCATCATGTTTTCGGACATGCGCGGCTTCACCACGATCTCGGAAACCTACAAGAGCGATCCGCAGGGCCTCACGGCGCTGATGAACCGTTTCCTCACTCCGCTTTCCAACGCGATCCTTGCTCGCAAGGGCACCATCGACAAATACATGGGCGACGCCATCATGGCGTTCTGGAACGCGCCGCTCGACGACAAGCAGCACCAGCTCAACGCCTGCGACGCCGCGCTCGACATGCTGGAACGCGTCGACGACCTCAACCGTGAGCGCGAGCGGGAGGCAAAGGAGGGCGGCCACATCTATGTGCCGCTCAACATCGGGGTCGGTCTCAACACCGGCACCTGCGTGGTCGGCAATATGGGGTCCGATGTGCGCTTCGACTATTCGGTGTTCGGCGACAGCGTCAATCTGGCCTCGCGGCTGGAGGGGCAGTCCAAGGAGTACGGCTTCCCGATCATCGTGGGATCGAAGACCGCGCTCGCGGTGAAGGAGAAGTTCGCGATCCTCGAACTCGACTTCATCATGGTGAAGGGCAAGAAGGAGCCCGAGGTGATCTATGCGATCGCCGGCCGCGAGGACGTGGCCGGTTCCGGCCGCTTCCAGCGGCTGCGCAACCTGACCATCGAAATGCTCGCCTGTTACCGCAGCCGTGACTGGGACGGTGCGCTCGCCGCGATCGAGCGTGGCCGCAAGACCGACGAGGCGCAGACGCTGCAATATCTCTACCGCCTCTACGAGGCGCGCATCCGCGCCTTCCAGAAGGAGCCTCCGCCGGACGATTGGGATGGCGCCTTTGCGTTGACGACGAAATAGGCGACGCAAAACCGGCGTTGTCCCTGCTGACGACGAAATGGATGCCACAAACGCAGTGTCGTCCCGGCGAAGGCCGGGACCCATACGCTGCGGCCGGCGCAAAGGGCAAGCGGCCAGACGGCTTTCCAACAACGCCTGGTCGTGATTATGGGTCCCGGCCTTCGCCGGGACGACGGTGGAGAGGTTTACGCGGCGACGACCAGAGACCTACTCCAGTCCGATCTGCGTCAGATCCTGGAACCAGTGCTGCGCCTGCACGAAGGTCTTCACCTTCGGCGACAGCGCGTGCGGATTGGTGTCGTGCACCACCCACACCAGCGCGGCATCGTCGACGATCAGCGCGTGCGCCTGCGCCAGCAGCGCATCCTGTTTCGCGCTGTCGAAGGTCTGTTTGGCCTCGTCGATCAGCGCGTCGACCTTCGGATTCTTGTAACCGCCCCAGTTGACGCCCGTCGGCGCCACCTGGCCGGAATGGAAGAAACGCACGATGGCGTAGAGCGGATCCGAGGTGACATAGGCGATGTTGTTGGCAGTGATGCCGGCGTTCATCTCGTCGGCGGCGCCCTTGCGCCAGTGCGAATAGAGTGTCTCGAGCTCGACCACCTTGAAGTCGATATCGATGCCGATCTCCTTGAAGCTCTGCTGCAGGAATTCGTTCATCGGCAGCGACAGCATCTGCCCGGTGCCGCCCTGGGCGATGATGAAGGTGGTCTTCAGCGGCTTGTCCCTTGAATAGCCGGCTTCCTCCACCAGCTTTTTGGCGGCCGCGAGGTCGTATTTCAGTTCGAAGCTCGGCTTGCCGAACCACGGGCTCGACGGGTCGACCTGGCCCTTGGCCGGCTTGGCCAGGCCGTTCATCAGGCCAACCACCGCATCGCGGTCGATCGCGAGGTTGAGCGCCTTGCGCAGGCGGATATCGGTCCAGGGCGAACCCGGCAGCACGCTCAAATGATAATTCCAGACATGCGGCGTCACATTGTCGACGATTCTCATGCCGGCGGCCTTGAGCTGCGGCACGGCGTCGGGCGCCGGCGTTTCGATCAGGTCGACCTGACCGGCCAGCAGCGCGTTGGTGCGGGTCAGCGCCTCCGGCATCGGGATCAGGATCATCTTGTCGACCTTCGCCAGCCGCTTCTTGTCCCAATAGTCCGGGTTCTTGGTCAGCTCGGCGAGTTCGCGCGGCACCAGCTTGGTCAGCTTGAACGGGCCGGTGCCGGAGGGCTGGCTGGCGAACTTGTCCCAGTCCCTGCCGAGCTTCTCATATTGCGCGGGGCTCGAGACCAGGAACCAGAGCATCTGGTAGGGGAAGAAGGAGTCGACCGTCTTGGTCGTGATCTCGATGGTCTGGTCGTCGATCTTGGCGTAGCTCGCGACCGAGGGCAGCCGGGTCTTGACCTGCGCGCTTTGCCGCTTGTCGAATTGCGGTGCCTTGTCGTTCAGCACCTTGTCGAGATTCCAGATCACCGCGTCGGCGTTGAAGTCGCTGCCGTCGTGGAATTTGACGCCCTTGCGCAAGGTGAAGCGCCACTTGGTCTTGTCGTTGTCATCGACCTTCCATTCGGTCGCAAGCCCGGGCACCAGTTTGCCCGGCCGGTCGGCAACGTCCATCTCCCAGGCCACCAGCGGATCGTAGATCGTGTAGGCGGTGAACTGATAGGCGCCGGCGCCGCGATCGGGCTGGCCGGTCGTCAGCGGAATGTCAGCCATCGAAATGCCGTAGCGCACAATGGACTCTGCTCGCGCTGAGGTAGCCGGCCAGCCCGCGGTCAGGGCGAGCGCCATTGCCGCCGTCAGGATCGAATTGCGCGCGCGCATATGAAGGCTCCGTTGGTGGGAAGTCGGGGCCAAATCCTGCAAGCATGATGCCAGAATAGGCATCTTCGCACGGTTCAGGCGCGAGGTGGGAAGAAATGACGCGCCCAGCGGTTATTTGCTGAAGAACTATTCCCCTTGGCACAGGCATTGCATACGCTTGCCCAAGAAATAATCACTAAAACGTCACCAGACTTCGAAGGGGTTGCTCAGATGCGTAACAGGAAGACCAATGCGACGGCGATCATGCTGGCGCTTGCGATCGCCAATTGTGTGCCGGCGATCGCCAGCGCCGAGACCGTGCTGCGCATTGGCATGACTGCTGCCGATATTCCGCGCACGCTGGGGCAGCCCGACCAGGGTTTTGAGGGCAACCGCTTTACTGGCCTGACGATGTATGACGCGCTCACGATGTGGGACCTGTCGTCGTCGGACAAGGCGAGCGCGATGATCCCGGGCTTGGCGACCGAGTGGAAGGTCGACGATGCCGACAAGACCAAGTGGGTCTTCAAGCTGCGTCCCGGCGTCAGCTTTCACGACGGCTCACCGTTCAATGCCGACGCCGTGGTCTGGAATGTCGACAAGGTGCTGAAGCAGGACGCGCCGCAATACGATGCGAGCCAGGTCGGCGTCACCGCCTCGCGCATGCCGACCTTGGTCTCGGCGCGCAAGATCGACGACATGACGGTGGAACTGACCACCAAGGAGCCGGACAGCTTCCTGCCGATCAACCTCACCAATCTGTTCATGGCGAGCCCGGCCAAGTGGCAGCAATTCTACGACAAGGCCGAAGGTGCCGACGCCAAGGCGAAGTCGCAGGCCGCGTGGGCGGCGTTCGCCAAGGACGCTTCGGGCACCGGCCCGTGGAAGATGTCGAGCTTCACCCCGCGCGAGCGGCTCGAGCTGGTGAAGAACGAGAATTACTGGGACAAGGCCCGCGTGCCGAAGACCGACAAGATGGTGCTGTTGCCGATGCCCGAGGCCAACGCGCGCACTGCGGCGCTGCTGTCGGGCCAGGTGAACTGGATCGAGGCGCCGGCGCCCGACGCGCTGCCCGAAATCAAGCAGCGTGGCTTCAATCTTTATTCCAACGAGGAGCCGCATGTCTGGCCGTGGCAGTTCTCCCGCGTCGAAGGATCGCCGTGGAACGACATCCGGGTCCGCAAGGCCGCCAATCTCTGCGTTGATCGCGAAGGGCTACGTGACGGCCTGCTCGCGGGGCTGATGGTACCGGCCAGCGGCACGTTCGAGCCCGGCCATCCCTGGCGCGGCAACCCGACCTTCCAGATCAAGTACGACAAGCCGGCCGCGCAGAAGCTGATGCAGGAGGCGGGCTTCGGTCCGAACAAGAAGCTGACGGTCAAGATCCAGACCTCGGCGTCGGGTTCGGGCCAGATGCTGCCGCTTCCGATGAACGAGTATCTGCAACAGGCTTTGGCCGAGTGCTACTTCGATGTGCAGCTCGACGTCATCGAGTGGAATACGCTGTTCACCAACTGGCGGCGCGGCGCCAAGGATCCGTCGGCCAACGGATCGAATGCGACCAACGTCACCTATGCGGCGATGGATCCGTTCTTCGCGCTGGTGCGCTTTCTGCAATCGGGCATGGCGCCGCCGGTCTCGAACAATTGGGGCTTCATCAACAATCCGAAGTTCGATGAGCTGGTGAAGAAGGCCCGCCAGACCTTCGAACCGGCGGCGCGCGACGCCGCGCTCGCCGAACTGCACGCCGCCTCGGTCGACGATGCGGCGTTCCTGTACGTCGCTCACGACGTTGCGCCGCGCGCGATGAGCCCGAAGGTCAAGGGCTTTGTGCAGCCGAAGAGCTGGTTCGTCGACTTCTCGCCGGTCTCGGTCGTGCCGTGAGATAACGCGCGGTGCTCTTAGATACCCTCTCCCCTTGTGGGAGAGGGTGGCTTCGCGAGAGCGAAGCAGGGTGAGGGGTTGTCTCCGCGGGCGCTCCTCGCTGAAATGAAATGACTGTATCCGCGGCTAGAACCCCTCATCCGGCGCGCTCTGCGCGCCACCTTCTCCCACAAGGGGGGAAGGAAGAAAGAACCCAACGTGCTCGCCTATACGTCCAGACGGATCGTCTACGTCATTCCGATCGTGCTCAGCGTTGCGCTGGTGTGCTTCCTCTTGGTGCACATCACGCCAGGCGATCCGCTGGTCGCGGTGCTGCCGGCCGATGCCTCGCAGGAACTCGCCGCGCAATTGCGCAGCGCTTACGGCTTCGATCGCCCATTGCCGGTGCAGTTTGGCCTGTGGCTGTGGCGCGCGATCCATGGCGATCTCGGCAATTCGATCGCCACCGGGCGGCCGGTGCTGTCGGAAGTGATGCGTGCGGTCGGCAACACCGTGATGCTGGCGATTGCGGCTGCGATGATCGGCTTCACGCTCGGCCTGCTGTTCGGGCTGATCGCCGGCTACTTCCGCGACACCTGGGTCGACAAGGTCGCGACATCAGTTGCCATCGCCGGCGTCTCGCTGCCGCATTACTGGCTCGGCATGGTGCTGGTCATCATCTTCTCGGTGCAGCTCAACTGGCTGCCCGCGGTCGGCGCCGGGCCCGGCGGCTCCGGCGCCTGGGCGTGGGACTGGGAGCATCTGCGCTATCTGGTGCTGCCGGCGATCACCACCTCGGTGATCCCGATGGGCATCGTCACCCGCACGGTGCGCGCGCTGACCGGCGACATCCTGAGCCAGGATTTTGTCGAGGCGCTGCGCGCCAAGGGCCTGCGCGAGACCGGGGTATTTCGTCACGTCATCAAGAACGCGGCCCCGACCGCGCTTGCGGTGATGGGTCTGCAACTCGGCTACATGCTGGGCGGCTCGATCCTGATCGAGACGGTGTTCTCCTGGCCCGGCTCGGGCCTGTTGCTGAACTCGGCGATCTTCCAGCGCGATCTGCCGCTGCTGCAGGGCACGATCCTGGTGCTGGCGCTGTTCTTCGTGCTGCTCAACCTCCTGGTCGATATCGCGCAGGCCGCGATCGATCCGCGCATCAAGCGGAGCTAGAGCATGATCCGGAAAAGTGGAGACCGGTTTTCCGCGAAGATCATGCTCCAACTAAGAGTCTTCCCATGAGTGCGATGTCGGATACTGCATTGCAGGCCGCGCCCGTGACCAAGGCGCGCGGCTACTGGGCGACCGTTGGGCGCCGCATCAGGCGCGACAAGGTCAGCATGGCCTGCGCCATCATCCTGGCTCTGATCTTCGCCTCCGCGCTGCTGGCGCCATGGCTGCATCTCGCCGATCCCTATCAGGGCTCGATGATCCGTCGTCTCCGCCACATCGGCACGCCGGGCTATCCGCTCGGCACCGACGAGCTCGGCCGCGACATGCTGGCGCGGCTGATCTATGGCGGACGGCTGTCGCTGGTCATCGGCATCCTGCCGGTGATCCTCGCCTTCATGATAGGCACCTCGCTCGGCCTCGTCGCCGGTTACGTCGGCGGCAAGCTCAACACCGCGATCATGCGCACCGTCGACGTGTTCTACGCCTTCCCGTCGGTGCTGCTGGCGATCGCGATCTCGGGTGCGCTCGGCGCCGGCATCACCAATTCGATCGTGTCGCTGACCATCGTGTTCGTGCCGCAGATCACCCGTGTCGCCGAAAGCGTCACCACGGGCGTGCGCAACATGGATTTCGTCGAGGCGGCGCGCGCGTCCGGTGCCGGTCCCTTCACCATCATGCGCGTCCACATGCTCGGCAATGTGCTCGGCCCGATCTTCGTCTACGCCACCGGCCTGATCTCGGTGTCGATGATCCTCGCCGCCGGTCTCTCCTTCCTCGGGCTCGGCACCAAGCCGCCGGAGCCGGAATGGGGCTTGATGCTGAACACGCTGCGCACCGCGATCTATGTCAATCCATGGGTCGCGGCGCTGCCGGGTGCGATGATCTTCGCGGTCTCGATCTGCTTCAATCTGCTCAGCGACGGCATGCGCAGCGCCATGGACATCAGGAACTAAGGCATGAGCGAAGCCAAACTTTCCGTCGATATGCTGGAGCCGGTCGCCGATATCGGCGGCGCCGCGCAGCCGCTGCTGCAGGTCAAGGGACTGACCAAGCACTTCCCGGTGCGCGGCGGGCTGTTCAGCCCGCGCAAGACCGTGCGCGCCGTCGACGACGTCAGCTTCGCGGTCATGAAGGGCGAGACCGTCGGCATCGTCGGTGAATCCGGCTGCGGCAAGTCGACCACTGCGCGGCTGTTGATGCACCTGATGGCGCGCGATGCCGGCGACATCATCTTTGACGGCCGGCAGGTCGGCCCGGCGCTCTCGCTGCGCGATTTGCGGCGCGGCGTGCAGATGGTGTTCCAGGACAGCTACGCCTCGCTCAACCCGCGCCTCACCATCGAGGAATCGATCGCCTTCGGACCAAAAGTCCATGGCATGGCCGATGATACGGCGCGGACGCTGGCGCGCGAACTGCTCGGCAAGGTGGGCTTGCGGCCGGAGATTTTCGCCAACCGCTATCCGCACGAAGTGTCCGGCGGCCAGCGCCAGCGCGTCAATATCGCCCGCGCGCTCGCGCTGTCGCCGCGGCTCGTGATCCTCGACGAGGCGGTTTCTGCGCTCGACAAATCGGTCGAGGCGCAGGTGCTCAATCTGCTCGCTGACCTGAAGCGTGAGTTCGGCCTGACCTATCTTTTCATCAGCCACGATCTCAACGTGGTCCGCTACATCTCCGATCGCGTGCTGGTGATGTATCTCGGCGAGGTCGTCGAGCTCGGCCCAGTCGACTCGGTCTGGGAGGCGCCAGCGCATCCCTATACCCGCGCGTTGCTGGCGGCGATGCCGTCATCCGATCCCGACAGGCGCACCGAGGTGCCGCCGATCTCGGGCGATCCGCCCAATCCGATCGATCCGCCGGCCGGCTGCCGGTTTCACACCCGTTGCCCGTTTGCGGAGCCGCTCTGCGCAAACGACACGCCAAAACTCAGCGATCTCGATACAATGGGCCATCAAGCGGCGTGCTACATGGCCATTGCTGGCTCGGGGCACAGCCGCGCGCCGGCAAAAGCACAAGGAGAAAACGCGGCATGACCAGACCAACTCCCAAAGACGTCAAGGTGATCGCGCACGTCGCCGACGTGCCCGCCGATGACGATGTCGCCACCCGCATCGCCAACTCGATCGGGCCGGCATTCGACGGCTTCGCGCCGATCTCCGGCACGCTGCCGTTCGATCTCGAACCCGCGAGCTTCCTGCTGGCCCAGAAGGTGTCGAAATGAGCACCGAACCGGCCCTGATGACGCTGACCGCGGTCGCCAAGGCGATTGCTGACAAGAAAGTCTCTTCGCATGAGGTGACGCGCGCCGTGCTGCATCGCATTGCGGAATGGCAGCCGCGCCTCAACGCCTATATGGCGATCGAATCCGAACAGGCGCTTGCGGCCGCCACCGAGGCCGATGCCGCGCTCGCCAAGGGCAACAGCCGCGGCCCACTGCACGGCGTGCCGCTGGCGCACAAGGACATGTATTACGAGGCCGGCAAGGTCGTGACCTGCGGCTCGCTGATCCGCCGTGACTTCGTGCCGAAGACGACCGCGACCGCGTTGCAGCGTCTGAAGGATGCCGGGCAGGTCCGGCTCGGCTCGCTGCAGATGGTCGAGTTCGCCTATGGGCCGACCGGCCACAACGTGCATTACGGCGCGGTGCGCAATCCCTGGAACGTCGAGCACATCACCGGTGGCTCGTCGTCGGGCTCGGGCTCGGCGGTCGCCGCGCGGCTCACCTTTGCTGCGCTCGGTTCCGACACCGGCGGCTCGGTCCGCATGCCCGCGCATTTCTGCGGCGTCACCGGCCTCAAGACGACGGTCGGCCGCGTCAGCCGCGCAGGCGCGATGCCGCTGTCGCAGTCGCTCGATACCGTCGGTCCGCTGGCGCAAACCGCGGAGGATTGCGCGCTGCTGCTCGGCCTGATGGCCGGCGCCGACCCTGAGGATCTGAGCGCGTCGACGCAGCCGGTGCCCGATTATCTGGCCGCGACAAGACAGTCGCTGAAGGGTCTCAAGATCGGCGTGCCGACGGCGTTCTATGTCGACGACCTCGATCCCGAGGTCGCGCGCATCCTCGACGAGACGGTGGCCACCCTGAAGAAGGAGGGCGCCGAGATCGTCAAGGTCGAGCTGCCCGATCAGCGCCAGCTCAGCGCGGCGTCGCAACTGGTGCTCGCGGCCGAGGCCGCGGCCTACCACAAGCGCTGGATGATCGAACGGCCGCAGGATTACGGCGCACAGGTCCTGATGCGGCTGCAGAACGGCCTCACCATTCCCGCGGTCACCTATCTCGAGGCGATGCGCTGGCGCGGACCCGCGCTCGCTGCGCACAACGCGGCGGTCAGCGGTGTCGATGCGGTGATCGCGCCGTCGGCCCCGGTGCCGGCGCCGACGATCGCCGAGAGCGACGTCGGCAATGGCCCGGGCGCTGAAGCGGTGATTCAGCGGCTGACGCGGTTCACCCGGCCGGTCAACTATCTCGGCCTGCCGTCGCTCTCGATCCCCTCGGGCTTCACCAAAACGGGTCTGCCGGTCGGCATGCAGCTGATCGGCCGCTCCTTCGAGGAAGCGGTGTTGCTCCGGATCGGTGCCGCCTTCCAGCGCGCGACCGACTTCCACGCCAGGGTGCCCAAGCTCGCATGACCAGTCTCGTCGAGATCAACAACCTCAACATCCGCTTCACCGGAGATCGCACGGTCCATGCCGTGAACGATCTCAGCCTACAGCTCGGCGAGGGCGAGGTGTTGGGGCTGCTCGGCGAGTCCGGCTCGGGCAAGAGCGTGACGCTGCGCGCGCTGATGCGGCTGTTGCCGAAGAAGCGCACGCAGATCACCGGCAGCGTCAATGTGCTCGGCCGGGACGTGCTGGCGATGGATGACGAGGCGCTGTCCGCATTCCGCGGCCAGACCGTCTCGATGATCTTCCAGGAGCCGGCGCTGGCGCTCGATCCGGTCTACACCATCGGCCGCCAGATCGCGGAGACGGTGATGCGCCACGAGGGCAAGAGCGAGCACGACGCCACGGCGCGCGCGCTCGAGATGCTCGAAGTGGTGCGGATCCCGTCCGCGAAACGAAGGCTCGATTCCTATCCGCATGAGATGTCGGGCGGCATGCGCCAGCGTGCGATGATCGCGCTGGCGCTGGCCTGCAAGCCGAAGATCCTGCTCGCGGACGAGCCGACCACCGCGCTCGATGCCACCGTGCAGATCCAGATCCTGCTGCTGCTGCGCGAGCTGCAGCGCGAGTTCGGGATGTCCGTCATCTTCGTCACCCACGACATCGGCGTCGCCATCGAGATCTGCGACCGGGTCGCGGTGATGTATGCCGGCCAGATCGTGGAGCAGGGCGCCTTGCGCGATATCGTGCGCACGCCGGTTCATCCCTATGCGAAGGGCCTGCTGGCCTCGACCATTCACGGCGCGATGCGCGGTCAGCGGCTCGAGACCATTCCTGGCACGCCGCCCTCGCTCGATCACGCGCCGGCCAGTTGCTCGTTTGCGCCACGCTGCAAGTTCGCCGAGCCGCGCTGCAGTGAACAATTGCCGCCCAGCGTGCAAACCGCGCCCGGGCATCTGGCGCGCTGCGTTCTCGCAGAGCCGGCAGTCGCCGCGGTCTAGCCCGCCCGCGCCACCGCGTCGGCGATCCAGCGCCGCACCGCCGCGATCCGCCGGTCCCGCGCCTGCTCGGTGCGGGAGATCAGGTAGATCGTCTCGTGATGCGCGGCCTCGAACGCAAACGGCGCCACGAGCCGCTTGCCGAAGCCCGGCCGCGCCTTGATCAGGGGTGCCATTGCGAGTGCCACGCCGAGCCCGTGTTCCGCAGCCTCCAGCATCGCCGGCACGCTGTCGAGCCACAGATGCCCGCGCGGGGCGAGATGCGGCAGCCCGGCCTCCTTCAGCCAGGCCGGCCACGCCCGCGGTTGCGTCGTGACATGAATCAGCACCTCGCGGGACAGGTCCGCAGGGCTCCGAAGCCCCGCCTTGACCATCGCCGGCGTGCAGACCGGCAATCCCCTGACCTGGACCAGCGGCTCGACCTTCAGCCCGGCGGCATGTTCCCGCCCGTAGCGGATCGCGACATCGACGCGCGAGCCGTTGAAGTCGGCATATTGGTGCGTGGCCTCGATCCGCAGCGTCAGTTGCGGATGCCTCCGCTTGAACTCCGGCAGCGCCGGCAGCAGCACGGCGCTGGTGAAGAACGGCAATGAGCTGATCCACAGCTCGCCGCTGGCCTCGCCGCGTTGCCGCAGCATGTCGCGGCTCGCCTCCTGCAGCGTCGCCAGCGCGGCCGACACCTTTGCAAGGTAACGTTCACCGTCCGCGGTCAGCCGCACCGAGCGCGCCCCGCGGATGAACAGCTTGGTGCCGAACTGCTGCTCCAGTCCGCGGATCTGATGGCTGATCGCCGACGGGCTCAGCGACAGGTCGCGCGCGGCACGGCGGAAGCTGAGCTGGGTTGCCGCGCGCTCGAAGGCGAGCAGCGCCGGCAGCGGCGGGATGGCCCGTGGATCCGGGGCATCCAATGGGTGAATCCTGTTCACCTGAAGTGATGAATGGCCTTTTGTCATGGCCGCTATTCTTGGATCAGATTGCCCCTACGCTCAATCCTGCTCACCTCAAGGGATCTCATCCGCCTTGGCTATCTTCGAACCGCTCGCCACGCCGCATCACTGGAAGCCGGCCGCGCTGGCGGCGGGGCCGTTCGCAGGCCTCCAGGGCGGAGCGGTCGCAAGCCTCTTGACCGCCGAGGTCGAGGCGATGGCAGGTCCGCGCAACTGGGGTACCGCGATATCGGCGTCGGCCTGGTTCCTGCGGCCGACGCCGATGGCGGAATTGCGCACGCAAGTCGCCGTCGTGACCGAGGGCGGCCGGGTCAGCGTCGTCGACAACACCCTGTGGCCGGCCGGCGAGGAGCAGCCCTGTGCGACGGTGCGCGTGACGCTGTCGCGCGAACGTGCGGTCGAGGTCCCCGGTTTTCACAGCAGCGCAGCCAACCCGGTGGATCCCACGGTCTTTCCGTTGCACAGCCCGCACGCGGTCCATGGCCGCAGCTGGTTCATGGACGCGATGGAAGCCCGTGCCGGTGGCGATGTCGCCTGGTTTCGCATGCATCATAGCGTGACTGCGGATGCCGGCCCGCTGGCGCGCGTGCTCGGTCCGGCCGACTGGACCCACGGCATCGCGCGCCCGGTGCAGAATGTGGTGGCCGACCCCAATCCGAACCTTGCGGTGCAACTGTTCCGGCCACCGCGTGGCGCGTGGATCGGCGTTCGCGCCGAGGCCCGCTGGCGCCCGGAGGCCGGGCTCGGCGTCGGCAGCGGGGTATTGCTCGACGTGGATGGCGAGATCGGCCGGGTCTCGATGTCGGTCATTCTCGTGCCCTTTCCAAGAAGCGCACCCGCCTCGAGCCCGGGTTCCGCGGCCGATCAACGCTAATTATTCCTTCAACTGTCTGTGGCATCACAAAAATAGGCCGCGAACCATGCTTTGGTTGGCGCGACTTGAAATGGACGGTGGTCGCAAACGTCTGTACAACGTGGTGATCACGTAACTCTTTTGATTTGCAGAGATCGGTTTTTATGGCAGTCGCGCCCGCTGTCCGGCGTTCCGAACTGGCTGAGGCGCTGCGCGCATGCCGCAGTGCCTTCATCGGCGTTGGCCTTATCAGCTGCATGATCAACCTGCTGTATCTGACAGGTTCGATGTTCATGCTGCAAGTCTACGACCGCGTGCTGCCGAGCCGCAGCGTTCCGACCCTGGTCGGCCTCGTCGTCATTGCCGCGGTCCTCTACATGGCCCAGGGCGTGCTCGATTTGCTGCGTGGACGGATCCTCGGCCGCGTCGGCACCTCGCTCGACGAAGCGCTCAATGCGCGGGTGTTCGACACCATCGTGCGGCTGCCGCTGATGGCCGGCAACCGCAGCGAGGGCCTGCAGCCGCTGCGCGACCTCGACAATGTGCGTTCCTTTCTCGGCAGCATGGGGCCCGGGGCGTTCTTCGACCTGCCCTGGCTGCCGTTCTACATGCTGATCTGCTTCGCATTCCATTGGTTGCTCGGCGTCACGGCGCTGGTCGGCGCCGTCATCCTGGTGACGCTGACGCTGATCACCGAATACATGTCGCGCACGCCGGCCAGGGAAGCGATGTCGCTCGCGGCGCGGCGCAACGATCTCGCCGCCTCCAGTCGCCGCAACGCCGAAGTGCTCGTGGCGATGGGCATGGCCGGGCGGATGAACAAGCGCTGGAACGAAGCCAACGAGGAATATCTGTCCGGCAACCAGCGTGCGAGCGACGTGAGCGGAGGGCTCGGTGCGGTCGCCAAGGTGCTGCGCATGATGCTGCAGTCGGCCGTGCTCGCGGTTGGTGCCTATCTCGTGATCCACCAGGAGGCCACCGGCGGCATCATCATCGCCGGCTCGATCCTGAGCGCGCGGGCGCTGGCGCCGGTCGATCTCGCGATCGCGCATTGGAAGGGCTTCGTCACCGCGCGGCAGAGCTGGCAGCGTCTCAACCGCCTGCTGCAGCAGATTCCGGCGCGGCCGGAGCAGACGCTGCTGCAGGCGCCGCAGAAGAAGCTGTCGGTCGAGGCGGTGACCATGGTTG
Source organism: Bradyrhizobium sp. USDA3010 (assembly GCF_056429065.1). Taxonomy (NCBI): domain Bacteria; kingdom Pseudomonadati; phylum Pseudomonadota; class Alphaproteobacteria; order Hyphomicrobiales; family Nitrobacteraceae; genus Bradyrhizobium; species Bradyrhizobium sp. USDA3010. The sequence continues at coordinate 218,166 of NZ_JBWJZD010000006.1, forward strand.
CGCCGGGCGACCAGCGCCCCATCGTGCAGGATGTCACCTTCGCCGTCGAAGCCGGCAGCGGCGTCGGCGTGATCGGCCCGAGCGGGTCCGGCAAGTCGTCGCTGATCCGGGCGCTGGTCGGCGTCTGGGTGCCGGCGCGCGGCAAGGTACGGCTCGACGGTGCCGCGCTGGATCAGTGGTCGTCGGACCAACTGGGCCGCCATGTCGGCTATTTGCCGCAGGACGTCGAACTGTTCGCCGGCACGGTCGCGCAGAACATCTGCAGGTTCGATCCCGACGCCAAGTCCGACGCTATCATCGCGGCGGCCAAGGAGGCCGGCGTGCATGAGATGATCATCAAGATGCGCGAGGGCTACGACACCCAGGTCGGCGAGCAGGGCACTGCGCTTTCCGCCGGTCAAGCGCAGCGCGTCGCGCTGGCGCGCGCGCTCTACGGCAATCCGTTCCTGATTGTGCTGGACGAGCCGAACTCCAATCTCGACAGCGAAGGCGACGAGGCGCTGACCCGCGCGGTGCGTGGCGCCCGCGAGCGCGGCGCCGTCGTCATCGTGGTCGCACACCGGCCGATCGGCATCGAGGGCGTCGACCAGCTGCTGGTGCTCAAGGACGGCCGCATGCAGACCTTCGGGCCGAAGGAGACCGTGCTCGCGCAGGTGCTGCAGCGCGTCGCGCCGCCGGCGCCCACGCCGATCAAGATCGTCGCCGACGCGGGGGCGACCAAGTCATGAGCGACCGCATGACCGATCAGCCGCGCAACGCACATGCTTCGATCAAAAAGCACCTCGTGGTCGGCCTCGTCGTGGTCCTGGTGCTGGGCGGCGGCGTCGGTGGCTGGGCCGCGACGGTGCCGATCTCGGGCGCGCTGATCGCGCCGGGCTCGGTGGTGGTCGATACCAACGTCAAGAAGGTGCAGCATCCGACCGGCGGCGTCGTCGGCGAAATCCTGGCGCGCGACGGCGACACGGTCAAGGCGGGCGACGTCGTCGTGCGTCTCGACGAGACCGTCGTGAAGGCGAGCCTTGCGATCGTGGTCAAGACGCTGAACGGTCTCTATGCGCGTGCGGCCCGGCTCCAGGCCGAGCAGCAGGGCCTCGACAAGATCGCGTATCCGCCGCAGCTCACCGAGCAGGCGAGGGATCCCGACGTCCGCGATATCATGGCGAACGAAACCAAGCTGTTCGAGGTCCGCGTCAACGGCCGCGCCGGCCAGAAGGCGCAGCTGCGCGAACGCGTCACCCAGCTCAACGAGGAAATCGCCGGCCTGCAGGCGCAGGAAACCTCCAAGGACAAGGAGATCGCGCTGGTGCAGCAGGAGCTGGTCGGCGTCCGCCAGCTCTATGAGCAGCATCTGGTGCAGCTCACCCGCCTCACCACGCTGGAGCGCGACGCGGCGCGGCTCTCCGGCGAGCGCGCGCAGTACATTGCGTCGCGCGCCCAGGCCAAGGGCAAGATCACCGAGACCGAGCTGCAGATCATCCAGGTCGACAAGGACATGCTCTCGGAGGTCTCGAAGGACCTGCGCGAGGCCAACGACAAGATCGGCGAGTTCGTCGAGCGCAAGGTCACCGCCGAAGACCAGCTCCGCCGCATCGACATCCGTGCGCCGCAGGACGGCGTGGTGCTGCAATCGACCGTCCACACGGTCGGCGGCGTCGTCACCGCGGGCGATGCCATCATGATGATCGTGCCGAGGGCCGATGATTTGTCGGTCGAGGCCAAGGTCAATCCGCAGGACATCGACAAGCTCCAGGTCGGACAGAAGACCGTGCTGCGGCTCTCCGCCTTCAACCAGCGCACCACGCCGGAGCTGAACGGCGTCGTCACCCGCGTCTCCGCCGACGTCAACACCGACCAGCGCACCGGGCAGAGCTATTACACGATCCGCGTCTCGATGCCGCCCGAAGAAGTCGCGCGCCTCGGCAGCGAGGTGAAGATCATCCCCGGCATGCCGGTGGAAGCCTTCGTCCAGACCGGCGACCGCACCATGATGTCGTACCTGATGAAGCCGCTGAGCGACCAGTTCATGCGCTCGTTCCGCGAGAAGTGAGTTCTCGCAGAAGCTCTCGTAGCCCGGATGAAGCCAACGGGTCGCGCGAACGCGCGCCCGATGACAGGCTGCGCGAAATCCGGGGACGGTCATGCGGCGGATGCAGCTGCCCCGGATTGCGCTTCGCTTCATCCGGGCTACTGCTCTTCGCTAGATTGCAAGCTCCTTCCCATGTCGTCCCTGCGAAAGCAGGGACCCATAACCACCGTCGATCATTGCTGCGCACGGCTGTGGCCCCAGCGTTTTTTAACGCCGGCAGTTGTGGTTATGGGTCCTGGGTCGCGCTTCGCTTGCCCGGGACGACACCGGGGGCAATCACAGATTCTTCAACAGCAGCTCCAGCGCCGCCTTCGCGAACGCCCGCATGTTGGCCTGCCGGTCGCCGCTGGCGGTCTCCAGCGTGATCACCTGTTGCTGGGGACCTGCGACCGCCATGCAGCTGTGGCCGGCGGCATCGCCGTAGCGGTTGCCGGTCGGGCCGGCGGCGCCGGTTTCCGACAATCCCCAATCGGTCGAGAGGCGCTCGCGGATCTGGCGCGCCAGCAATTGCGCGTAGGGTTCCGACGACGAGCGGAGGCCGCGCATGGCATCGTCGGAGATGTCCATCAGCGCGCGCCGTGCATCGCGGGTGTAGATCACGCCGCCGCCGAGGAAATAGGCCGATGCGCCGGGCACGGCGAGCAGCGATGCCGAGATCAGTCCGCCGGTGGAGGATTCCGCGACCGCAATCGTCTGCTTGTTCGCGATCAGCTTCGCGGCGACCTGCTCGGCGATGGATATGAGTGCGTTCATCGGCGCTCTTTCTCGTTGCTTGCCATGAAAATCCTGTAGGGCGTTCTGCCTTCCTAGCACACCACACCGGCCCCTGCCGAGTTGCGGACCGCAGCCCGGCCTGATTGAATATCGGACAACAACCAAGCGGCGCCCGACAAGTTGTTGTGAGAGCGTGCGCCGGAGGAAACACCATGACGTTGCCGATCGCGGGTGGCGTGGATTGCGATCTGCATCCCGCCGTGCCTCACCTCACCAGCTTGCTGCCGTATATGAACGACTACTGGCGCGACCAGGTGACGACGCGCGGCATGACCGACCTGATCTCGCAATCCTATCCGACCAATTCGCCGATCGCCTCGCGGCCGGACTGGCGTCCCGCCCAGGGCAAGCCGGGTTCGAGCCTCGCCGACATGCAGCGCCAGGCGCTCGACCGGTTCGGCACCGCCACCGGCATCTGCAATCCGCTCTATGGCGTGCAGATGGTGTTCTCCGAGGACATGGCCGATGCCTTCTGCCGCGCGCTGAACGACTGGCTGGTCAAGGAATGGCTCGACAAGGACGATCGCCTGCGCGGCTCGATCGTGATCCCCGTGCCGAGCATCGAGAAGGCGGTCGCCGAAATCGAGCGCTGTGCGCAGGACAAGCGCTTCGTGCAGGTGCTGATGCTCGTGATGGGCGACATGCCGCTCGGCAAACGTCATTATTGGCCGATCTACGCCGCGGCCGAACGGCTCGGCCTGCCGATCGGCATCCATGCCGGCAGCAACTATCACAACCCGCCGACCTCGGTCGGCTGGGGCTCCTATCATATCGAGGACTATGTCGCGCAGGCGCAGGCGTTCCAGACCCAGCTCACCAGCCTGATCGTCGAGGGCGTGTTCGCGCGCCATCCGAACCTGAAAATGGTGATGCTGGAGTCCGGCTTCACCTGGCTGCCGCCGTTCCTGTGGCGGCTGCACAAGTTCTGGCGCGGCGTGCGCATGGAGACGCCGTGGGTCGACCGCGCGCCGCTGGAGATTGTGCGCAGCAACATCCGCTTCTCGCTGCAGCCGGTCGACGCGCCGCCGGACGGCGACACCCTGAACCGGCTGTTCGACCATATGCAGTCGGACGAATTGATCCTATTCTCGACCGACTATCCGCATTGGCAGTTCGACGGTGACGAGGTGCTGCCGAAGGGGTTGTCGCAGGATCTGGTCCGCAAGATCATGATCGACAATCCGCACGCGACCTATCCGCGCTTGCAGGTGAAGGAGACGACGCCATGAACATCCAGATTCGGGAACGTCCCGACGCGGCTGCGTCAGCTGGCATCAAGACCGCGATCGCCGATTGCGACATCCATCCGGCGCGCGCGACCAAGGACGAGCTGCATCCTTATCTGGCCAAGCGCTGGCACAGCCATCTCGAAACCTTCGGCGTCCATCCCTATCAGGGCATGATGGAAGGCCCGCCCTATCCGAAGGCGCAGCCCAATGCCTCGCGCCGCGATGCCTATCCGCCGGAAGGCGGCCCGCAGGGCTCGTCGCTGTCCTTCATGCAGAAGCAGCATCTCGATCCCAACAATGTCGCGCTCGGCGTGCTCAACCCGCTCAACACCGGGCAGGGCATCCGCAACCAGGATCTCGCGTCCGCGATCTGCGCGGCGATCAACGACTGGCAGATCGAGAAATGGACCAGCAAGGACTCCCGCCTGAAGGGCTCGGTCGTCGTCGCCAACGAGGACGGCGTGTCGGCCGCGGCCGAAATCCGCAGGCGCGCAGGCGATAGGAATTTCGTCCAGGTGCTGCTGCTGAGCCGCAATGTCGAGCCGCTCGGCCAGCGCCGTTACTGGCCGATCTATGAAGCAGCCCAGGAGGCCGGCCTTCCGATCGGCGTGCATGCCTTCGGCTTCGGCGGCAACCCGATCACCGCGTCGGGCTGGCCGAGCTATTACATCGAGGAGATGGTCGGGCATTCGCAATGCCAGCAGACCGCGCTGGCGAGCCTGGTGCTCGAGGGCGTGTTCGAGCGTTTCCCGAAACTGAAGATGGTGATGGTTGAGGCCGGGTTCGGCTGGGCGCCCTCGCTGGCGTGGCGGCTCGACAAGGTGTTTGCGCGGCTGCACGCCGAGGTGCCGCATCTGAAGCGCAAGCCGTCGGAATATATCCGCGATCACATCTGGTGGACGACGCAGCCGATGGAGGATCCGGAGAGCCGCGACCATCTGTTCCAGACCATCGAGTGGATCGGTTGGGACAAGCTGTTGTTCGCGACCGACTACCCGCACTGGGATTACGACGAGCCGTCGCGCGTGCTGCCGGCCGGCGTCAGCGACGCCAACCGCCAGGCATTCTATCTCGACAATGCGAAGCAGCTGTACGGTATCTCATAGATGACGCGTCACGTGATCGCCCCGGTGGACGAGCTGCCGCCGGGGTCGCGAAAATTCCTCGAGATCGACGGGCGGCCGATCGCCGTCTTCAACGTCAAGGGCGAGTTCTTCGGCCTGCTGAACCGCTGCCCGCATCAGGGCGCGGCGCTGTGCGAGGGGCCGCTGATCGGGCTCGCCTCGTCGTCGGACCCCGGCGAGATCGAATACACCAAGCTCGGTGAGATCCTGCGCTGTCCCTGGCACGGCTGGGAGTTCGATATCCGCACCGGCCAGTCCTATTGCGACCCGCGCCGCTTCCGCGTGCGCGCCTATCCGGTCAGCGTCGAGCCGGGCACCAATGTGGTGAAGGGGCCGTATGTCGCCGAGACCATCAAGGTCGCGGTGGAAAGCGACTACGTGGTGGTGGATTTGTAATATCCGCCGCGCTGGCGCCACGCGGGAGGTCCCGTAGGGTGGGTTAGCCGACTACGTCCGCCGTAGCTCAACGAGCGAAGGCGGAAGGCGTAACCCACCATCTTCTGCGCGGCACGAAGTCGGTGGGTTACGCTTCGCTAACCCAACCCTACATCCTTACTCATTCAGCCATCATCTGCCGTTCGCGCGCGTAGCGCACCAGCGCGACGAAGCGGTAGATGCCGTGCACGAATTTTCCGTAGGGCATGGTGATGAACAGCGCGAACACCACGCCGAGATGCAGCGCCAGCAGCGGGCCCATCGCGGCGCTCTCGCGCCACAGCAGCAAGGCAAGGCCGGTGACGCTGGTCAGGAACAGCATCAGGATGAACGCGGTGTCCATGCCCATCTGCTGCTCGTCGACCAGCACGCGGTCGCGCTTCCATTTCTCCGACAAGAGCCCGATCGGGCCGACCACGAGGCCGATGCCGCCGAGCGTGCCGAGCACGACCGGCAGGTCCCACCACGCATAGGGCGCTTCGCGCGCCAGCAGATAGTGGTACAGCGTGCCGACGCAGGTCGCGGCGAAGCACAGCACGAAGCCATAGAAGGTGAAGTGGTGATACAGCTTGCGGCGGTCGGTCGGGTGGTCGTCCTCGTTGAAGCAGCCGACACCGCCGCCATCGAGATAGCGTAGCTCGCCGGCGTCGCGGACCGCCTGCAACAGCGACTTCGCGTCCGTTTTCATGCCGATGGGCTCGCCGATCGCGCGCCAGAATGCGCGCACGCCCATCACCAGCGCGAGCATCGCATAGAGCAGGGCGGCGCCGAACAGCAGCGCCATCGCATTATGCGGCATCAGCTTGTAGAACGCGCCGGGGCCGGTGTGGATGCCATAAAGCACGCCGCGGTCGTTGATCGCGGCGAAGCCGAAGATGAACGCGGCGACGCTGAGCGCGGCGATCAGGCTGATGACGAGGCCGTTGCGTGCAAACGCGCCGGCAAATGCGCGCGGCCAGGCATAGGCGGCATAGGATTCCGCGCGTGCCATCGCCAGCGTCTTCGGGACATTGACGTTGAACTCGTGCGGCGGCGAGAACTGGCAGTCGGTGTAGCAGGCGCCGCAGGCATGGCACAGATTGGCGAGATAGTTGAGGTCGCCGTCGGAGAAGGCACGGCGCATCTCCATCGCGGGAAACACCGCGCACAGGCCCTCGCAATAGCGGCAGGAATTGCACACCGTCATCAGACGGTCGGCTTCCTGCAAGATCCTCGTCCCGTGCATCGCGCCAGTCCCGTCCTCAGTTCCGCGCATTCTTCGCCGCTTCCCGCCCGGCGACGCGGCCGAACACGCTGCCGATGGTCATGCCGATGCCGGCGGCGTACCCCTTGCCGAGCACGTTGCCGGCCATGATCTCGCCGGCGGCGAACATGTTGGCCGACGGCTTGCCGTCCTTCATCAGCATCCGCGACTGCTTGTTCACGCGAGTGCCGAGATAGGTGAAAGTGATGCCCGGCCGCACCGGATAGGCGAGATAGGGCGGCGTCTCGATCCTGCGCGCCCAATGCGTCTTCGCCGGCGTGATGCCTTGGGTAGCGCAGTCGTCGAGGATGGTGTGGTCGAACGTGCCGGGCTGCACCGCGGCGTTGAAATCGGTGATGGTCTTTTCCAGCGCTGACGCATCGAGCTCGAGCTTGCCGGCGAGCTCGGCGATCGTTGCGCCCGCGATCGGCGGAAACAGCGTCGGCATGAAGCTCGTCACGACGGTCGAATCGAAGATGATGTAGGCGATCTGGTCCGGCTGCGCGGCGACCAGGCGGCCCCAGATCGCGTAGCGCTTCGGCCAGATGTCCTCGCCCTCGTCGTAGAAGCGCTCGGCGTGCTTGTTGACGACGATGCCGAACACGACGGAATCGTGGCGGGTGATGATGCCGCCATCGAATTTCGGCGCACGGGCATCGATCGCTACCGCATGGCACTGCGTCGGATCGCCGATCTCCTGCACGCCCTTCGCGAGCAGCATCTTCAGGATCGCGCCGCGGTTATAGGGCGTACCGCGAATCAGGAAATTGTCGGCAGCCTCGCCCCAATATTCCTTCAGCCACTCGATATTGGCTTCGAAGCCGCCCGCGGCCGCGACCAGCGTCGAGGCGCGCACCTCGGTCTTGCCGCCGACCGGCTGTTTCAGCTGCGCCGACAGGAACATGCCGTCCTCGATCTTGAGATCGATCACCTCGGCGTCGTAGAGGACGTCGACGCCGAGCTCCTCGGCGGTGCGATAGAGCGCGTTCAGCATCGCGCGGCCGCCGCCGAGGAAGAACGAGTTGGTGCGGCCAAGGCTGAGCGTGCCGCCGAGCGAAGGCTGCCAGCGCACACCCTGTTCGACGATCCAGTTCAGGATGTCCTTGGACTCGTGGATCATGAAGCGGGCCAGTTCCTCGTCGGTCTGGCCGCCGGTCACCAGCAGCAAATCCTTCCAGAATTCCTCCTCGGTGTAGGGGCCGGTGAGGATCTCGGTCGCCGCGTCATGGGCGCAGCGCATGTTGCGGGTGTGGCGGGTATTGCCGCCGCGGTAGAATTTCGGGGCGCCCTCAAGCACCAGCACGGAGGCGCCGGCGCGCCGCGCGCTGATCGCAGCGCAAAGCGCGGCGTTACCGCCGCCGATCACCAGCACGTCGAACCTGCGTGTCAGATCAACCATGCGCTCTTGTTATCGTTGTTGGCATGGAAAGCAACACGGCCGGACGGATACCTGATCCCCGGCCGCGATGCGGAATATCAGGCCGTGACCGTCTCGCGCTGCTCGATGGTCTGGCCGCCACGATAGACGATCAGCGCGGCGATGATGCCGAGAACAGCGCCGAACATGAGCCAGTAGGCAGGCGAGGCCTTGTCCTGGCCGGTCATCGCGATCAGCTTGGTTGCGACAAAGGGGGTCGATGTGCCGAAGATGCCCGCCGCCAACGCGAACGCGATCGAGAAGCAGGTGGTGCGGACATGCGCCGGCACGATCTCGACCAGGCATCCCAGCATCGTGCCGCTGTAGACGCCAAAATAGAACGAGAACATCATCTGCACGGCCAGCAGCTTCCCGAGCGTGGGCTCATGCGAGAGCCACGACAGTGCCGGGTAGGCGGTCACGAACGACAGGCTCGCGATCGCGATCAGCACCGGCTTGCGGCCGATCCGGTCGGACAGCGCACCGCCGACCGGATTCCAGATGAAATTCGTCATCGCAACGAGCAGGGTCACCAGCAGCGTCCCGGAGGCCGAAAGGTGCAGCTCCTTGCCGAAGCCGGGCGCATACACCGTGATGAAATAGAACGTCGTGGTGGTCAGAACCGCGATCATCATGCCGAGAATGACGATGCGCCAGTTCTCGATCGCCGAGGCGAACACTTCTCTCGCCGTCGGATGCTTTTTCATGGCCAGGAAGGCCGGCGTTTCCTCGAGCGAACGCCGCAACATGAAGATCACGGGAATGATGAGGCATCCAATGAAGAACGGGATGCGCCATTTGGCGACGCCGCCGCCGATCGCATCCAGGAAGGTGTCGCCCGGAATCGCCTCCCTCAGGACGAAGCCGATCACGGCCGCAACAAAGATGGCGACCTGCTGGCTCGAGGATTGAAACGAGGTGTAGAATCCCCGATTGCCGGGCGTCGCGATCTCGGAGAGATAAACGGAGACGCCGCCCAGTTCGACGCCGGCGGAGAAGCCCTGGATCAGCCGGCCAATCAGCACGATGATCGTTGCGGCAATGCCGATCGATGCGTAGGACGGACAGAACGCAATCACCACGGTGCCAAGTGCCATCAGCGCGAGCGTCACGATCAGGCCCTGGCGGCGGCCGATGCGATCGATGTAGGAGCCGAGCACGATCGCGCCCACGGGGCGCATCAGCGCGCCGAGCCAGAACACGCCATACGCATTGAGCAGGGCCGCGGTCTCATTCTGGGCGGGGAAGAACGCCTTCGCGATGTCCTGCGCATAGAAGCCGAACAGGAAGAAGTCGAATTGCTCGAGGAAATTGCCGCTGGTCGCGCGCAGGATGGCGCCGAGACGCGACTTGATCTGCGGGACTTGCGATGAACTCGACTGCGACATAACGCCCTTTCCTCCCCGTGACAAAACGGCCGGCGCAAATTGTGTCGCCGGCCAAGGCAGTTAACTGCCATATGCGGCAATTTGGCACGGCTGTCCGGCGCGACCAACCCGAAATCACGCCGCCGCTATGGGAAAAAAGCCGTAGGCGGGAATTTGCTGAGAGCGTTTTCGAGCGAAGTGGACACCGGTTCGCGTGGAGAAAACGCGTCAGAACAATAGTCTCGTGCCGCGTGCGCCGCATCAAGCCGTCGTATGCGCCGCGGCGCCGAGCCAGGAGCGGAACGCAGAAAGCTTCGGGGAATCGGCGCGTCCCTGCGGCGTGACCAGATAGAAGCCGGCGTCCGCCGGCAGCGCGATCTTGAAGGGAACCACGAGGCGCCCCTTGGCGATGTCGTCCTGCACATAGGAGGTGCGGCCCATCGCGATGCCGATACCGTCGATCGCGGCTTGGATCGTCACGAACAGCAGGTCGAAGGTCACGCCCGGCTGCTTGGAAATGTCGGTCGGCAGACCCGCCGCGGTCAGCCACAGCCGCCAGTCGTCGCTGTTGGCGTTGCTGGTGTGCAGCAGCACATGGTCCCTGAGGTCTTCGGGGCATTTCAGCGGCCTGGTTCCATCCAGCAGCGACGGGCTGCACACCGGAAACAGCTCGTCCGCCATCAGCCAGTCCGCGCGCAGGCCCGCCCATTGTCCGCGGCCATAGCGGATCGCCGCGTCCACCTTGTCGCGCTGGAAGTCGACCAGGCTGGTCGAGGTGGTGATGCGGACATCGATGCCGGAATGCGCCTCCTGGAACGCCGACAGCCGCGGCAGCAGCCATTTGGCGGCGAGCGATGCCAGCGTCGAGACGGTCAGCACATGATCGTCGTCCCGGCGCAGCAGGCGGTCGGTCGCGAGCCTGAGGTCATTGAAGGCCGCGCGGACGCCGGGAAGGTATTCGGCGGCCTCCGGCGTCAGGCTCAACGAGCGGTTCTGGCGGACGAACAGACGAACGCCGAGCTCTTCCTCGAGGCGCCGGATCTGATGGCTGATCGCGGTCTGCGTCACATTCAATTCGGACGCCGCGACCGTGAAGCTCATATGCCGCGCGGCGGCCTCGAACGCCCTCAGGCCGTTCAACGAAGGCAGGCGGCTGGTCATCTCAGGATGGTCTCCAAATACATGACTTTAATTCATGCGAAGCGGTACAAAGTGTCGTTTGTGAACAGGCCGAATAGCTCCGATATTGCCGCCAACAGGTTACCGATAGGAGCCGCAGATGTCCATTTTCACCCATGAATCGATGACAAATCATCATACGCCTGGGTTGCTGAACCAGGTCAGCGACACGCTGCATGTCTGGTGGGATCGCTATGAGCGCCGCCGCGAGCTGTCGCAGTGGACCGAGCGCGACCTGCACGACATCGGCATGTCCCGCAGCGACATCGTTTTCGAGACCGACAAGCCGTTCTGGCGGGCCTGACAAGGACGCCGTCGCCGGCGCCGCCTCGACCGGGGGGCGCCGGCCAATTCCTTCACCCGAGGAGCGTGTCATGACTGCGCTGCATCTCGACGATCTCAAGCAATACTCTGATGTGCTGCGCGCCAAGAACGGCAGCGAGATCAAGGTGCGCTTCGTCGAGCCGCGCGACCGCGAAGAGCTGCAGGCTTACATCCGCTCGCTCTCCGCCGCGTCCCGTTATAACCGCTTCCTGGGTGCATTAAGCGAGCTGCCAAAGATGGAGCTCGAGCGTTTCATTCACGTCGGCGAGGCTGACCGGTTCACGGTGGTCGCGACGATGGTGGTCGATGGATTTGAGACCATCGTCGGCGAAGCCCGCTACGCCTTCCATGCCGATACGTCGAGCGTCGAGTTCGGCCTGTCGATCGATGACCGGTGGCAGGGCCACGGCATTGGCAAGGCGCTGCTGAAGAATCTTGAATGCCGCGCGGCGTCTTTCGGAGCCGAGCGCATCTTCGGCGACACGCTGCGTTCCAACGCGACGATGATCGGTCTCGCCCGCAAGTCCGGCTATGCCTTCACTGCGAGCCCCGGCGATTGGAAGCTGGTGCGCTTTGCGAAGGAGATCTACGTCGAACCGCAAGACATTCCCTGTGCCAGCTGGCGGCTTGCCGCCACTTCCCGCTCGGCCACGATGTCCTCGCTTGCGGTTTGACTGACTAGGCCCGGTTCTGGCCCCTCCAGAACCGGGCCCTTTTCTTTTTGATTGTTCCGATCCCGTAGCCCGGATGAAGCGGAGCGCAATCCGGGATCAGCTTTCGCCGCGGATAGTCTGCCCCGGATTTCGCTTCGCTCCGTCCGGGCTACGCGCTTGGTTCGCCTCTCCCACGAGGGGAGAGGTGACTTGAAGGGCGCTACGCGCTCAATTGCCCCTAAACACCGGCTTGCGCTTCTCGATGAAGGCCTGCACCGCCTCCTTGTGATCGGCCGTCGTGGTCAGGCGGATCAGCCGCTCGGCCTCGTGGTCGCGCGCGGTGGCGAAGTCGAACTGCAGCGCCTCGTCGAGATTGTCCTTCATGTAGCGCAGCGCCAGCGTCGGGCCTTCGGCCATCGACTTCGCCAGCGCGAACGCTTCGTCCTGCAGCGTCTCGTCCGGTACCACGCGGTTGACGAGGCCGATCTGCTCGCATCTTGCGGCATCGACCTTTTCCGATGTGAACATCAACTCGCGGGCGCGCGAGGTGCCGACCAGACGCGTCAGCAGCCAGGCCATGCCGTAGTCGCCGCTCAGCGCCACGCGCAGATAGCCGGTCGAGATGAAGGCGGATTGCGCCGCGATCCGGAGGTCGCAGGCCATCGCGATCGCAAGGCCGGCGCCCACCGCCGGGCCGGGCAGCGCGGCAATGGTCGGCTTGCGGACCGAGGCCAGCGCACCGGTCAGCAGGCGCTGGCGCTCCTGCAGGTCGGCGACCTTGTCCTCATAGGACATTTCGAGCTTCTTCGGGGCGCGATTGGCGCCCATGCCCTTGACGTTGCCGCCGGCGCAGAACGCCTTGCCCGCGCCGGTGACGAGCAGCACGCCGACCTCGGGATTCTCGCCGCAGGTCCGAATCATCGTGCGCAGCGCCGGCGTCAGCGTGTCCGACAGCGAGTTGCGGGCATCCGGGCGGTTCAGCGTGATGACGGCGACGCGGTCGCGGATCACGCAGAGCAGTTCGTCGGTGCCGGTCTCGATCTTGATTTCAGCGGTCATGGTTCCTCCGGAGGCAATCGTTGCCGTCATTGCGAGGCGCTGCGCCGAAGCAATCCATTTCGCCGCTTGTGGTGGCATGGATTGCTTCGCTCCGCTCGCAATGACGGATGCGGCGGACCAGGTGCGCAAGTTACGCCGCTTGCATGATCTCCGTCATCTCAAAACTTCTCAACCCAGGGCCGCAATTCCAGCTCCCAGCTCCAGGCGCTGCGCGGCTGCTGCAGCACGTTCCAGTAGCTCAACGCGATCGCGTCGGGATCGAGCATCGAATCCGGGCGGTCGGCGGGCTCGGCGCGCGCGGCGCTGCGGATGCCGCCGTCGATCACGAAATGCGCGACATGGATGCCCTGCGGCGACAATTCGCGCGCCATGCTCTGCGCCAGCCCGCGTAATGCGAACTTGCCCATCGCGAACGGCGCCGATTGCGCATAGCCCTTGACGCTGGCGGAAGCGCCGGTGAACAGGATCGCGCCCTTCTTGTTGGGCAGCATGCGCTTCGCCGCTTCCTGCGCGACCAGGAAACCGCCGAACGCTGAGACTGCGATCGCCTGCTCGACCTCGGAGGGAACGAGTTCAACGAAGGGGCCGCGCGAGCGCCCGGAGGCGTTATAGACCACGAGGTCCGGTGTTCCGATCTCGCGCTCGACCAAGCCGAACAGACGCTCGACGTCTTCCGCCTTGGTGGCGTCGCAGGCATAGGCGCGCGCGCCGGTTTCCGTGCAGAGCGCACCGAGCTTCTCGATGCTGCGCGCGCCCAGCGCGACGCGAATTCCCTCCCGCGAAAATAGCCGCGTCAGCGAGGCGCTGAGGCCCTCGCCGGCGCCGACGATCAGGGCGATCTTGTACTTCGGAATATCCATTGGGCTTTCCTTTGCTCGGCCGGAGGAGGATAGTCGTGCCCAAACAAATGAGCACCGCAATCGGGAATTCAATGCAGCCGCACAAGCAGGATCCGAAAACGCCATCCGCCAGCCAGCCGGGCCTGCTCGCGCCCGACACGACGGGAATGAATTTCTACCGGGCCGATCCCGCGCTGACCGATCTTCTGAAGCTGCATCTGCCCGAGGCGTTGTTCCGCCACATCGAGCCGCATCTCGATCGGCTCGGCGGATTGGCCGGCGGCGCTCTCGACGAATGCGCGCGGCTTGCCGACCGCCATACGCCGGTGCTGCACCAGCGCGACAAGTTCGGCCGCGACGTGCAAACAATCGAATATCATCCGGCCTATCGCGAGATCGAGAAGGCCGCGTTCGGCGAGTTCGGCATTCACGCGCTGTCGATTCGCAAGGGCATCATGGGCTGGCCCGACAAATATCCCGTGGTGGCCAAGCACGCCTTCACCTTCCTGTTCAACCAGGCCGAATTCGGCATGGGCTGCCCGATCAACGTCACCGACGGTTGCGCAAAGCTGCTGGCGAATTTCGGCAGCGAGGCGTTGAAGGCGAAATATCTCGACGGCCTGACGCAAACCGACATGAGCAAGCTGACGCAGGGCGGCCAGTTCATGACCGAAAAAGAAGGCGGCTCCGACGTCGGCACGCTGACCACGCGCGCGGTGCAGGAGGGCGACCACTGGCGGCTCCATGGCGAGAAGTGGTTCTGCTCGAACGCCGACGCCAAGGTGGTGATGCTGTTGGCGCGCCCCGAGGGCGCGGGGCCGGGCACCAAAGGTGTCGGCCTGTTCCTGATGCCGCGTTTCCTCGACGACGGCTCGCAGAACCACTACCGGATTGTGCGCCTCAAGGACAAGCTCGGCACCCGCTCGATGGCCTCTGGCGAGATCAAGCTCGATGGTGCGATCGCGTACGCCGTCGGCAAGCTCGACCGCGGCTTCGTGCAGATGGCCGAGATGGTGAACTCGTCGCGGCTCTCCAACGGCGTGAAGTCGACCGCGCTGATGCGCCGTGCCTGGCACGACGCGATCACGGTCGCGAAGGGGCGTGTGGTGTTCGGCCAACGGATCATCGACCTGCCGCTGGCGCGGCGCCAGCTGATGAAGATCATGCTGCCGACCGAGCAGGCGCTGTCGATGAGCTTTTTGACCGCCGATGCGCTCGACCGCGCCGAGGCCGGCAGCCAGGACGCCGCGGCGCTGCTCCGCATCCTGACGCCGACTCTGAAATTCCGCGCCACCCGCGACGCCCGCAAGGTCTGCGGCGATGCGATGGAGATGCGCGGCGGCATCGGCTACATTGAGGAATTCGTCACGCCGCGGCTGCTGCGCGATGCGCATCTCGGCTCGATCTGGGAGGGCACCGGCAACATCGTCGCGATCGATGCGCTGAAGCGCGCGGTCGGACGCCATGGCGCCGACAATGCGCTCGCCGCCGATCTGCATGCGCGGCTCGACGACAGCCCGAACGTGCCCGAGGCCTGGCGCAACCGGCTGCGTGATCTCGGCGACCGCGCGATCGGATTTGCGCGCGAGGTCGCGAGCCGCATCGACAATGAGGGCGATGCGCGGCGCGCCACCAGCCTGCTGTATCACGTCGCGAGCGCCGTAGCGCTGGCTTGGGAGGGCGGGCGTATCCACGAGATGCGTGGCGACGCGCGCCGGCTGCTGCTGTCGCGGATGGTGGTCGATCACCGCGTGACGCCGGGCGATCCGTTCCGGCTTACGGAAAATACCGTTCAGCGCAGGATGACCGAGCACCTGCTCGGCGATCGCGCCGTCGGCATGGCCGAGGTTGGCGAATTGCTCATCGCAGCGTAGGCTGCCGCGCGAGCGCACTTTTCAAACAAACAAGAACGTCAAGGGAGACCCCGATGAAGGCCGCCGTCCTGCATGAAGTCAATCAGCCGCTGGTGATCGAGGATGTCAGCGTACCCAATCCGGGGCCGCGCGAGGTCCTGATCCGCACCGCGGTCGCGGGGCTCTGCCATTCCGACCTGCACTTCATGGAAGGGCTTTATCCGCATCCGCTGCCGGCGGTGCTCGGTCACGAATCGGCCGGCGTGGTCGAGAAGGTCGGCTCAGACGTCAACTACGTGAAGCCGGGCGATCACGTCGTCACCTGCCTGTCGGTGTTCTGCGGCACCTGCGACAATTGCACCACCGGCCGCACCGTGCTGTGCACCGACACTACGGTGAAGATGCTGCCCGGGGCCTCCAACCGCCTGTCGTGGGGCAGGAAGGAGAAGCTCAACCAGTTCCTCAATCTGTCGTCCTTCGCCGAGCAGATGCTGGTGCACGAGAACGCGATCGTGAAGATCAAGAAGGAGATGCCGCTCGATCTCGCCGCGCTGATCGGCTGCGGCGTCATCACCGGCTATGGCGCCGTGGTGAACACCGCGAAGGTGACCGCGGGCGAGACCGTGGCTGTGATCGGCTGCGGCGGCGTCGGCATGGCCGCGATCAACGGCGCGCAGATCGCCGGCGCCGGCCGCATCATCGCGATCGACACCAATCCGGCGAAGCTGCAGCTGGCGACCAAGCTCGGGGCCACCGACATCGTCGATCCTGCGCGCGGAGACGTGGTCCAGCAGGTGCGCGAGCTGACCGGCGGTGGCGTGCAGCACTCCTTCGAGGTGCTCGGCCGCAAGGAAACCGCCGAGCAGGCCTTCGCCATGCTGGCGGCGGGCGGCACCGCGACCATCGTCGGCATGATCCCGTTCGGCCAGAAGATCGAGCTGCACGGCTTCGACTTCCTGCGCGAGCGCCGCATCCAGGGCTCGTCGATGGGCTCCAACCACTTCCGCGTCGACATGCCGCGCCTCGTCGACTTCTACATGCGCGGCAAGCTGCATCTGGAGGACTGGATCTCGGCCAAGCTGAAGCTCAGCGAGATTAACGAGGGTTTTGCCAACATGAAAGCCGGCAAGACGCTGCGCAGCGTGATCATGTTCGATAGTTGAAGTTTCGGCCGTCGTCGCCCGGCTTGACCGGGCGACCCAGTACGCCGCGGCGGAAGTTGTGTGAATCAACTGCGGCCGCGGAGTACTGGATGCCCCGCATGAAGCGGGGCATGACAGCGGAGGGTGAGGCTGCGAACGTCGCCCTCACCGCGCGACGTGCGCGGAGACCGCGAGCCATTTCCCGTTCTGCCTCGCCCAGCAGTCGGTGTAGCGGCCATGCGCGGGCTCACCGTCCGCGCCGGTGTAGCTGGTTTGGGCGTGGATGATGGCGAAATCGCCGAGGATGCGGATCTTGACGTCCTCGGCTTTCAGTCCCTTGATCTTCACCGGAATCGCCGTCTGCTTCAGGAAGGCGGCGCGGTCGACCAGGCTCTTGTCGGGATTGGTGCAGTAGAAGTCCTGCGCCAGGATTTCATCGAAGCGCTTGACGTCGCAGTTCTGAACCGAGTCGACGTAATCCTTGTTGAGCTTCGTCAGCTCTTCGAGGTCCTTGCTCATTGGTGTTCTCCCTGTTGTTCGTCATTGCGAGCGCAGCGAAGCAATCCATCGCCGTGCTCGCTGATATATGGATTGCGTCGTCGCTGCGCTCCTCGCAATGACGGCAGCAGCTCACCTAGTCATCGAACATCTTCGGCGGCACGAAGCCGCCGAACTCGCGCTCGATCAGCTCGGCGAGCTTCAGCGGCGTGCGGTCTTCCAGCATGGGGCCGACGATCTGCACGCCGACCGGCAATCCGTCGGGCGCAAAGCCGGTCGGGATCGCGGTCGAGGGCAGGCCGGGCAGCGTGGCGATGCCGGGCCAGGCGAGCTGGTCGGTATACACATGCGGCTCGCCGTCGATCAGAATTCGCCGCTGCTCCTGGTCGGGCGAATGATCGTGCGGATAGGCCGGCGTCGGCATGATCGGGCAGATCACGGCGTCGAACGATTTGAACAGCTCGCGCCATTGCGCGCGCAGCCGCGCGCGGCCGCCGTCGGCGATCACCCAGTCGCGGTGGCTGAGCGCGATGCCGCGCAGCCGCTCGGCTTGCAGGCTGGTGTCGCTGGCCGGCAGCGTAGCTGCCGCCGCGCAGGCGCCGGCATAGACCTCGGGCGGGAAGGTCGCCCCAAGGAACGACAGCAGGATCCGCATGTAAAGCCGCGACGACGCGGCGAAGTCCGGCAGCAGCGGGCTCGAGCGGGACACCTTCGCGCCGGCCTTGTCGAGATTGCTCGAGAGCTTGTCGATGCTTCCGCGGATCACCTTGTCGGTCGGCAGCACCGGATCGCTGTCGATCACGAGGACGCGGAAATCCTTCAGGGCGGTGTGGCGCGCCGCCGGCAGGTCCAGCCGGTACGCCTTGCCCGCTTCGAGCGGATCGGGACCGGCCATCGCGTCGAGCACGAGTGCGAGGTCGGCCGCGCCGCGCGCCATCGGGCCGATCACGGACAGGTCGCGATCGAACGGCAGCGGCGGCAGCGGCGGCGGGGTGTGACCACGCGACGGCAGCAGCGCGAAGGTCGGCTTGTGCGCATAGATGCCGCAGTGGAATCCTGGCACGCGCAGCGAGCCGCCGATGTCGGAGCCGAGCGACAATGCGCCGTAGCCCGCGGCAAGCGCCGCCGACGATCCGCCGGAGGAGCCGCCCGGCGTGCGGCCGAGGTCGTAAGGGTTGTTGGTGGTGCCGTAGATCTCGTTGTAGCTCTGCCAGTCGGCGAGGGCGACCGGCACGTTGGTCTTGCCGAGGATGACGGCGCCGGCGTCCTTTACCCGCGTGATCGAGAGCGCGTCTTCCGCCGGCACGAAGTCCTTTTGCGGCGGGAAGCCCCAGGTCGTCGGCAATCCCGCGACGTTGAAGGATTCCTTCACCGTCATGGGAATGCCGAGCAGCGGTCTGTGCTCGCCGCGCGCGATCGCGGCATCGGCAGCGCGGGCCGCAGCGAGGCCCCGCTCGAAATCGCGCACGCAAACTGCGTTGATCTTGCCGTCATGGCGCTCGATGCGGCCGATCGCGTCTTCCGCGAGTTCGACTGCCGAGACCAGCTTGTTGCGCAGCGCCTCCGACAGTTCGACGGCGGTCTTGAAACTCCATTGCGATTTGGCCACGGCGTGCTCCCTTGTTCTGGCGGCGATCATGCGCAGAATGGAACGGGCGGGCAAGCCCGGCTTGATCGCAATTGCGCTGGCCGCCTAGCCCGGAAGCATGCGCTGCATGATGCGGTCGCGGTAGATCAGCAAGTGCACCAGCGCGGTCGCGACGTGGAGGCAGATCAGCACCAGCAGAGACCATTCTGCAGCCTGATGCAGGCCGTCGATCGCCTTGCCGGCCGCGGCATTGTCCGAGGCCAGCATCGGCAGCGGCATCACGTAGAAGAACGAGACGGTCCAGCCGCGAAACGATGCAAACAGCCAGCCGCTGATGGTCGTTGCCAGCACGAGAACATAGAGCATCCAGTGCACGGCTTCCGAGCTCAGCCGTTGCCACGCAGGCAGCGAGCTTTCCGGCGCGACCGGGTGCGTCAACCGCCAGATGAACCGCAGCATGATGAGCGCAAGGATGACGATGCCGAAGGAAATATGGAACGTCATGGCGGCGCCGGGTGCCTGACCGCGATGAATGTCCGGCATCAGCCAGCCGATCGGGTATTGCACCGCCAGCAGGGCGACGATCACCCAATGCAGCAGCTTCGCGGTGGTGCCGTAATGCAGACGACCGGTCATAAACTTTCGAGCCGTTTCTGAGATTGTCGAGCTCATCTAATACGGCGTGCTGCGCGCCGACAGATGCGCCATTGGATTGATGGGGCCGCTCGCGCTGGCGCGCTCGCTGCTCTCCTTGGTCCCGGGCACCGGGAAGGCGTATCCGATGATGGTCTTGACCACGAGCCGGTCGGATGCCCGCGTGAGGCCGTAGCCGACGCCGAAGTCGATGTCGACATCACCCACCTTGAAGTCGGTCACCGCGAACAATGTGTGTTGCTGCTCGGCGAGCGGGCTGAAGGCGCCGATCTTGCCGAAATCGGCGTAGTATTCGAGGCCGACATACACATCGTCCTTCAGCTTGCGCGCCACGCGCGCGGCAGGCGCGAAATCCGCCTCGCCATATTTGCCGAAACCGACGTCGACAATCGGGTTGACGATGAATTCATAGTCCGCGTTGCGCATGCCGATGATCGGCCGGATCTCCAGGCCCCAGCGGGTCTGCGCGAATTTCGGCATCTGGTAGCTCAGCTCGAAATTGACGCCGTAGAACAGATTGCGCTTGTCGGCGTTCGGCGAGACGAACAGCGTGCGCAGCTTGAAGGCGTCGGACAGGAATTGCCGGTCCTGCACGGCGAACGGCAGATAGAGCCCGAGCTCCCACCAATCCGTCATGCCATAGGCAAACTCCGGCGTGCCGTTGAGGCTGTGATTGGACGGGAAGCCGCCCGGGAAGGGCGGATCCTTCTGGCCGATGCCGACATAGTTGAGATGCTGCTGGATGGTGAACTGGCCGACCGCCGCGATGCCGGCATTGTAGACCTGGATCTCGTCGGTCGCCTGCGCATGGCTGCTGTATCCGACCGCGGCGAGCGCAATCAGCGCTGCGCGGGCCTTATCTCGACATCGGCGCCGGGATCGCATCGGGAGGCCTCGCCGTCCTACGCCGCGCCAATCAATATGCCGACCGCGAGCACGATCGCGCCGCCGAGCACGATCTGGAACACCGCCTGCAGGAACGGCGTGTCCATGTAGCGCGAGCGGATGAAGGCGATCGCCCACAATTCGAAGAACACGACGATGCCGGCGAT
Source organism: Bradyrhizobium sp. USDA3010 (assembly GCF_056429065.1). Taxonomy (NCBI): domain Bacteria; kingdom Pseudomonadati; phylum Pseudomonadota; class Alphaproteobacteria; order Hyphomicrobiales; family Nitrobacteraceae; genus Bradyrhizobium; species Bradyrhizobium sp. USDA3010. Next base: position 238,682 of record NZ_JBWJZD010000006.1, read on the forward strand.
CGCAGTCGCGATCCAGAATGCGTTCGGCCACGCGTCGGGCACCAGATAGGGAATGGTGTGGCCGAGACCGCCGAGCGTCGTCATCAATCCGCAGGTGATGCCGCGCAGCCAGGGCGAGCCGCGCCCGGTCAGCGAGCCGTCGTCGGACAGCGCTTCGGCAAAGCCCATGCTGATGCCGGCGCCGATCGAGGCGGCGAGGCCGACCAGGAACGTCTGCCAGTTGTGATGCGTGGCGAAGGCGGCGGCGAACAGCGGCGCCAAGGTCGAGACCGAGCCGTCCATCAGTCCGGCGAGGCCCGGCTGCACATATTGCAGCACGAACATCCGCCGCCGCGTGCGGTCTTCCTCTGCGCGCACATCGGGCTTGAGGATGTCGCCGGTCAGCTTGACCGCGAGTTTCTCGTGGCCCTTCTCCTCTTCGGCGAGATCGCCGAGCAGCCGGCGTACGCCGGTATCCTCAGCCTTTTCTGCAGCCTTGGCATAGAAGCGCTCGGCCTCCAGTTCCATGGTCTCGACTTCCTTGCGGATGGTGTCGAGCGGCAGGTTCTTGGTCAGCCAGATCGGACGCCGGCGCAGAAAGCCTTTGACGTCCTCGCGCCGGATCGGCGGCAGATGCGGGCCGAAGCGCTGCTCATAGGTCTCCAGCAGCCGATGGCGATGGCCGCGCTCTTCCTCCGCCATCTCCTCGAAGATCTTTGCGGTATCGGGATAGCGGCCGGCGAGGTCCTCGGCGAAGGACATGTAGATGCGGCTGTCCTCCTCCTCGGAGGCAATCGCGACCGCCAGCACCTCGCGCTCGGTCAGATCGGCGAAATTCTTCACGGCAGACGCCTTGTTTACAGAGTTTAGAATTAGAATAATTCTAATATTTGTTCGTCGGGCCGAGGTCAATCCTGGATGGGTGCGTCTCTGCCCGTTCGTGATCAAGATCAGGGGAACTAGGCTGTGCTACGTCCGTTCGAGTTCCTGCTGTGCACGAGAGGATGCCATGTACACCGTCAAATTCCGCCTGAACGACGCGCGACTGGCGCCGCGGCGGACGAAACTCGAGATTCCGGGCTGGGCCGGCAACCGTGAGCCGCGCAGCGATGGTTCGCGCGAGCAGGTCTGGCATTGCGTGCCGTTCTCGGAAGGCGCGCAATACGGGATCGAGCTGTTCTATCCCTATGATTTCGAGCTGCGCGTCACCACGAAGGACGGAAGGCTACAACTCGACGCCGATTGGGGTGAGCCGCCGGACAGCGGCGTGCAGTGGCCGCCGTTCCGGAATTTCGGCGACGCGTTCTACACCTATCAGATATTGCTCGATCTCAAGGTCGAGAAGGGCATGGCGATCCGTACCGAACCGCATCCGCGCTTCTACACCGATCGCTCCGACACCGTGCCGATCGCCGTTCCGGCGCTCGTGCGCAATTGGTGGCCGATGATGTTCTTCACGGTGTTCAAGGCGCCGGCGGAAGGGCGCACTCACATTTTCCGGCCGAACGAGCCGTTCGCCCAGATCATCGTGATTCCCGAGGAAGCGAACTTTCAGCTCGAGCAGATGGGCGAGGAGGAGGCCGCCGAACGCGAATTGCAGGCGCGCCGCATCTACAACAATCGCCCCAAACTGGCCGCCGGAACGGAATGGACGTCGTCATCGGACACGGTGTTCGACGGCACATATCGCCATCTGCACCGCGCCGCAAAGGAGAAGGCGCGCAACGATTGAGCGAGATGCCGCATCATAGTTGACGAAACAACGGGGCCCGCGGGCCCCGTTGTGGTATCGCCGATCGGTCGCCATCGCTCAGTAATCGCGACGGTAGAAGCTGTGATGATGATGGTGGTGATGATGGTGATGGTGGTAGCGCCGATAGCGCGGCACCACGATGACCGGGCGCTCGTAGTAGCCGCGGCGATAGTAGCCGTGATGATGGTGGTGGTGGTGGTGATGGTGGTGGTAGTAGTACTGTGCAAGCTGCACGTTCTCGCGGACCGGAGTGGGCGCAGCCTCGTCGAGCGCCTGCAGCTTTGCGGAGGCGTTCGAGATCGGCTCCAGCAGGTCCGCGTATGAGTTCGCCTGCAGAACGTCGGCCGGGTTCGGCCCAGGCGCAGCTTCGGCGGCACCGACCGCACCGAACGCGGCCACCGCTCCCAGAAGTCCAGCGATTTTCCTATCCATCTTTGCTTTCCTCAAAAAGTCGCCGGACCGAGCGCCGGTTTCTAGCAACGCCAATCATTGCCCAATGTTTCGTGAACCGCGCATTAACGCCCTGTGACGGGATCGTGGCGGCAAGCATCCGCATCTGACGCGGGAACGGATGCCGGTTCGCGCGAAGAAAACCTGCCAAGACAAGAATCTAGAGCGACTGATTCGATCAGAACCGAAGTGGCTCTAGCTTGCGCGATCGAGGAACTGCAGCAGCAGCCGGCTCACTTCGTCCGGCTGCTCCTGCTGCACCCAGTGGCCGGCGCCGTCGACCAGATGGCAGCCGATCATTTTGGTACAGGCCCTGGTCTGCATCGTCTCGAACACGCCGGGCCGCTGATAGGTGCCCCAATCCTGCTTGCCCGAGATGAACGCGGATGGTTGTTCGATGCAGCGGCCGCTCCAGGTCTGCAATTCCGGAGTGAACGCGCCTGACGTCCCGCAGCGATACCATTGCAGCCCGCCCTGGAATCCCGTGCGCTGATACTCCGCGCTGTAATAGGCGAGGTCGCGGTCCGGCAGCCATGCGTTGGCGGCGATCGCCTCGCGCGACGGCATCTCCTCGGCCACCGTCGCAGCCATGTCCTTGGCGAGGTCCATCACATAGTAGGTCGGCAGTTTGGCCAGCTCCCCGGCCGACCAGGATTGCAGCGGATACGGCTTGTTGTCTTTCCAGTCCGCGCTCTTGTGATGATAGTAGGCGCGCAGGAAGTCGTGCACGCCCTGTGGGGCGCGATGCATGTCGGCATTGGCCTGATACGTCGAATAGTACCATTGGTAGTGCTTGCGCGGACGCGGCAGCGCCGCCAGCTCGCGATGCACGGGGTCCTCGCTCACGGGTTTCGCGGGCTCACTTGCGGTGTTGAACGGCAGCGACGGCGTTCCTCCGAACGGCGCGCTCATCATGACGACAGCGCGGAACACGTCGGGGCGGATCAGCGCGCACCATGCCGCGACCGACGAGCCGAAATCATGCCCGATCACGGCATCGACGTGCGTGTAGCCGAACGCCGCCACCAGCCCGAGCGCATCGCGCACCAGATTGGGCAGGCGAAACGCGGCGAGATCGCCGTCATACTCCGCGCTCCAGCCTGTGGTGCGGCCATAGCCGCGCTGGTCCGGCGCGATCACGTGGTAGCCGGCAGCGGCCAGCCTCGGCATCACCTTGCGCCAGGAGAACCCCAGCTCGGGAAAACCGTGCAGCAGCAACAGGCAGGGCCGGCCGGCTGTTTCGAAGCCGGCCTCCAGCACATGCATGCGCAGGCCGTTGATCCCGTCGACATAACGCGAGCGGATGGTGGAGGGCAGCGGGACGTCGGGGAGCGTTTCCATCGTGCAGATCACCTGTTGGGCCTCGCCGCACAACCAGCGCATTTTGCTGTATGCTGGCGGCCATTGATTCACGATAGCAACTTTGGCCACGGGATGCATACCGCATGCGCCACGCGAGGATTGCAGAGCTGCCCGGCCGGATGTCGCGTCTTGGCGTGATGATTGTGGCCGCCAGCCTGGTGCTGATGCATGCGGTCCGTGCGGCCGACATCAAGGAGCTCACCGAAAAATTGCCGCGCGCCTATATCGGCGAATTCCTGTGGGATGGCGACAACACGGTGCAGAACGTCGTCATCACCTTCGACAGGGTGCAGGTCCTGAACGAGCAGAACGCGGAAGCCCGAGAGGCTGCGGTTCGTATGAGGTCGGCCGTCTTGTGACCAGGATCGGCGTGCAGATGTTCATCAGGCTGTCCGATCTCGAGGTCGAGATCTTCGAACGGTCGCCCGATGGCAACGGAGCGTTCGAGACCGACGGCAGCCACCGCGGCAAGCTGTCGGAAGATTTTCAGCACATCGACGCGCAATGGACCAGCACGGCATCAGGCAAGCACGGCCAACTGCATCTGCGCGCCGCGGCGTCGGTGGCATGCGGACCGGCGGAGGATTTGTAGGTCGGTGGGTTGGGCGCAAGCGGCGTCCCGCATGCGCTCTTCATCCTCCTGGAGGGCGGGTTCGGATCGCCGCGCGATTTCGGAATATTAGAAATATATCCCCGAGTTGCCCGACGTGTCAAGTTGCCTTGTCGAACGCCGGCAACCGCCAGCTCCTTTGCATGGGGTTGTTTTCGATATTTTGGCCGCGCGCAGTCACGCCCTGGCGGGCGCCTTCGGCCAGTATCTGTCGCGCAGATGCCGCTTCACCAGTTTCCCGGTCGGGGTCCGCGGCAACTCTTGCTCGAAGTCGATGCTCTTCGGGCATTTGATCGGCGACAGATGCTGGCGGCAGAACGCGATCAGCTCGGCCTCGAGCTCCTTGCCGGCCCTGGCGATGTCGTGCGGCTGCACCACGGCCTTGACCTCTTCGCCCATCTCCTCGTTCGGCACGCCGAACACCGCGACGTCGGAGACCGCGGGATGCGTGATCAGCACGTCCTCGGTCTCCTGCGGGTAGATGTTCACGCCGCCGGAGATGATCATGTAGCTCTTGCGGTCGGTGAGATAGAGGAAGCCCTCTTCATCGAGGTAGCCGACATCGCCGAGCGTCGACCAGCCCTTGGCGTTGTAGGCCTTCTTCGTCTTCTCGGGATCGTTGTGATAGCTGAAAACCGGCGCGTCGGCGAAATAGACCTGGCCGATCTGGCCGGTCGGCGCCTCCTCGTCGTTCTCGTCGAGAATCTTGACCTTGCCGACCACGGCGCGGCCGACGGTGCCGCGATGGGTCAGCCATTGCTGCGAGGTCGAGACCGTGACGCCGTTGCCTTCGGAGCCGGCGTAATACTCGATCAGGATCGGTCCCCACCATTCGATCATTTTGGCTTTCACGTCGACGGGGCAGGGCGCGGCGGCGTGGATCGCCCCCTTCAGCGATGACACATTGTAGCGGGCGCGGACCTCGTCGGGCAGCTTCAGCATGCGCACGAACATGGTCGGCACCAGCTGCGACTGCGTCACCTTGTGCTTCTCGACCTGCTTCAGGAATTCCTCGGCGTCGAAATGCTCCATGATGACGGAGGTGCCGCCCAGCACCGTTGCCATCATGTTGAAGCGCAGCGGCGCCGCGTGATAGAGCGGCGCCGGAGACAGATAGATGCTGTCGGCATTCATGCCGCACATGTCGGCGGTGAGAATCCGCAGGAATGGGTTCGGCACGTCGATCCGGTTGCCCTCGAACTCCTTCTTGATGCCCTTGGGCCGGCCGGTGGTGCCGGAGGAATACAGCATGTCGTAACCTGCGACCTCGTCGGCCACCGGCGTGGTCGGCTGCGCGCCGGCCTCCTTGTCATAGGAGCGGAAGCCAGGGGCCGGCTCGTCCATCATGTAGAACAGCGGCTCGCCCTTGATCAGGCCCTTCACCTTGTCGGCGCATTGCGGCGTGGTGATGAACACCTTCGCTCCGCAGTCTTTGATGATGTAGGCGATCTCCTCTTCGGTCAGGTAGCGGCTGATCGCCGTGTAGTAGAGGCCCGAGCGCTGCGCGGCCCAGCAGATCTCCATGAAGGCGAGGCGGTTCTCCATCAGGATCGCGATGTGGTCGCCGGCCTTCAGGCCGAGCGAGCGGAACAGATGCGCGCCCTGGTTGGAGAGCTCGTCGAGCTCACGATAGGTGATCGCCTTGCCGCTGCCCGCCATCTGGTAGGCGATCTTGTTCGGATGGTTGCGCGCGTGGATGGACGGGTGGGTCAAAGATGTTTCCTCAGGTGATGCGTCGTCCCGGCGCAGGCCGGGACCTATAACCACCGTTCTATGTTGTTGAAATGAGTTGGGGCCGCAGCCCGGCATAACCACTTCGACCTGTGGTTATGGGTCCCGGCTCAAGGCCGGGACGACACCTTTTGTGTGACCGCCTGTACGGCTCGTTTTGTCCGTTGATGCGGACTCTCTCTTACAGCCGCTCGACGATCGTGACGTTCGCCATGCCGCCGCCTTCGCACATGGTTTGCAGGCCATAGCGCTTGTTGCGCTGCTTCAGGGCGTGCAGCAGCGTCGTCATCAGCTTGGTGCCGGAGCCGCCGAGCGGATGGCCGAGCGCGATCGCACCGCCATTGACGTTGAGCCGGGCCGGATCGGCGCCGGTGGTCTTCAGCCACGCGGTCGGCACCGAGGCGAAGGCCTCGTTGACCTCGAACAGGTCGATGTCGTCGATTGTCATGCCGGCCTTCTGCAGCGCGCGCTGGGTCGCCGGCAGCGGCGCTTCCAGCATGATCACGGGGTCGCCGCCCATCATGGTGAGGTGATGGATGCGCGCCATCGGCTTGACGCCGAGCGCCTTCAGGCCCTTCTCGTTGACGACCATCACGCCGGAGGCGCCGTCGCAGATCTGGCTGGCGCTGGCCGCGGTCAGCTTGCCGTTCTCGGCGATCAGCTTGACGCCCTTGATGCCGTCGAGGCTGGCGTCGAAGCGGATGCCTTCGTCGATGTGGTGGGTGTCGGTCGAGCCGTCGGCGCGGGTGATTTGCACGGGCACGATCTCGTCCTTGAAGTGGCCGGCTTGCGTGGCCGCGATCGCGCGCTGGTGGCTGTTGTAGGAATATTCGTCGAGCTCGTCCTTCGACAGGCCGTACTTCTCGGCCATCATTTCCGCGCCGGTGAACTGGCTGAAGACGATGTTCGGATACTTCGCCTCGATGCCCGGGCTCTTGTAGTGGCCGAAGCCGTTCTTGGCGGGCAGCGAGGAGGCGAGGCCCATCGGCACGCGGGTCATCGATTCCACGCCGGCGGCGATCACGCAGTCCATGGTGCCGCTCATCACGGCCTGCGCCGCGAAGTGCAGCGCCTGCTGCGAGGAGCCGCACTGGCGGTCGATCGAGGTCGCGGGCACGCTCTCCGGCAGCTTCGAGGCCATCACCGCGTTGCGCGCGACGTTGTTGGACTGCTCGCCGGCCTGCATCACGCAGCCCATGATCACGTCCTCGACCTGCGCCGGGTCGGCACCGGATCGTTCGACCAGCGCATCGAGCACGGTCGCGGCCAGATCGGCCGGATGCCAACCGGAAAGACGCCCTCCCTTGCGGCCGCCGGCGGTGCGGGCGGCGGCGACGATATATGCCTCGGCCATGTCTGATCTCCCTGATGTTTTTCTGGATTGGGCGGTTTCAAGATTGGGCCGGATTTAAGGGGCGGCTCAGCATTTAGTCAATCAATCAATTAACTCTTGAGTGCAGCCCCGCCATGGGCTTATGTGCGGCCTCGATTTACCGGCGAGCCAGGAAGCAGCTGAACAGCCGGCGACACAGAGCGGGACCAGAGCGCAGTTGAATACTAGCGTACCGACGAAACTTCCGGCCGGCAAAAATGCCACTGCCGACAAGCTATTGGTCGCGGCCAGCGAGCTGATGATCGAGCGCGCCTCGATCGAGGTGTCGCTGTCCGATATCGCGCAGAAGTCGGGCGTCAACGCCGCGCTGGTGAAATATCATTTCGGCAATAAGGACGGGCTGTTGCTGGCGCTGCTCGCGCGCGACGCCGCCACCGAGATCTCTCAGCTCGAATATCTCATCAGCCAGCCGATCACGCCGTCGGCGAAACTGCGGCTGCATATCGGCGGCATCATTCGTGCCTATCACCAGTTCCCCTATATGAACCGGCTGATCCATTATCTGCTGCACGAGAGCTCGACTGCTGCCGCGAACGAGGTGTCGAAATTCTTCGTCGCGCCGCTTTTGGATTTTCATCGCCGGCTGCTCGCCGAAGGCATCAAGGCCGGCGAATTCCGCAAGATCGATCCGGTGCTGTTCTACACCAGCCTGATCGGCGCCTGCGATCACCTGTTCTTCGGCCGCCACGCGATGTCGCGCGCGGTCGGCGTCGGTCCGGTCACCGACGAGGTCTGCCGCGAATACATCAAGCACATGGAAGCCTTGATTTTCGGCGGCGTGCTCAATCCCGATAAGGGAACGGCAGCGGTCGCCGCCGGATAATAAGTTCGAAGTCTAGAGAAGAAACGCCCAAGGAAAGGTTGCTCCCATGCAGTTGAAAGACGTTGCCGTTCTCATCACCGGCGGTGGCTCCGGCCTCGGCGCCGCGACCGCGCGCGCCATGGCCGCCAAGGGCGCCAGGATCGGCGTGATCGACCAGAACAAGGAAAACGCCGAGAAGGTCGCCGCCGAAGTGAAGGGCGTTGCCCTGCACGCCGACGTCACCGACGAGGAAGCGATCAAGGCGGCGATCGCCAAAGCCGAGGCCGCGCACGGCATCGCGCGCGTGCTGATGAACTGCGCCGGCATCGGCGGCTCGCAGCGCATCGTCGGCAAGGACGGCGTCTATCCGCTGGCGAAGTTCGTCCGCATCATCAACGTCAATCTGATCGGCACCTTCAACGTGCTGCGCCTGTTCGCCGAGCGGCTGGCGACCGAAGCCCCGATCGGCGAGGAGCGCGGCGTCGCGATCAACACCGCGTCGGTCGCGGCTTATGAAGGCCAGATCGGCCAGATCGCCTATTCGGCCTCGAAGGGCGGCGTCGTCGGCCTCACGCTGCCGGCCGCGCGCGACCTCGCGAGCCTGAAGATCCGCGTCAACACCATCGCCCCCGGCCTGTTCCTGACGCCGCTGCTGATGGGTCTCAACGAGGAAGCCCGCAAGAGCCTCGGCGCCCAGGTGCCGCATCCGGCCCGCCTCGGCGACGCCTCGGAGTACGGCAACCTCGCGGTCCACATCGTCGAGAACCCGATGCTCAACGGCGAAACCATCCGCCTCGACGGCGCCATCCGGATGGCGCCGCGCTAAGCCACAAGCTCGACTGTTGTCCCGGCGAAAGCCGGGACCCATACTCCGCGGCGTCTGTAACAGGCAAACCTGGCAGACGCCGCGCAAGAACACCAAAAGCCTGTGGTTATGGATCCCGGCTCGCGCTTCGCTTGGCCGGGACGACGGTCGGGAGGACCATGCGCGTGTCTCAGCCGCTGCTGATCGAACATCACGACGGAACAGATTGGGTCACGCTCAATCGCCCGGAAAGCCTGAACGCGCTCGACCCCTCGCTGATCGATGCGCTCAACGTCTACTTCCAGGGCCTGCAGCGCAATCGCGACACCCGCGTCGTGGTGCTGAAGGGCGCCGGCGCGAATTTCTGCGCCGGGCTCGACCTCAAGCATGCGATGGCGCGCCGCGGCGGGCAGGCCGAACCGCCCGGCGTCACCGAGTCGCTGGACTCTCAGCGCCGCATTGCCGACATCGTGATGCTGATGCGGCGCTGTCCGCAGCCGATCATCGCGCTGGTGCAGGGCGCGGCGGCTGGCGGCGGCTTCGCGCTGGCGCTCGCGGCCGACATCCGCATCGCGGCGAAGAACGCGCGGATGAACTGCGCCTTCATCAAGCTCGGCCTCGGCGGCTGCGACATCGGCACCAGCTATTTCCTGCCGCGCCTCGTCGGCGTGTCGGTCGCCTCCGAATTGATCCTCACCGGGCGCTTCATCAACGCGGACCGCGCGCTTGCCGTCGGTCTTGTGTCTGAAGTGGTCGAGGCGGCCGATCTCGACGCTGCGGCCAATCCTTATGTCGACGCGATGATGACGGCCTCGCCGGTCGGCCTCCGCCTCTCGAAGGAGTGCATCAACATGAGCGTCGATGCCGGCTCGATCGAAGCCGTGATCGCGATGGAGGATCGCAATCAGGTGCTGTGCAGCCGCTCGGAAGATTTCCAGGAAGGCATCAGGGCCTTTCTCGAGAAACGAAAGCCTGTCTATATCAGGCGCTGAGAACAGATCCTCAAAAGGACGAGAATTCCGGGAGACGCAAAATGGATGGAGACGCGGCGATGCTGACGAAGCCTGCCTTTCGCAAGGTGGATTGGCTCGCGCGTGACATCGCGGTCGAGCGGCGCGCTGACGGGACCGTCGTCCTGAAGTCGCGGATCCCGTTGCAGGCCTACGAGACGCACATTCCGGCCTATCTTGCCAAATGGGCGGCACAGGCGCCGGAGCGGATATGGCTGGCGCAACGCGGTGGTCCCGACCGGCAGTGGCGCAAGGTCTCCTATCGTGAAGCCAAGCGCACCGTCGATGCGTTGACGCAGGGCCTGCTCGATCTCGGCATCGCCGACGACCGGCCGGTCGCGATCCTGTCCGGCAACTCGATCGAGCACGCGCTGATGACGCAGGCTGCGATGCAGGCGCGGCTGCCGGCCGCGCCGGTGTCGCCGGCCTATTCGCTGATGAGCCAGGATCATCTCAAGCTCAAATACCTCTTCAACCTGATCAAGCCCGCCGTCGTGATGGTGCAGGACGGTCCGACCTTCGAGAAGGCGCTGAAGGCGATCGATCTTACCGGCATCACGGTTATTCACGTGCAGCGTCCCTGCGAGGGGATCAAGAGCGTGTCCTTCGCCGAGCTCGCGGCAACGCCGGCGACGGCTGATGTCGGCGCGTCGATCGCGAAGATCACGCCCGCGACCGTCGGCAAGCTGCTGTTCACCTCGGGCTCGACCGGCATGCCCAAGGCCGTCATCAACACCCAGCAGATGATGTGCGCCAATGCGGCGATGATGATGCAGGTGCGCCCGCGGGAAACGGCTGGCCCGATCCCGACCGTGCTCGACTGGATGCCGTGGAATCACACGATGGGCGGCAACGCCGCGTTCAATCCGGTGCTGGTCGACGGTGGTACGCTCTATATCGACGACGGCCGGCCGATGCCGGGCCAGTTCGAGGAGACCATCAGGAACCTGCGCGAGGTGTCGCCGACCTATTACGCCAATGTGCCGGCCGGGTATGCCGCGCTGGCATCCGCGATGGAGAAGGACGAGGCTCTGTGCGCGAGCTTCTTCAAGAACCTCTCGATCATGGCCTATGGCGGCGCGCGGCTGCCGGACGATCTCTATGACCGGATGCAGGCGCTGGCGGTGAAGACATCAGGCGAGCGCATCGTGTTCTACACCGGCTGGGGCTCGACCGAGACCGCGCCGACCTCGACCGGCACCTATTGGGACACCGAGCGCGTCGGCCTGATCGGCCTGCCGTTCCCCGGCGTCGAGCTGAAGATGGTGCCGTGCGGTTCGAAATACGAACTACGGCTGCGCGGCGTCAACGTCACGCCGGGCTATTTCGGCCAGCCGGACCTCACCGCGAAGATGTTCGACGAGGAGGGCTTCTACTGCATCGGCGACGCCGGCGTGTTCGTGCACCCCGAGGATCCGTTGCAGGGCATCATCTTTGCCGGCCGCGTGGTCGAGGACTTCAAGCTGACCACAGGCACCTTCGTCCATGTCGGCTCGCTGCGCACCGATGCGATATCCGCTGCGACGCCGGTCGTGCATGACGCACTGGTGGCGGGGCAGGACCGCGAGTTCATCGGCCTGTTGTGCTGGCCGAACCTGCATGCCTGCCGCCAGCTGGTCGGCAATGCGGATGCGACCTATGAGGACGTGATCCGGCATCCCGAGGTGGTCGCCTGTCTCAGGAAAGGCTTGCAGGCGCACAATGCATCTTGCACCGGCAGCAGCATGCGGATCGCGCGTGCGATGCTGATGGTCGAGCCGCCGTCGATCGACGGCAACGAGCTCACCGACAAGGGCTACATCAACCAGCGCGCCGGCCTCGAACGCCGCGCCGCGCTGGTGGAGAAGCTCTACGCCGGCAAGCCCGGCGATGACGTGATCATTTTGAACTGATCGTAGGATGGGTAGAGCGTAGCGAAACCCATCATCTCTGACCAAGCCATCGATGGGTATCGCTTCGCTCCACCCATCTGACGACGCCAACGAACAACAGCAACGCGGGTAAGCGCCATGAATTTCGATTTCTCCGACGAACAGAAGCAGATGCGCGACGAGGCGCGGAAGTTCCTCAGCGAGCAGTGCCCGCCGAAGGCCGTGCGCGAGGTGCTTGACGGCAAGGCGCCCTACGACAAGGCACTCTGGAAAGGCCTCGCCGAGATGGGCTTTCTCGGCGTCGCGATTCCGGAGCAATTCGGCGGCGCGGGTGCCGGCCATCTCGAGCTCTGCGTGATTGCGGAAGAAATGGGCCGCGCGCTGGCGCCGGTGCCGTTCTCCTCCACCGTGTATCTTGCTGCCGAGGCGATCATGATCGCAGGCAGTGACGCGCAGAAGCAGAAGTGGCTGCCGAAGATCGCTTCCGGCGATGCCATCGGTACGCTGGCGCTGTTCGAGGGCAAGGGCAATCCGTCGCCGAAGGCGGTCAAGGTCACGGCCAATGGCGGCGTGCTCAACGGCGTCAAGAAGCCGGTCGCCGACGGCGCGATCGCCGATTTCGCCGTTGTCGCCGCCCGCACCGGCTCGAGCGGTCGCGAGTCGGACATTTCGTTGTTCATCGTCGATCTCAAGGCCGGCGGCGTCGAGGTCAAGTCGCTCACCAACATCGATCTGACCCGCGGCCAGGCCGAGATCACCTTCAAGGACGCCAAGGCCGAGCCGCTCGGCACCACCAGCGAGGGCTGGGGTGTGATCACCCAGGTGCTGGATCGCGCAGCCGTGTTGACGGCGTTCGAGCAGGTTGGCGGCGCCGACCGCACGCTGGAGATGGGCCGCGACTACGCGCTCGACCGTATCGCGTTCGGCCGTCCGATCGGCTCGTTCCAGGCGGTCAAGCACATGCTGGCCGACATGTATGTCTCGGCGACCCTGGCGCGCTCGAACTGCTACTACGGTGCCTGGGCGCTCTCGACCAATGCCGGCGAATTGCCGGAAGCGGCCGCCGCCGCGCGCATCAGCGCGACCCAGGCGTTCCAGCACTGCGCCAAGAACAACATCCAGGTCCATGGCGGCATGGGCTTCACCTGGGAGTTCGACTGCCACATGTACTACCGCCGCGCCAATGCGGTGGCGCTCGGCCTCGGCAGCCTGTCCTATTGGGAAGACGCCCTGATCGACCGCATGCGCAAGAAGAACGCGGCGTAGTTCCACGATTCGTCGTTCCGGGATGCGCGAAGCGCAGACCCGGAATCCAGAGGTTGGGAATCGAGATTCCGGGTTCACGCTTCGCGTGCCCCGGAATGACGGAAAGAGATCAGGATGAATTTCGACGACACCCCGCAGGAGGCCGCATTCCGCGCCGAGGCGAAAGCCTGGATCGCGGCCAATGCGCCGAAGCAATATGAAGACGAGCTGCGCAAGGCCTCACTCGGCCGCGTTCAGCTCAAGGGCGCCAACATCCTCGAGGTCGCCAAGGCCTGGCAGAAGAAGAAGGCCGACGCCGGCTGGGCCTGTCTGCACTGGCCGAAGGAGTATGGCGGCCGCGGCTCGTCGCCGATCGAGCGCGTGATCTGGCAGCAGGAGGAGGGCCCGTTCGGTCGCCTCAGCTCGATGTTCATCATCGGCCACGGCATGTGCGGGCCGACCATGATGGCGTTCGCCGGCGAGGAGCAGAAGCGCAAATATCTGCCGCCGCTCGCCTCCGGCGAGAAGGTCTGGTGCCAGCTGTTCTCCGAGCCGGCCGGCGGCTCCGACGTCGCGGGCCTGCGCACCCGCGCCGAGAAGCAGGGCGACGAATGGGTGGTCAACGGCCAGAAGATCTGGACCTCGGGCGCGCATTACTCCGATTACGGGATCCTCTTGACCCGCACCGATCCCAATGTCGCAAAGCACAAGGGCCTCACCATGTTCTTCCTGGACATGAAGAGCCCGGGCGTCGAGGTCAGGCCGATCAAGCAGGCGAGCGGCGCCTCCGACTTCAACGAGGTCTATTTCACCGACGTGCGGATTCCGGACTCGCAACGGCTCGGCAATGTCAATGACGGCTGGAACGTGTCGCTGACGACGCTGATGAACGAGCGTATGTCGATCGGCGCCGGCGTCGCGACCGGCTTCCCCGAGCTGTTCGACTTCTGCAACAGCTTGATGCTGGAGGACGGTCCCGCGATCGAGAACCGCGCGGTGCGCGCAAAGCTTGCGAACTGGGCGGTGAAGGCGAGCGGGCTGAAATACACCAGCATGCGCGCGATCTCCGCGCTCTCCCGTGGCGAGCGCCCCGGGCCGGAGAACTCGATCGGCAAGCTGGTCGCCGGCTCGATGATCCAGGACGTCGCGACCTACGCGCTCGATCTGCAGGGCGCCGCCGGCGCGCTGAACGGACCCGAGGATGCCGAGGTCGCCGGCAAATTCCAGGCGATGCTGCTGCGTGCGCCGGGCACCCGCGTCGAGGGCGGCACCGACGAGATCATGCGCAACATCATCGCCGAGCGCGTGCTGGGCCTGCCCGGCGACATCAGGGTCGACAAGGACGTTCCCTTCAACAAGATCCCGACCAAGGGAAGAGCTTGAGCAATCGTAGGGCGGGTTAGCGCAGCGTAACCCGCCATTTCGCAACAACGTTTCGATGGAATCGGTGGGTTACGCCTTCGGCTAACCCACCCTACGCAAAAAGAGGTTCGCCATGAATTTCGACGACACGCCGCAGGAAGCTGAATTCCGTAGCCTCGCCCGCAACTGGATCGCGGCCAACGCGCCGAAGGAGTTCGAGGAAGAGCTCTCGAAGTCCTCGCTCGGCCGCATCAGGCTCGCCAGGCACGACATGGTCGAGGTCGGCAAGGCCTGGCAGAAGAAGAAGGCGGAGGGCGGCTGGGCCTGCCTGCACTGGCCGAAGGAATATGGCGGCCGTGGCGCCACCCCGATCGAGCGCGTGATCTGGCAGCAGGAAGAGGGCGTCTACGGCAAGCTGACCCAGCCGTTCCAGATCGGCGAGGGCATGTGCGGCCCGACGGTGATGGCCTGGGGCAGCGAAGAGGCCAAGCGCCGCTATCTGCCAAGGCTCGCCTCCGGTGAGGAGATCTGGTGCCAGCTGTTCTCCGAGCCGTCGGCCGGCTCCGACGTCGCCGGTCTGCGCACCCGCGCCGAGAAGAAGGGCGACAACTGGGTCGTCAACGGCCAGAAGATCTGGACCTCCGGCGCGCATTACTCCGACTACGGCCTTCTGATCGCGCGCACCGATCCGAATGTGCCCAAGCACAAGGGCCTCACCATGTTCTTCCTCGACATGAAGAGCCCCGGCGTCGAGGTCAGGCCGATCAAGCAGGCCAACGGCATGCAGGAGTTCAACGAGGTCTATTTCACCGACGTCGTGATCCCGGACAGCCAGCGCTTAGGTGCGGTCGGCGAGGGCTGGAGCGTGTCGCTGACCACGCTGATGAACGAGCGCATGTCGATCGGATCGCGGCTTGCGACCGGTGTCCCCGAAATGTTCGAGTTCTGCTCCAATCTGATGCTGGAGGATGGCCTTGCGATCGACGATCCGGCGGTGCGCTCCAAGCTTGCGAGCTGGGCGGTGAAGGCGAGCGGGCTGAAATACACCAGCTATCGCGCGATCTCGGCGCTGTCGAAGGGCGAGCGGCCCGGTCCGGAAAATTCCATCGGCAAGCTGGTCTCCGGCCTGATGCTGCAGGACATCGCGACCTATGCAATGGACCTCGAGGGCGCCGCGGGTAGCCTCACGGGCACCGACGAGGAGCAGGCCAACGGCCAGTTCCAGCAGATGCTGCTGTCGTCGCCCTCGATGCGTATCGCCGGTGGCACCGACGAGATCCTGCGCAACATCATCGCCGAGCGCGTGCTCGGCCTGCCGGGCGACATCCGGGTCGACAAGGACGTGCCCTACAACAAGATCCCGACCAAGGGCCGCTGAGCATGGATGCCACCACCAAGCCGCGTTTCGCGGCCGAAGACCGCATCGGCGCGCTCGAGGAGCTGCTCAACGAGCGCTACTCGGTGCGTGCGTTCCAGCCGCGCGAGGTGCCGCGCGACGTCATCGAGCATATTTTGACGACTGCGCAGCGCACGGCGTCCTGGTGCAACAGCCAGCCCTGGCAGGTCCTGATCGTGTCCGGCGAGGCCAAGGAGCGCTTTCGCAAGGCGATCTATGCCGAGGCCTCGCGCGGCCTCGGCGAGGACTACGACTTCACGCCGCCGCGTGAATATGTCGGGGTCTATCTGGAGCGCCGCCGCGAAAGCGGGTTCCAGCTCTACAACACGCTCGGGATCGCGCGCGGCGACAGGGCGGCCTACGCCAAGCAGGCGCTGGAGAATTACAATTTCTTCGGCGCGCCGCACATTGCCGTGATCCACACCGACGAGCCGCTCGGCATCTATGGCGCGATCGACTGCGGCGGCTATGTCTCGAACTTCATGCTGGCCGCGCAGGCGCTCGGGCTCGGCACCATTCCGCAGGCCGCGATTGCGCGCCATTCCGGCCTGATCCGCCGCCATTTCAACCTGGGCGACGATCGCCGGGTTGTCTGCGGTATCTCGTTCGGCTATGCGGATCATGCGCACAAGGTGAACAGCTACCGCACGTCGCGCGCGACTGTGGCGGATACTGTCACATTTGTGGATGTATAGTTTCCTCAGGGCGGGAAGGTCGGTTCACCCTCCCGCCGAGGACAAGAAGAAACGACAAGAAGAACGACTAGAACAACAATGGCGAATAACGCCTCCCTGACGCCGGCGGAGATCAGCTGGCAACTGCACCGTCTGCCTGCGCTTGAGCGTGACGCGTTCATTGCCGCGCATTGTTTGGGACAGCCCGTTGCCTGGAAGACCCGCTTCTTCGACGCGATCGACTGGGGCGCGGGCTCCGTGCTGCAATTCAGCTTCCTGCAACGCGGCTGGCACCGCCATTCCCGGCTCGACAACCCGATCTATGCCTATATCGACATCGAGCAACATCCGGAAACACGCGGCCTGCGCCGCGGCCGGCGGATCGATCTCGACGGCACGATCAAGGGCGTCGACTTCGTGACCGGGATTACGCTCACGCTCGACCGGTTCGAGATCCTGCCCGTCAACTTTCTCGACCGCTTCGTCATCAGCTCGGACAGCCGGTATTAACGGCGCGCCGCGCGGCGCGGCGGCGCGTTCGCATAGCGCGCGGCCATCGCGCCCGCCAGCTCCGCCATCTTCTCGCGCAACTCCGCGGGCGCGATCACCTCGGCCTCGGCGCCGAGCCGAAGCAGCTCGGTTGCCGCATGCCACACTGTCTTGCCGACCGGCATGGTGGCGATCCGCCAGCCGTCGGGCTCAGTGCCATCGGCAAGCCGCATCCGTGCCTTCACGTAAGGGTGGGCCAGAGCATCGAACAGTTGCAGCCCCAACGGTGACAGCCGCACCGTGGCCTCGTTCGGATGCAACTCGGCCTCGAGCCGCGCGATCGAGGCGCGCCAATAGGTGGAGAGATCGAACTCCGCCGGCCGCGCGAACGGCGTCTCCAGTGCGGTGCAATCCAGCACCCGCGCGACCCGGTAGGTGCGCACATTGCCGTCGACGAGGCCGGCGAGATACCAGCTGCCGCCCTTCAGTACGAGGCCGAGCGGCGCCACGCGCCGCCGCTTCTCGGCTTTCCAGCTTTGGTAGCGGATCTCGATCAGGGTCTCGCGCAGCACGGAGCTTGCGATGGCGCGCAGATGCTTCGGCTCCTCGGTCTCGCCGAACCAGCCCGGCGCGTCGAGATGGAAGCGCTGCTGCATGCCCCGCGCGTTGGGGCGAAGATTCTCCGGCAGCGCCGCCATCAGCTTGGTCTGCGCCGCCGCCATCGCGGCATCGAGGCCGAGCGCGGCGGCGGGGCCGGGCAGCCCAGCCATGAACAGCGCCTCGGCCTCGCCCTGCGATAGCCCGTTCAGCCGCACCCGATAGCCGTCGAGCAGCCGGTAGCCGCCCTCGGCACCGCGGTCGGCATAGACGGGGACGCCGGCAGCCGAGAGCGCATCGATGTCGCGATAGATCGTGCGCACCGAGACCTCGCAGGCTTCGGCCAATTCGGGCGCGGTAACCTGTCCCCGCGCCTGCAGGGTGGTGAGGATGGAAAACAGCCGGCTCGCACGCATGGGAAGATCATACCTGACACAAGATGTCAGGTATAGGCGGACATAAGGAGGCCACGCCCCTGACGGCGCAAGGAGACCCGCTAATGACCACCGCTGCCACCACCGACCGCCTCACGCTGTATTACTCGCCGCAGAGCCGCGCCACCGGCACCCGCGTGCTGCTGGAGGAACTCGGCGCGCCCTATAATCTGCACGTCCTCAACATGAAGGCAGCCGAGCAGCGCAAGGACGCCTACCTCGCGATCAATCCCCTCGGCAAGGTGCCGGCGATCCGCCACCGTGACGCGCTGGTCACCGAGCAGGTCGCGATCTTCATCTATCTCGCCGATCTGTTTCCGCAGGCGGGCCTGACGCCCGCGCTGAACGACCGGCGCCGCGGCCCGTACCTGCGCTGGATCGCCTATTACGGCGCCTCGTTCGAGCCGGCGGTGATCGACCATTTCATGAAGCGCGAGCCGGCGCCGATCACGCAGTCGCCCTATGCCGATTACGACACCATGCTGGGCACGCTCGAGGCGCAGCTCGCAAAGGGGCCCTATCTGCTCGGCGAAGAGATCACGGCGGCCGACATCCTCTGGGGCATCGCGCTTAGCTGGACCATGATGTTCGGCATCGTGCCGAAAAGGGACGTGTTCGTCCGCTATGCCGAACGCATCGCCGCGCGCCCGGCTTTCATCCGGATCTCGAAGGCCGACGACGAAATGGCGGCGCAGCATGCAGCAGCCGCCGGAGTGTGATACGGATCGTGTCGATGGCGAAACAGCTGTACAGCACCAACTGCTTCAACACCCTGATCCGCGTCGCCGAGGATTGCCCGGCGCAGTGCGGCGAGGAGCCGCAGCCGCGTGGCGGCCAGCCCACGGTCGCCGTGCTGCAATTCCGGATGATCGCAGGCGCGCCCTACAAATACACCTCCGACGACGTCGTGTTCGCGACCTCGGCGGCCGGCCGCGCGCTCGATGCGAAGGCGGCGAAGAAGGCGCGCAGCCTCGCCCGCGAGACGTTCTTCTCGCGCGGCCAGGCCTGCATGCGCGCCTCGCCGCTCGGCAAGCGGTTCGGCTGGGGTGTCCACGCCGACGCCGAAGGCCGCATCGCGATCTACGCCGTCGACAGCAAGCGCTACCAGGCGCTGGCCCGCGACCCGGAGATCGCGCAGACGCGCGCGATGCGGTCGAAGCGAGCGTGAGGGGGCGGCGAACGCCGACTCGCACACAGCCAGTCCCGTCATCCTGAGGTGCGAGCGGAGCGAGCCTCGAAGGATGCACGGCCACAGTGGGGGCCGTCGACCCTTCGAGACGCGCGTTCCGCGCTCCTCAGGGTGACGGGAGTGATGGCGTGATGCGTTCGGTCAAAACCGCGGTGGCCGCTTCTCGGCGAACGCCTTGATGCCTTCCTTGATCTCGTCGCCGCGCATGCTGTCGCGGTGGCGCTGGTCGGCGGCGGCCTCATCCAGCGCGCCGCGGGCGAATTCGTTGATTGCGCGCTTCATGCCGGCCATCGCCTTGGGCGCATTGCCGGCCAGGATCGTCGCGAGCTTGTCGACCTCCTCGTCGAGCAGGTCGAGCGACACCATGGCGGTGAGGTAGCCGATCCGCAGCATCTCCGGCGCCGTGATCTTCTGCGCGGTCAGGAACAGCATCTTGGCGTTGTCGACGCCAAGCCTCGTGACGTAGCGCCGGATTCCGCTCTTGTAATAGTGCAGCCCGAGCCGCGCCGCCGGCATGAACATCTCCGCGGTATCGACGCCGATGCGGAAGTCGCAGGCGAGCGCGAGGTCGGTCGAGCCGCCATAGACGCCGCCATTGAGCCGGCAGATCGTCGGCACGCAGAGATCCTCGAGCCGGTTCACCACCACCTCGAACGCCGAACCCGCGCTCTGCTGCTCGCTCTCGCTCACCGCGCGCTCGGCGACCGAGTTAAGGTCGTAGCCGGCGGAGAATGCGCGGCCGGTTCCGGTCAGCACCAGCACGCGGATCGCGGGATCGGCCTCGATCCGGTCGAACAGCCTGACGAGGTCGCCGAGATCCTCGGCCTGCAGGCGGTTGAGATGCTTCGGCCGGTTGAGGCGGATCGTGGCGCGGGCGCCGGCAATTTCGAGCACGGGTCCGCTGGCGGTGTCGGCCGCGTCGGCCATCTTGGTCTCCATCATTGGTTCTCACGTTCGCGCCGCTTCGCCTCGGCGTCGATGGTCTCGGCGAGATCGGGATGCCTTGCCATCAACAGGCGGAAATCGACGAGGTCAAGCACCAACAGCCGGGTCACCTTGCTGGTCGAGACGCTGGCGCCCCGCTTGGCGTTGCCGAGCAGCGCCATCTCGCCGAAGAACGCGCCTTCGCCGAGCTTCACCTTGCGTCCGGGCAGGTCGACCTCGACTTCGCCGGCGGCGACGAAATACATGCAGTCGCCATTGGTGTCCTTGCGGATGATCATGGTGCGCGGCGGCAGGTCCATGGTCCGCAGCACCTGGGTGACGTCCGCGATCGCGGCCGGGCCGAGATGCGCGAAGAACGGCACCTTGCTCACGGTCTCCCAGGTTCTCAGGAAATTGTCGCGACGGGTTTCGGCGGCAAAGCCGGTCGCCAGAATACCGGTCCACAGCCCGAACACGCCGAGGCCCGAAATCATCACCATGGCAGCGACCATGCGGCCGAGCGGGGTGATCGGCACCACGTCGCCATAGCCTGTCGTGGTCAGCGTCACCACCGCCCACCACAGCGCCGCCGGCACGCTGCCGAAGGTCTGGGGCTGGACGTCCCGCTCCAGGAAATATTCGGCGACGGAGGCCAGGAACACCACCATCAGGAAGATCACCAGCACGCTGAGCAGCGGGCCGGATTCCACCACGAGCACGCGCCGGAGCTGGCGCAGGCCGGGAATGCCCGGCACCACCTTGAGCACCCAGAGCACGCCGAGCAGCCATGCGGTCTTCGGCTCGATGCCGCTGAGCAGGGCCAGCGGCACCGCCAGCGCGCCGACCGCATCGACGACGCCTGCGCTGGATAGCGCGTAGAACCAGAGCTTGTCCTGCCGCCGCATGTGCCGCAGCCGCACCAGCCATTCGAACACGAAATAGGCAAGGCAGGCCCACAGCAGCGCATCGACCCAGTGCGGGACCGCGTCATAGGCCGGCGTGACCGTCAGCAGCGTCATCATGGCGACACCGACCGTGACTGCGACATAGGCCGCCGTGGTCATGTTGCGGCCGGCGGTGGCGGAAATGAAGCGCGTCAAGGCCGGAAGGACGAGCGGCTTGGACATCGGAACGGAGCTTGCCTGTCGCTGAACTGCTGGAATTGAGGCCCCGGCGAATGGCGGAGCCTGTGTCACAACGTGCCTCTCCCGGTTGAGGCCGTCAACGCGCAGGCGGTGGCGGGATGGTCGCGGCGAAAGTCCCAAATGTTGGACGAATGGCCTAACCATGTTGGCCCGCTTTTGCGCCCGCGAATGTGAGAAATCAGACAAATCGTCGCTTTTTCACCGTATATCAGGGATGCTGGTCACCGATGCGACCTCGGCCGGAATGAAGCGACTAATAAGGCGATCTTGTTCACTTCTTGAGAAATTGGTTGGTTTCCGATGGATACCTCACATCTCGCGGAGCACGCCGGCGCCGCCGGCAGTTTCTTCGCATCGATCTTCGTGGTCGCCACGCTGTCGATGCGGACCATGATCCCGTTGCGCGTCTTTGCCATCCTGACCAACATCATCCTGATCGCGACCGCCGTCCCGACCCATAATTACGCGACGCTGATTCTGCATGCCGTGCTGCTGCCGGTGAACACCTATCGGCTGCACCAGATGCTGCAGCTGGTCCGCAACGTGAAGAAATCGGTCAACAGCGATCTGTCGATGGATTGGCTCAGGCCGTTCACGACGGAGCGCAAATGCACCGCGGGCGAAGTCCTGTTCTACAAGGACGAGAAGGCCGACAGCATGTTCTACATTGTCAGCGGCCGCTTCCGCCTGGTCGAATCCGGCATCGAGCTGCCGGTCGGCGCCCTCGTCGGCGAGTTCGGCATGCTGTCGCCGTCGAACACGCGCACCCAGACGCTGGAGTGCGTCGAAACCGGCATGGTGCTGTCGGTGACCTATGACCAGGTCGAGCAGCTCTACGTTCAGAACCCGGCGTTCGGCTTCTACCTTCTGCGTCTGTTCAGCGCCCGCCTGTTCGAGAATATCTCGACGCTCGAGCAGCGGCTCGCGCAGCACGCCACCCCTCAGGTCGCTGAGCCAAAACCTGCATGAGCCCCGCGACGAGTTCTGGAGGCGCCGCAGTGCCGGATGACGACAGTCTGCTGGCTTCGCTTCGTTACCTGTTTGCCGATATCATCGGCGATGAGGACGAGGGGCCGCCGGTGCTGCCCGACGCCTGCCCGGACCACCTCAGGCCGGCGGTCACCGATGCCATCCATCTGTTGATCGCCTATCAGAGCACCAGCTACGCCCAGCTCTATATCGACCGGCTCAAGCGCTTCGTCGGCCGCCGTGGCGTTGACGACGCCTTGCTTGCCGAGATCGCGCGGCTGATGGCCGAGCGCATGGCCTATGAGGACGCGATCCGCATCGCGCAGCTCAAGCTCGGCGAAGTCAACGCGGCGGGCGGCCTTGCGGCGCGCTCGGCCGACGACGTCAAGAAGCTCCGCTTCGACGAGTTGATCGACGCCCTGCCTGCGATGGTCGCCGATCCGATCCTCGCCGTGCTCGATCAGCTCGGCTGGCGCCGCCGCCGGGTCTCGATCCGCTTCAGCGCCAACACCCGCTTCAGCGTTCGCCGGCTCCGGATCGAGGCGGGCCTGAAGCGCTGGCGGCTGTTCTCGGGGCGCTACGCCAAGGAACGTATCTGGGTCGAGCGCTGGCTGCACATGATCGACCGCAGCCTGACCAAGCAGCCGGGCGCGGCCTCAGCGATTGTGCAGACCGCGACCATGATCCAGGGCTACGGTGATCCCTATCGCCAGGGCATCGCGGACTGGCACGTGATCATCGACGGACTGGTCAAGCCGACCTTCGACGGCGTGCTCGCGCTTCCCGATCTTGCCGCCGCCATCACCGAGGCCCGCGCCGCCATCATGCCCGATCCACGGCAGGCGTCGCTGAAGCGCAAGATCGCCGAGATTCGCGCCCGGGTGCCCGTAACGTCCTAGTGCCAGGCTATCCACGTCATTGCGAGCGAAGCGAAGCAATCCATCGATCCGCGTATGGGGAGGGATGGATTGCTTCGTCGCTTTGCTCCTCGCAATGACGGGGAGGCGTTCGTAACCTACCGCTTGATGTGCGGCGGCTCGTCGTAGCCGCGGCGGCTGGAATAGAACAGCAGACCCATCAGGCCGACGCCGACCGCGACCAGCAGGGTGATCCCGATCGTGAACATGACGATGCCGTAGGTCGGCACCGGTGCATCGGGCACCATCAAGCCTTCGAACGCGTAGGCGCCGACGGCGGCCAGGATGACCAGCAGGCCGACGCTGATTGCAATGCGCATGCGTAGCTGCCTCTGCCAAAGGCCGAGAGTAGGGCAGGTTGCAGCGGCTATTCCGCCGCGGCGGCGACTTTGGCCAGCGCCTGCTGTCCGGCTTCCATCAGCTCGGGGAGCGTCGTCCTGCCGCTCTTGGCGCACTTGATGATGTATCTGGCAACGCGCTTGCGGGTGTCGTGTTCCTCGCCGTGCAGCGCATCGGCGCATACGCGATCGAGCGCAAAGTTCATGGCGGCGAGCGTACGTGAGTCAAATCTTTCCTCGATCATCGCGGCCCTCCCTTTGGACCGGTGTCCGGCCGCGGCTATTTGCGGAGCGTCAGCCAATCGCTGACTTCCATCACCGTCTCGGTTTGTTTGGCTTTCTTGATCAGCGTTTCGCGTTCTCGTCCCGGCGGCAGCTTGCGTGCCGCAAGGCGTGCATTTTCGGCAAATTTTTGCAGGCGGTCCTCGAATGACCCGGGGGGACGCGCCCTGTTGCGTTTCTTCTTGATCATGCCGCCTCCGAACTGGAACGAGCAATTTTAGGCATGTTGCCCGGAGGCCGTCGTTAACCCATGACATCGAGCGAACTGAAAAAATCACGCCGAAAGATCGCAAGCGCGACTTAGAGATCGCAAGAGCGATCATGCGATCGCAGGAACGATCTTCGGCGCGCCGCGTAACACCGATGCGTTCGCTGCTTTGCTCCCCGGAAAGCGGTGGACCACTCCGGTGACGGGCCTCGGCGAATTTTATCGCCGGGGCCCGCATAGCTTCAAGGGATATCAGCCAAGGAGTTTAGCAATGCCACATTCCAATCACGGTATCGTCAAGGACGACAAGGGTCAGGAGCAGCCGGCCGACAAGGAGCGCGCACAGAGCGCTCACAAGACCGAGCCCCGAAAGCCGCCGACGCGCGAAGCGACGCGTGATCCGAAACTGAACGACCCCGACAAGACGCCGGGCTCCGGCATGAAGTCTGACGATCGCGGCGATCCTCCAACGGGCTGAGACAAGCATTTTGCCGTGCAGCAAGTGGCGCAGTGCGGCAGGAACGACGGTCCGGCTCCGTCGTTGGCCTTGCGAGACAGCCTTGGGACATCAATGGAGAACTGACATGGCAATCGACGAGAAAGAGGTCGGAAACCTGATCGGCAGCGACAAGGTCGAGGGCACCGCGGTCTATGGATCGGACGAGCGCAAGATCGGCTCGATCGAACGCGTGATGATCGACAAGCACAGCGGACGGGTGTCCTACGCCGTGCTCGGCTTCGGCGGTATCCTCGGGCTCGGCAACGACCATTATCCGCTGCCCTGGCAGTCGCTCAAATACGACACCAGGCTGGGCGGTTATGTCACCGGCGTGACCGAGAGCCAGCTGCGCGGCGCGCCGAAATACGGCAGCGAGCGAGACTGGAATTGGGCCGATATCGGCACCACACGCGCAGTGAATGATTACTACGGCGTGCCGTTCGTCTGAGCGGCGACGAATCCCCGAGGGTCCCGCGCTTAAAGGGGCGGGGGCCCTCGGTGCTGAGTTGTACGACGCCTGAGGACGTAGCCGTTACGGCTTCTGGCGTCTGTACACTAGTGAACATACGTCAATAGCTGTGCAATGTAACATACGTTGTTGAAATCGGCCCGGCGGTTACTCGATTAGATATCCGGGGAGACCAATGTCGTTGGCGTCGCTAGTCCGGAAATTGGAGCAGTTCGTACGGCTTTCGCTGGCAGACCATGCCATCCTCAATCGCGCCTCGACCGAGCGCATCCGGCACTTCGGGCCGCGCGTCGATATCATCCGTGAGGGCGAGAAGCCGAAGGACGTCCACTTGATCCTGTCCGGCTGGGCCTACCGCTACAAGCAGCTCGAGGACGGCCGGCGCCAGGTGGTGGCGTTCTTCCTGCCCGGCGATATCTGCGACGTGAACGTCTTCATCCTGCGCGAGATGGATCATTCGATCGGCACCATCACCGCGGTGTCGATCGCCGACCTCTCCCGCGAATTCTTCGACAAGGTCGCAGCCGAACATCCGCGCATCGTCACCGCGTTCTGGTGGGAAACCCTGGTCAACGCGGCGATCCAGCGCGAATGGACCATGAGCCTCGGCCAGCGCACGGCGCTCGAGCGGATGGCCCATCTGCTCTGCGAGATCTGGCTTCGTTTGCGGCTGGCCGGTCTGACCCAGGGCAACAGCTGCGACTTCCCGCTGACCCAGGGTGATCTCGCCGACGCCACCGGGCTCTCCAAGGTCCACGTCAACAGAACCTTGCAGGAGCTGCGCGCCGACGGCCTGATCGTGCTCAAGGGAAAGACCCTGGCTGTCCCCAATCTCGATCGGCTGATGCGGGCAGGGCTGTTCAACCCGAACTATCTGCATATGGACCATGAGGGGCGGCAGCTCGATGCGGTCGGGATGACCGACGCCGCGGCGGGGTGATCGGGCCGCCACCGGAGGCCGTGCCAAAATTCCCATTGGCAAACGCGCCAGGGAAGCGTCAACTTCATCCGGCGTAAGGCTGGGGAGCAGATGACCGAAACAGCGCGCGAATATATCGACTTTTGGGTGGAGAATAGCGTCCACGCAGCCGAGCAGTTTGGAACGCCGGGCGCGACGCAGGACGTCGAGGAATTGGTGCGACGGCTCATTGCCGGCGCCGGAGGGCAGGGCATCACGGAGGCGGCCATGCGGGACGAGGTTGGCGATATCGCCGACTACATCCGGGAAAAATTGAAGGCCGCCAACAAGGCCGAAAGCGGTCGGCAGCAGTAGTCGCAGCAGCCAAGCTGCATTCGAGCGAGATGCTTTTCCAGTGACGTCGTCGTGCGCCCTCTGTTCGAAAGAGAATGAGAGTCACGCCTCGCATGATTCACGTCGCGAGTTTGCAGAGAGTGAATCACGGCTTGTTCAACAGACGCAGTGTCGTCCTGGCGAAAGCCAGGACCCATTACCCCAATTCCCAATTGTTGCGCGGCGCTGGGGCCGCGATCCCGTTCAGCACCGAAAGCGGTGGTACTGGGTCCTGGCCTTCGTCAGGACGAAAGCAGTGGATTTGGCGCGACCGCAGGGACGGGCGTGTATGTGGCGCAACCGCCTTCACCCGTTCGCGGTCTTCACCACCACGAGATTGTCATCGACTGCCGGCGGGTGGCGCTTGAGATGGTCGCGGCGCAGCGCGATCTCGTCGCGGACCAGTTCGTAGCCGAGCTTGAACGTGTCAAGGCCGTCGCCGGAAACGGTGCCGTCGCGCAGGCCGATCACCGCGCCGCGCAGGATCGCCTCGAGCTCGTCCTGCAATTCGTCGAGATGTTCGGCGCAGGTGGTGTGCTCGACGCGCTCGCCGATGTCGAGGATCCGGCCCGCCAGTTCGCTGGCCTTCTCCGGCGCGACGCGGGTGATCTTGGTGTAGATCCCAGCGAAGATCGAGCCGATGATGCTGAGCGCGGCGGCGCCGAGATACATCACGTCGCTGTAGCGATCCATGAACGATTTGGTATCGTCGTTGATGTATTCGGCCGCGCCCTGATGGGCGACGATGAAGGCGTCCTTGTCGGTCGCCGCCGGCTCGATCCTGGAGGCGAAGCCGTCGTCGAGCGCGAGCTCGGACTTGTTCTCATAGACGATGCGCGCGAGTTCGGCCGCCGTGGTCGTGGACATCGAGGATTGCGCGACCAGCAACCATTCCAGCCCGATGGTGTCGACGTCGTCGTCGGGGATCGCCGGCGAGGACGACAGCATGCCGGTCGAGACCGTCTCCTCCGAGATCGCCGGATATTTGCGCGCCAGCGCCTTGGCTTCGTCGATCGCGTTCAAGGTGAAGCCGCCGGCGCGCTTGGCATATTGCTCGTAGGTCTTGTCCTTGATGATCTTCGAGGCATGCTCGATCACGACCACGGCGGCAAAGCCGGAGGCGAACAGTTTGTCGAGCGGCGTGTTCGGCGGCGCCTGCTGCACCCGCTGCGCCGCATCCGGGCTGTCGGAAATCTCGAGCGCGCTGCGGACGAAATTGACGCTGTTCTCGCCGTCGCCGACGACTGCGATCTTTCTCCTCTTCAGTTCGGTCAGCGACTTGATCTTCCTGCCGCCGGGGCTCAGCACCAGTACCACGTCATGCTCGAGGATCGCGATGGCGCGGGCGCGGGGCGGCACCTTTGCATCGGTGCGCAGGATCGTGAGCGTTGCGGCGCGGCGATCGAACTGCACCAGCGCCTTGGGGTTGTCGGGGTTCGGCGCGATCTTCAGCCGCAGCCGCGACGAATTGTTCTTCAGCACGGTGGCGAGGCGGGCGGCGAACTTGGCCTCCGGGCCCTTGGCATCGCCGACCGCAAACACCAGCGTTTCCGAATTGCGCAGCCAGAGGCGGCCGCCGATCACGGTGATCGCGCTCAAGAACAGCGTCAGCATGGTGAAGATGATGATCTGCGCGCGGTTGCTCTTGGCGACCGGAGGGCGTGGTCGCGGCGGCACCGGCGAAGGCGCGGAGGCTTCGGCACTCATGGCTGATCACCTGGCTCATCACCCATCCGGGACGGCCCGTTGCCGCAACGGCGCGGCGCTGCCCGGCGAATCCGTAAATGACTATAAAAGAAAGAAAATTTCCTGTGCCGCCGACGGTATACCTCCCCGGCGGGAATGCAAACCGGCCACCCGCCGTAACCTTAATCCCGGTTCGCCTGCGCCGCGATGCCACATGACCATCGCCACTATCGACGGCCGAACCCAGATGTGATTTTCGGGGGACCGCAGGTGCATTCCGCCGCCGGAGATGTCATAAATGACACAAGCTCCGCTTTGCGGAATTGTGCTGACGGCCTGACCCGGATTTCTTGCAATCACATTCATCGAAGTAAAAGGGCGTCAGCTTGTTGTTTCCTTCCATGTCATCGTCGGTGTCGGTTGGTGCCCTGGTGGGATGGATGTTGCTTCTCACCGCCAAGCACATCATCGCTGACTTCATGCTGCAGAACGCCTGGATGGCGATCGGCAAGGATCAGAAGACCGGCTGGGCCATGCCGCTGCTCGCGCATTGCCTGGTCCATCTCGCGGTCGCGCTGGCGCTGATCCTGGTGGTGGCGCCGCGGTTCTGGTACGTCGCCTTCGTCGACTTCGTGATCCACATCATCGTCGATCGCTGCAAGGGCATCTGCGCCTCGCATTTCGGCGTGACGCTGGAGTCCGGCCATCCCTGGTTCTGGACCCTGATCGGGGTCGACCAGGCGCTGCACCACCTCACCGGATTCGCGCTGTCGATCTACATGGCCGCGAACTAAGCGGCGCGCGGACGCCGCGTCCCACGTCCTGTCCCTCACCACGACCCTGCGGCTTGCTACGGGCGGATGTGATTCGCGTGCAACGGGCAAGGGCCCCCGGAGGCGACCGCAGGCCGTGGTTAACCTTTCGTTAGAGGATTGCGCGGCATCTTCCCGATCGAGGGGGATTTGCAAATGTTTTCAAGCCGCGACGCGTTCGAGAACGATGCCTGCCCAGTTGCGGACGACCTGCTCGGCCAGATGTACCGCGCCAGTCCGAACGGGCTTTCGCTGCTGGTTGCCAATGTCGCGCCCGACGTCAGGGCGATGCTCGCGCTGTTCTGCTATCGCCGCAGCCATCTGCATGCACTCGCACTCGCGATTGCGTCGAGCTGCAGCGAGTGGGAGCTGGTCAATTCCGGCGGCCGCGTCGGGTCGACGCTGTACGCATTGTCGCGTGAGCCGGCTCGCGCTGCGACCGTGTCGCATGGCGGCCGCAAGCCGATCACGCTGTCGACCAAGCCGCTGTCGAGCTTCGCGCCTGTTGTCGACGACGAGCTCGACGACGAGGACGTCAGCGAGACGGTGACTGTGACGGCTTAAGCAGCACTCAATCCGGCTGCGCGCTGGGGATGAGCGGCAGCCCGTGGCGGCGCCGCGCCATTGCGCATTCCGCGTCGCCCGGCAAGCAGGTGCGGCACACCTCAGGCCGCACCGCATAGACCTCGCAGCGCGTGGCCTCTCCGACCCGGCCCGACAGCGCCGAGCAGCGGTCGCCCTCGCAGCGCATCCCCGACTGTCGCGCGTTGACGAATTGCGCTGGGATCAGATCGAGCTGCGCGTCGTCTTCCACGGTGAAGCGCGGCCAGTTCTCCGAATAGCTGCAGCAGGCGCCGCAGGACTGGCAGGGGCTCGCGTCCGCCGCGTCGATCGCGTTGCCGGTCATCAGGTGTCCCTCGGTGCTTCCCACACCAGGCTGCGCCGCCAGCGCGCCCTGAGCAGGTCGCGCCGCTCCGGATATTTCTCGTCGTGATAAACAGCGGTGACCACGCGGTCGGTGCGGAAGCTGCGGAAATCCTTGCGCAGCTCGCACCAGGCGGCGAGCAGCCGCACCGCTTCGTGATAGCCGACCGCGATCGGCCAGATCGTGCGCTCGCTATCGCGACCATGCTCGTCGCGATAGTTGAGCGTGATCTTCTTGCCTTCGTGGATCTGGCTGCGGGTCCTGACCATGTCGATGCGGTCGGGCTCCCGGTTCCAGGCGGAGCGGGCTCGGCTCGCCGGCTCCAGCACGAACGGCCGCAGCCGGTCGGGCACGGTCTCGGCGATCTTGGCCATCAGGTCCTCGGCCGCGCGCGCCAGCGCCGGATCGGCGTGACCGACCACCCATTGCGCGCCGAGCACGCAGGCCTCGATCTCGTCGGGTGTGAGCATCAAGGGCGGCAGGTCAAAACCCTTCTCCAGGATGTAGCCCATGCCGGCCTCGCCGCGGATCGGCACCCGCTGCTCGATCAGGCTGGCGATGTCGCGATAGATGGTCCGCTTCGATGTCTCGAGTTCGGCTGCGATTGCATCCGCGGTCAAAGGCTTACGGGTGCGGCGGAGCACCTGGATGATCTGAAACAGCCGGTCGGCGCGTCTCATGGCAAATTCTCTTGGTCGCTCTCTTGACGGGTGTCTTAGCGGTGTTTTGGCAGCTGTCTTGACGAGTGTCTTGACGGGTCTCGCGGTCTCTCGGCGCGTCGGTTTTTCGCGCCCCCTGGCACTGCTGCTGACAGCATGTTGGCAGCAGGTGGGGGCTATATCAGGACAACACCTCAAGTGAAGGGAATTTGTCCATGACGAATCTTGATGAACTCGGTTTCCGGCAGGCGCAGAGCTTTGCGCTGGAACAATTGGTCACGGTCTACTCCACCTCCGGCGACCTGCGCTGGGCCCTGGTCGCGCTGGTCGCACAATCGATCACCGCAGCCTGGTCCTACGGGCGGGCACGGCTGGTCAAGCGCGTTCGTGAGGCGGTTCGCCGCCTCGCGCCCGCAGGCCCGCTCGACAGTGAATGCCACTACTGCTGACACCATGCTGGCAGCAGGGGGCGGCTAGCTTCAATTCACGACCACAGGCGATCGGGAGCTTCATATGATTACGCTTTTTGGCTTTGGCACGGGCTTCGGCTTGCCGGAAATCAGCCCCTTCGTGACCAAGACCGAGGTCCAGCTCAAGATGGCCGGGCTCGACTACCGGAAGGAGAAGGCGATGCCGCCGGCTTCCCCAAAGGGCCAGCTGCCGTTCATCGCCGATGACGGCGAGACGATCGCCGATTCGACCTTCATCCGAGCCCATATCGAGGGCAAATACGGCTTCGATTTCGACGCGCCGCTGAGCCTGCAGGCGCGGGCGCAGGCCTGGGCCTTCGAGCGCATGATCGAGCATCACGTCTACTGGGCGCTGGTCGGCGCGCGCTGGGTCGACGACACCAATTTCGCCAAGGGGCCCGCGCATTTCTTCGACGGCGCGCCCGATCATCTGCGCGACAAGCTGCGCGAGGACGCCCAGTTCCGCGTCGCCGAGAACTATCTGTTGAGCGGGCTTGGCCGCCACGGCCCCGACGAGGACGTCGATCTCGCGATGCGCTCGCTGTTTGCGCTGTCGGTGCAGCTCGGCGACAAGCCCTATCTGATGGGCAATGCGCCGTGCGGGACCGATGCCACCGCATTCGGCGCGCTGGCCGGAATCCTGACGCCGTTCTTTGATTCGCCGCTGCGCGAGCGCACCGAGAAATTCGACAATCTCACCGCCTATGTCGGCCGGATGATGCAGCAATACTATCCGGAGTTCGCCTGGGCGCCGTTGCAGCAGCAGGCGGCCTAAGCTGGCGCAGCAGGTGCGGGGTCGCCCTTCAACGCGGCGAGCTCTGCCTGGAGCTCGGCGATGCGCTGATCGCGTGAGGCCAGCGCTGCTGCCACATCGGCCGCGTCGAACTTCTGCGGGATGTGCTGCGGGCAGTTGGTGTCCCACGCCGCGACCTTGAACAGGATCACCTGCTCAGGCCGCGCGCGATAGCCCTGCGGCATCAGCGACCGCGTCAGCGCCGGGTCGTCTTCCACGACCCGTGCCTCACCCCAGATCTTCACGCGTTGCCGGTAAGCGTAATTCATCACGAAGATGTAGGCCTTCGGGTTCTCGGAGAGATTGCCCTGGGTGATGAATTGCCGGTTGCCGCTGTAGTCGGCGAAGGCGATGGTGTGCTTGTCGAGGACCTTGATGAAGCCCTTCGGCCCGCCGCGGTGCTGGATATAGGGCTGGCCGCCGGCCGAGGCGGTGGCGAGATAGAAGCTGTTGGTGTTGGCAAGGAAGGCCGCCAGGTTCTCGTCGACCTCGGTCTGCCAGCCGCCACGGGCCTCGACCTCGGCATAGGTCCCGCGCGACCCCTTGCGGGTCTGGATTTCCTTCACCGCCGGGGTGAACCCGACATCGCTCGAATAGCTGCGAACCTCTGACATCTCAGCCTCCCGCCCACGGGCGACAAAGCGGCCGTCCTCGGCCCCTAAGATGGGTATTTCCGGATCGTAGGCAATCTGGTGCATTGACACTTCACTGTTGCCGATTATGCAATAGTGCCATGGACCGGATCGACGCCATGCAGGCCTTCGTCGCGGTGGCGGACCTCGAGGGGTTTGCCCCCGCCGCCCGCAAGCTCGGCCTGTCTCCGTCCGCCATCACGCGGCTGATCGCGGCGCTGGAGGAGCGGCTCGGTGCGCGGCTGCTGCAGCGGACCACGCGGCAGGTGACGCTGACCGACGCCGGCTCGCGCTACCTGGAGCGGGCGCGGCGGATCCTTGCCGACGTCGAGGAGGCCGAGGACGCGGTAGAGAGCGAGCGCACCCGCCCCGAAGGCCGCTTGGTGATCTCGGCGCCGTTCGGCTTCGGGCGGCTCCATGTCAGCCCGGTCGTGACCGCCTATCTCAAACGCTATCCCGACGTCGGCGTCGACCTGCGGCTGTCGGATCGCCGGATCAACCTGGTCGAGGACGGCGTCGACCTCGCGGTCAGGCTCGGGCATCTGCCGGATTCGACGCTGGTGGCGCGGCATGTCGGCCAGATGCGCCGCATCGTGGTGGCTTCGGCCGGCTATCTCAAGCTTCGCGGCGAGCCGAAGCGGCCGGCCGACCTCACCGCCCATGACACCATTCAGTTCGGCGCCATGACCGCGACGCCGGATTGGCGCTTCATGGAGGATGGCCAGGAGATCCGCATCACGCCGACGCCACGCTTCACCAGCAATAGCTCGGACGCTGCCATCCAGTACGCCGAGCAGGACGGCGGACTGACGCGCGTGATGGCCTACCAGGCCGCCGAATCGCTGAAGGCGCGGCGGCTCAGGATCGTGCTCGCCGAATTCGAGCAGCCGCCGGTGCCGATCCATGTCGTCTACCCGACGTCCCGGCTGTTGTCGGCCAAGGTGCGGACCTTCATCGATCTCGTCACCGAGATGACCGACTGGCACTTCGGCTAGCGCGAGACGCTTAGCTAACTGGCGCCTTCTTCGGCACCACGCGGAATGTGCCGCTGGCGCGCGCGATCGTCACGCCGTCGGCCTTGATCAGGCTCTGTGCGAAGCAGATCGTGCTGCCGGTCTTGATCACATCGCTCTCGATTGCGAGCCACTGCCCGACATTGGCGGAGCCGACGAAATCGACCGTGAGCGAGATCGTGACATATGATGTGGTCCAGCCGGTCGCCTGGCCGCAGCTATAGCCCATCGCGTTGTCGGAGAGTGCCGCGATCAGCCCGCCATGGATCAGGCCGCGGCCGTTGGTGTGCGGCCTCGCCAGCCGCAGGCCGATGATGACGGACCGCTCGGTTTTCTTCTGGTAAAGCGGCTCCCAGGGTTCGGTGAGCGGGCTCTTGCGGAACAGCGGCTCGAAGCCCTCGGGGACGTCTTGGGAGTTGTCTTGGGGAATGTCGGGGGCGACTTGCGTATCGGGGGTCATCTCTGGCTCGCGTATGGCGTGGCGTTGACGCCATTGAACGCGATGTCGACCGCGGTTTCACCGCCTACAAAGTTTTAAACGGGATTTGCAGGGGCGTTTGAAAGTGGGTCCGGCCTGTCGCCATACCCCTCGCCGTCATCGTCCGGAGAGGCCACGGCGGACTGGATACCCCGCATGCGCGGGGTATGACAGCTGAGGGCATGACGGCGAGATTGCTCGACGGAAAACGGCGACCTAGCTAGAACGGCAGCCCCACATAGTTCTCCGACAGCGAGGTCGACGCCGCCTTCGAGCTGACGAGGTAGTCGAGCTCGGCGATCTGGATGCGCGCGGCGAATTCGCCCTCGTCGGGGAATTTGTGCAGCATCGAGGTCATCCACCAGGAGAAGCGCACCGCCTTCCAGACCCGCGCCAGCGCCTTGGCCGAATAGAAGTCGAGGCCATCAGAGGATTTCTCGTCGTAATATTCGCGCAGCGCCTGCGACAAATAATGCACGTCGCTGGCCGCAAGGTTCAGCCCCTTGGCGCCGGTCGGCGGCACGATGTGCGAGGCGTCGCCGGCGAGGAACATGCGGCCGAACCGCATCGGTTCGGCGACGAAGCTGCGCAAGGGCGCGATGCTCTTTTCGATCGAGGGGCCGGTGATGATTTCGTCGGCGGCCTTCTGGTCGAGGCGCCGCTTCAACTCATCCCAGAACCGCTCGTCCGACCATTGATCGACATGATCGTCGAGCGGGCACTGCACGTAATAGCGGCTGCGATGGGTCGAGCGCATCGTGCACAGCGCAAAGCCGCGCTCATGGTTGTTGTAGATCAGCTCCGGCGAGACTGGCGGCGTCTCCGAGAGGATGCCGAGCCAGCCGAACGGATACACCCGTTCATAGCTGGTGATCGCCGACGCCGGCACGCTGGCGCGGCTGACGCCATGGAAGCCGTCGCAGCCGGCGATGAAATCGCAGGCGATGTCGTGGGTGACGCCGTCCTTGACGTAGGTGACGCGCGGATGGTCGGTGTCGAAATCGTGCGGTTTGACGTCGGCGGCGGAGTAGACCGTGGTCAGGCCGGCCGCCTTGCGGGCGTTCATCAGATCGAGCGTGACTTCGGTCTGGCCGTAGATGGTCACGGTCTTGCCGGTCGCCGCATGCATGTCGATGCGGTGCCGCGCGCCGCCGAAGGCCAGCTCGACGCCGTGATGAACCAGGCCTTCCTGGTGCAGCCGGGCGCCGGCGCCGACGCTGTCGAGCAGCGACACGGTGCCTTCCTCGAGCAGGCCGGCGCGGATCCGCCCCAGCACGTAATCCGGGGTCTGCCGCTCGAGAATGACGTTGTCTACGCCGAAAGTATGAAGTAGTTGCCCAAGCAACAGTCCGGCCGGACCTGCGCCTATGATTGCTACTTTTGTCCGCAACACCTGCTCCTCCCGATCGGATAGGCTTTCAGCAGGCGCCCGCGCCGGGGCGGTCGCCATCAACTTGCCAAGGCAACTATATCATATAACAGTTTTGGCAAGGCGGATTTGCACGGGACCTGCGTTCGCCGCAGCGCAAGATGCCGGAAGAGCCGGGTGCGACGAGGCGTCCTCCCTGCGGATTTCATCTTGAATATCCGCGCGAATTAGATAACATGTTAAGTAATGAGACCGGGCACGAAGCCCGTCCTGGAGAGGAGGAGAGGTGATGAGGAAGAGTTTGTTGGCGCTGCTGATGGCAGCCGCCGCCATCGTGCCGGCCGCAGGTCCTTCGCAGGCGCAGGACAAGACCGTCAATCTCAAAGTGTCGCTCTGGGTGCCGCCGGCGCATCCGCTGGTGCCGGCGACGCAGGCCTGGGCCGCCGATATCGAGAAGGCATCGGGCGGCACCATCAAGGTCACCGTGTTTCCATCCGAGCAGCTCGGCAAGGCATTCGACCATTACGACATGGCGCGCGACGGCATCGCCGACGTCACCTATGTCAATCCCGGCTATCAGCCCGGCCGGTTCCCGATCGCGGCCGCAGGCCAGCTCCCGTTCGTGTTCTCGGACGGCAAGAAGGGCACGCTGGCGCTGAACGAGTGGTACCACAAATACGCGCCGACCGAAATGAAGGACACCAAGCTCTGCTTCGCCTTCATTCACGATCCGGGCGCGCTGCACGGCAAGAAGAAGATCCTGCTGCCGAGCGACCTCTCCGGCGTGAAGGTGCGACCGGCGCAGAGCACCATCGGCGAGATGGTGAAGATGTTCGGCGGCACCAATGTGCAGGCCTCCGCCCCGGAATCGCGCGACGCGATCGAGCGCGGCGTCGCCGACGAGATCACCTTCCCCTGGGGATCGATCTTCCTGTTCGGCATCGACAAGGTGGTGAAGTACCACATGGACGTGCCGCTCTACACGACGGTGTTCACCTACAACATCAACCTCGCCAAATATAATGCGATGTCGGACGCCCAGAAGAAGGTGATCGACGATCATTGCACGCCGGAATGGGCCTCCAAGGTCACCGATCCCTGGACCGATTTCGAAGCCAACGGCCGCACCAAGATGAAGGCGCTGCAGGGCCACGAGGTCTATCCGCTGACGGCGGATCAACTCGCCGAGTGGAAGAAGGCGGTCAAGCCGCTGCGCGACAGCTGGGCCGAGGCCGTGAAGAAGGCCGGCGGCGATGCGGAGAAGATCGAAGCCGATCTGCAGGCCACGCTGAAGAAGTACGAGGCGGGGATCTGATCCCGTTGCCCCTCCACCTCGCCCCGCTTGCGGGGAGAGGTCGGATCGCATCGTCAGATGCGATCCGGGTGAGGGGGTACAGGTCTCACCGCCTTCACGACTCGTGGAAGCAGCCCCTCACCCCAACCCTCTCCCCGCAAGAGCGGGGCGAGGGAGCTCATCGAAGCAACGCATGACGCAATCTGCCGAAGTTTCCCAGGACGGCGCGATCACCGGTCCACCCGAGCCGGTGCGCAAGAATTTCATGGACCGCTTCATCGATTCGATCGAATGGGTGGCGGCCTTCTTCGTCGGCGTCGTCGCGCTCAACACCTTCACCGCGGTGTTCATGCGCAAGTTCTTCGCGGTGACGATCCCCGACTACTACAATTTCGGCCAGTTCCTGCTCGGCATCCTGATCTTCTGGGGCATCGCGGCGACGAGCTATCGCGGCACCCACATCACCGTGGATCTGGTCTGGGCCAATGCCTCGCCGCGCTATCAGCGCTGGATCGACATCTTCGCGACGCTGGTGCTGCTGTTCGTGGTGACGGTGCAGACCTATACGCTGGTCGACAAGGTGATCGACACCAGGAACAGCCACATCGTCACCATGGATCTCGGCGTGCCGGTCTGGCCGTTCTTCCTGGTGTCGTGGCTCGGCGACGTCTCGGCGGTTTTGCTGATCGCGATCCGGACCTACCGCCTGATCTTCCATCCGGAAGATATCCATGATGCCAAGATCAAGACCGCGGAGTAGACGGCCATGAGTCTCGATTTGAGTCCCGAGGCCGTCGCCGTCATCGGCTTCGTCTGCCTGTTCGCGCTGATGCTGTTGCGTGTGCCCGTCGGCATGGCGATGGGCCTCGTCGGCATCACCGGCTTCGGCTATCTCACCGGCTTCGCTCCGGCGCTGAAGCTGGTCGGCCAGACCACGATGCGCACGGTGACGGATTATTCCTTCGGCGTGATCCCGATGTTCCTGCTGATGGGCGCCTTCGTGTCCGTCTCCGGCATCAGCCGCGAGCTGTTCCGCGCCGCCAACACCTTCGTCGGCCACTGGAAGGGCGGGCTCGGCATTGCGACCATCGCCGCCTGCGGCGGCTTTGCCGCGATCTCGGGCTCGTCGGTTGCGACCGCCGCGACCTTCTCGGCGGTGGCCTATCCCGAGATGCGCCGCTTCGGCTATCCGCAATCGTTCTCGACCGGCGTGATCGCGGTCGGCGGCACGCTCGGGGCGATGCTGCCGCCATCCACGGTGCTCGCGGTGTACGGCATCATCACCCAGCAGGATATCGGCAAGCTGTTCATCGCCGGCGTGGTGCCGGGCCTGCTCGCGATCGCGATGCACATGATCACGATCGGCATCATCGGGGTGACGCGGCCGGGCTTCCTGCCGGCAGGCAAGAAGGCGTCGTGGCACGAGCGCGCCATGGCGATGCGCGACGTCTGGTCGCCGCTGCTGCTGTTCCTGTTCGTGATCGGCGGCCTCTATGGCGGCTTCTTCGTCCCGACCGAAGCGGGCGCGGTCGGCGCGGTCGGTGCCTTCATCATCGGCATCCTCAGAGGCAAGCTGACCAAAGACGGCATCCTGCAATCGCTGCTGCAGGCGACGCGCACCGCGGCGGCGGTGTTCACGGTGCTGATCGGCGCGCTCTGCTTCGGCTATTTCCTCACCATCACCCAGACGCCGCAGAACGTCACTGAATTCCTCACAGGGCTCGGCATCGGCCCTTACGGCGTGCTGGCGCTGATCCTCCTGATGTATCTGGTGCTCGGCTGCCTGATGGACGCGATGGCGATGGTGATCCTCACCGTGCCGATCGTGTTTCCCGTCGTGACCGCGCTCGGCTTCGATCCGATCTGGTTCGGCATCATCATCGTCATGACGGTGGAGCTCGGCCTGATCCATCCGCCGGTCGGCATGAACGTGTTCGTGATCAAGAGCGTGATCAAGGACGTCAACATGTCGACGATCTTTGTCGGCGTGCTGCCGTTCGTGATCACCGATCTGATCCGGCTGGTGATCCTGATCCTGTTCCCGCTGCTCGCGACCTGGTTGCCGCAGCGCATGATAGGTTAGGCATGATCCCGGAAAAGTGGGACCCGGTTTTCCGAAAAGGATCATGCCTCAATAAATAGGTTCTCCATGGTGCCTGAGCTTCAGACCAGATACGTCTTCACCATCACCGCCCGGATCGCGGAGGAGACGTCCGCCGGCGACATCGGCACCGGCGTCCGCCGCATCATTCCGATCATCGGCGGCGAGGTGAGGGGCGAGGCCGTCAACGGCAAGGTGCTGCCGTTCGGCGCCGACTTCCAGATCGTCCGGCCCAGCGAGCTGATCGAGCTGGAGGCAAAATATGCCTTCGAGACCGACGACGGCGCCGTCGTCTATGTCGAGAACAAGGGCATCCGCTTCGGGCCGGTCGATCTGCTCGAGAAACTGAAGCGCGGCGAACCGGTCGACCCGAAGCTGATCTACTTCCGCACCGTGCCGAAATTCGAAACCGGCGCCGAAAAGTACCGCTGGCTGATGGAGCACATCTTCATCGGCTCCGCCGCCCGCCACGCCGACCGCGTCGTGATCGACGTGCATCAGGTGTTGTGAGGCTCCGCTGTCATCCTCCCCTGGAGGGGGAGGATCGACGCGCATGAAAAATGCGCGGCGAGGTGGGGTGATCTCTCCACACGGGCGCTGTCCGGGTGGAAAGACCGTCACCCCACCCCGTCTCACATTCCACTTCGCTTCATGTGAGCCGACCCTCCCCCTCCAGGGGCCTTCCAGGGGAGGGTGAAGTCCCGCGCCGCCACGCGCGTCTTGACTCCTGCGATGATAGTTATAAAACATAACTATTCTAACCAGGAACCAATAACGCCATGGGAAACGCTGCCGACGCGGGTGATGCCTCGCTGCTCAGGATCGAGACGCGAGGGGCGGTGCTGACCGTCGGGCTCAACCGGCCCGCCAAGCGCAACGCGCTGAACGACGGCATCATCCTTGCGCTGCGGGACTGCTTTTCCGCGATTCCCGACGCAGTCGGCGCCGTCGTCATCCATGGTGTCGGCGATCACTTCTCATCCGGCCTCGATCTCTCCGAACTGACCGAACGCGACGCCACCGAGGGGCTGGTGCATTCCCAGATGTGGCACCGCGTGTTCGACCGCATCCAGTATTGCCGCGTGCCGGTCATCGCAGCGCTGAAGGGCGCCGTGATCGGCGGCGGGCTGGAGCTTGCCTGCGCCGCGCATATCCGGGTCGCCGAGCCGTCGGCCTATTTCGCGCTGCCCGAGGGCCAGCGCGGCATTTTCGTCGGCGGCGGCGGATCGGTGCGACTGCCGCGCCTGATCGGCGTGCCCAGAATGGCGGACATGATGCTGACCGGCCG
This sequence comes from Bradyrhizobium sp. USDA3010, assembly GCF_056429065.1. Lineage (NCBI taxonomy): Bacteria > Pseudomonadati > Pseudomonadota > Alphaproteobacteria > Hyphomicrobiales > Nitrobacteraceae > Bradyrhizobium > Bradyrhizobium sp. USDA3010. The sequence continues at coordinate 278,396 of NZ_JBWJZD010000006.1, forward strand.
GGTCTATTCGGCGACCGAGGGCGCCGCCTACGGCTTCTCGCAATATCTCACCGAGGCCGACGGCGCGCTGCCGAAAGCGCTGGAGCTTGCGGAGCGCGTTGCCGCCAATGCGCCGCTGACCAACTTTGCCGTGTTGCAGGCGCTGCCGATGATCGCCGAGGCCAATCCGCAGACCGGCCTCTTGATGGAATCGCTGATGGCGACGGTGGCGCAGAGCGACAAGGAGGCCAAGAAGCGCATCCGTGCCTTCCTGGATCGCAAGACTGCCAAGGTGAAGCCGACATGAGCGCCAAGGCTGATATATCTGCGTCTGCGTCCACTGCGAGTGCGCATCCGCTGCGGCCGATCTCGTTCGGCAATCCCGATGTCACCGTCGAGCGCCGCGCCGACGGCACGATCTATCTTCGGCCGAAAGTCAGTCTCGCCGATTATCCCGTTCGCCTCACCGACCGCCTGCATCACTGGGCAAGCGCCGAGCCGAACCGGGTGTTCATGGCCGAGCGCGCAGCCGGCGGCGGCTGGCGCCAGATCACCTACGCGCAATTGCTGGTGACGACCCGACGCATCGCGTCCGCACTGATCGCGCGCGGGCTGTCGGCCGAGCGGCCGATCGCGATCCTGTCCGGCAATTCGATCGATCACGCACGGATCGCGCTCGGTGCGCTCTATGCCGGCATTCCGTTCTGTCCGGTGTCGCCGGCCTACTCGCTGGTGTCGCGCGACTACGGCAAGCTCAGCTTCGTCATCAAGCTGCTGACGCCGGGCCTCGTCTTCGTCGATGACGGCGACAAATTTACCGACGCCCTGCGCGCCAATGTCGGACCCGATGTCGAGATCGCCGCGAGCCGCGGCGCCGTACCCAGCCGCGAGGTGACGCGGCTCGCCGATCTGATGGCAACGCCGGAGGATCCGCGGCTCGACGCGACCCACGCCGCGATCGGTCAGGATACGATCGCGAAATTCCTGCTGACGTCAGGCTCGACCGGCAATCCCAAGGCCGTCATCAACACCCAGCGCATGATCTGCGCCAACCAGGTGATGCTGCGCGAGACATTGGCGTTCCTGAAGGATGAGCCGCCTGTGATCGTCGACTGGCTGCCGTGGAATCACACGTTCGGCGGCAACCACAATGTCGGGCTGACGCTCTTCAACGGCGGCTCGATGTATCTCGATGAGGGCAAGCCGATGCCCGGCGGCATCGAGGAGACCGTGCGCAACCTGCGCGAGATCTCGCCGACGGTCTATTTCAACGTGCCCAAGGGCTATGAATCGCTGCTGCCCTATCTGCGCGACGATGCAGGTCTGCGGGCGAAATTCTTCGAGCGGCTGCATGCGATGTTCTTCTCGGGCGCCGCGCTGTCGCCGTTCATCTGGAACAGCCTCGATGCGCTCGCGGTGCAGGAGACGGGCTATCGCGTGCCGATGCTGACCGGGCTCGGCGCCACCGAGACCTCGCCGTTCTTCATGTCGGTGCGGCCCGATACCAGCCGTTCCGGCCATGTCGGGCTTCCGGTGTCGGGCAATGACGCGAAGCTGGTGCCCAACAACGGCAAGCTCGAGGTGCGGGCCAAGGGGCCGAACGTGACGCCCGGCTACTGGCGGCAGCCCGAGCTGACCGCCAAGGCATTCGACGAGGAGGGCTTCTACAAGTTCGGCGATGCGCTGAAGCCCGCCAACGCCGGTGATCTCGCTGCCGGGTTCGATTTCGATGGCCGCATCGCCGAGGATTTCAAGCTCGCGAGCGGCACCTGGGTCAGCGTCGGTCCGTTGCGGGCGCGCTTCGTCGGCACCTGCGCGCCGCTGGTGCGCGACGTCGTGATCGCTGGGCTCAACCGCGACGAGCTGGCGGCGATCGTGATCCTCGATCTCGATGGCTGTCGCCTGATCAATCCACAGCTTGCCTCTGGCGACATCGCGGCCGCGGCCGACGACCCGCTGGTGCGCGCTGCCTTCCGGGAACGTTTCGCGCGGGTCCTTGCGAGCGCGACCGGTTCGTCGAACCGGATCGCGCGGGCGATCCTGCTCGACACGCCGCTGTCGATCGATCGCGGCGAGGTCACCGACAAGGGCTCGATCAACCAGCGCGCGGTGCTGGAGCATCGCACTGACATCATCGAAGCGCTCTATGCGCCGGTGCCGCCGGCATCGGTGATCAAACTCGTCTGACCATTCAAGGAGAGAATGCCATGCAGTTGAAGGATCAGGCCGCCATCGTCACCGGCGGCGCATCGGGATTGGGCGCGGCGACCGCACGCCGTCTGGCCGCGCAGGGCGCCAAGGTCGCGGTCTGCGACCTCAACGCCACGCTCGCCGAGACCGTCGCCGCCGAGATCGGCGGCATTGCGGTGGTCTGCGACGTGGCCGATGCAGCCGCTGCCGAAGCCGCGGTCGCTGCCGCGGCCAAGGCGCACGGTCCGGCGCGCGTGCTGGTCAACTGCGCCGGCATCGGGGTGGCCAAGCGCGTGATCGGCCGCGAAGGGCCGATGGCGCTCGCCGACTTCGACAAAGTGATCAAGGTCAATCTGATCGGCTCCTTCAACATGCTGCGGCTTGCGACATCAGAGATGGCGAAGCTCGAGCCGCTCGCGACCGGCGAGCGCGGTGTCGTGATCTCGACGGCTTCGGTCGCGGCCTATGACGGCCAGATCGGGCAGGCGGCCTATTCGGCTTCCAAGGGCGGCATCGTCGCGATGACCTTGCCGATCGCGCGCGAGCTCGCGCAATTCGGCATCCGTGTGCTGACCATCGCGCCCGGCCTGTTCATGACGCCCTTGCTGGCCGGCCTGCCGCAGGAGGCGCAGGACTCGCTCGCTGCCGCGATCCCGTTCCCGCGCCGGCTGGGCCAGGCCGACGAGTTCGCCTCGCTGGCGCTGCACATGATCGACAATCCCTATCTGAACGGCGAAGTGGTGCGGCTCGATGCCGCGCTCCGGATGGCGCCACGCTGACTATGGTCATGAGTATGAATCAGGAGCATCCGACGAGCTTTCTTCCACCTCTCCCATTGGGAGAGGTCGGATCGCGCAGCGATCCGGGTGAGGGGTTACGATCAACAACGAAGACCGTACCCCCTCACCCCAGCCCTCTCCCCATGGGAGAGGGAGTTCACCGCGGTTGCCGCGCTATCGGGGTTGGATAAACCATGTTCGTCAACCGGCGCGACGTGCAGATCCAGTGGGGCGATTGCGACCCCGCCAACATCGTCTACTACCCGCGATACTTCGCGATGTTCGACGACTCGACCTCGATCATGTTCGAAGCGGCCGGTTGCTCGAAACAGGACCTCGTCCACAAATACGGGCTGATCGGCATTCCCATGGTCGACACGCGGGCGAAATTCCACATCCCGTCGACCCATGGCGACTGGATCACCATCGAGAGCCGGATCGAGAGCATCAAGCGCTCGAGCTTCGAGGTGGTGCACCGCGTGTTCAAGGGCGAGCAGCTTGCTATCGAGGCGTTCGAGACGAGGGTGCTGGTCGGCCGCCACCCGGACGATCCCGCCAGGCTGAAATCTGCGCCATTTCCGCAGGAGATCATCGACCGCTTCCTGAAGGGCTGACTTGTTCAGGGCTGACTTGCGGCCCCTCATGACCTAAAGAAGGGGCTGAATTGGCCCGCAAAACTGGTTTAAACCCAAAAAACATATCCGCAGGGAGGAACGAATGAGGAAGGCCACTCTCGCCGCAGCAGTGCTCACAGCAGTCATCGCGCTGCCGGGCGCGTCCGCACTGGCGCAGACCAATGAAATCACCATCGGCATCTCGATCTCGACCACCGGCCCCGCCGCCGCGCTCGGTATTCCCGAACGCAACGCGCTCGATTTTGTGCCGAAGGAGATCGGCGGCGTGCCGCTGAAGCTGATCGTGCTCGACGACGCCGGCGATCCGACGGCTGCGACCACCAATACGCGGCGCTTCGTCACCGAGTCCAAGGCCGACATCATCATGGGCTCCTGCATCACGCCGACGACGATCGCGGTATCGACGGTCGCCAACGAGGCCGGCATTCCGCATCTCGGTCTCGCGCCGTTCCCGATCAATGACGCCCGCGCAAAATGGTCGGTCGACCTGCCGCAGTCGATTCCGATCATGGGCAAGGTGCTCTACGCGCACATGAAGGCGCACAACATCAAGACCGTCGGCTACATCGGTTATTCGGATTCCTACGGCGATCTCTGGGTCAACGACTTCAAGGCCCAGGCCGTGCCGATGGGCCTGACCATGACCGATGAGGAGCGCTTCGCGCGTCCGGATACGTCGGTCGCGGGCCAGGTGCTGAAGCTCGTCGCCGCCAATCCCGACGCCATCCTGGTCGGCGCCTCCGGCACCGCCGCGGCGCTGCCGCAGACCGCGCTGCGCGAGCGCGGCTACAAGGGCCTGATCTACCAGACCCACGGTGCGGCCACGATGGACTTCATCCGCATCGCGGGCGCGTCCGCGGAAGGCGTCATTATGTCGGCCGGCCCGATCATGTCGCCGGAAACCCAAGCCGACAGCGCGCTGACCAAGAAGCCGGGCCTGACGCTGAACGCGGCCTATGAAGCCAAGTACGGCGCCAACAGCCGCAGCCAGTTCGCCGGCCATTCCTACGACGCCTTCGAGGTGCTGAAGCGCATCATCCCGACGGCGCTGAAGACCGCCAAGCCGGGCACGCCGGAATTCCGCGAGGCGATCCGCCAGGCCTTCATCTCCGAGAAGGAGATCGTCGCGAGCCAGGGCGTCTACAACTGGACCGAAAAGGATCGCTACGGCCTCGACGACCGTTCGCGCATCCTGCTGACCGTCAAGGACGGCAAATACATCCCGGCGATGTGAGCTGGTCGCGATCCGCGGAAACGAAGCAGCCGGCCCGGATAAAGGGCCGGCTTTTTCATGAGCGGGGCGGTGGCGTTAGATCGCGGTCTCGCCTTCGTGCTGGAAGCCGAGATAGCTCGCGGCGACGCCCTTGTTGGCGGCGATCTCCTTCGCGGAGCCGCTAAGCACGAACTCGCCGAGCTCCATCACATAGGCGCGGTCGGCGATCCGCAGCGCGGCCTGGGCGTTCTGCTCGACCAGCAGCACCGAGACGCCGGCTGCGCGGAGCTCGCCGACGATGCGGAAGATGTCGGCGACGATGATCGGGGCGAGGCCGAGGCTCGGCTCGTCCAGCATCAGCAATTTCGGCGCGCCCATCAGCGCGCGGCCCATCGCCAGCATCTGCTGCTCGCCGCCGGACAGCGTGCCGGCGAGCTGCTTGCGGCGCTCCTTGAGCCGTGGAAACAACGTGTAGACCCGCTCCAGCGAGCGGGCCGCGGTTGCCTTCGCGATCCGGAAGGCGCCGAGCTCGAGATTGTCCTCGACATTCATGGTGCCGAACAATTCGCGATGCTCGGGCACCAGGCTCAGGCCCGTTGCGACGCGGTCCTCGATATCGAGCGGCGCCATGTCGACGCCGGCGAAGGTGGTGCGGCCGCGCAGCGGCAGCACGCCCATGATGGCGTTGAGCAGTGTGGTCTTGCCGGCGCCGTTGGCGCCGATGATGGTGACGATCTCGTTGTCGGCGACGTCGAGCGAGACGCCGCGCACGGCCTCGACCTTGCCGTAGGCGATGTGGACGTCGGCAACCGTCAGCAGCGCACTCATGCGGCGGCTCCGAGATAGGCCTTGATCACGTCGGGGTTGCGCTTGATCGCGGCCGGCGTGCCCTCGGCGATCTTGGTTCCGAAATCCAGCACCACGATGCGGTCGGCGAGATCCATCACGAACCCCATGTCGTGCTCGACCAGCAGCACCGACATGCCGCCGTCGCGCAATTGCCGGAGCAGCGCGGCCAGCCGCCGCTTCTCCATGTGGCGCAGCCCGGCGGCCGGTTCATCGAGCAGCAACAACATCGGATCGACGCACAGCGCGCGCGCAATCTCGACGATGCGTTGCTGGCCGAGCGACAGCGAGCCCGCGAGCTGGTCGATCTGGTCGGACAGGCCGACGCGTTCGATCTGACGCGCGGCTTCCGCCAGCAGTTTCGCCTCATCAGTGCGGTCGAGCCGCAGCATGCTGGAGATCGCGCCGGAATTGCCGCGCAGATGCGCGCCGATCGCGACGTTCTCCAGCACCGTCATGTCGGGCACCAGCTTGACGTGCTGGAAGGTGCGGGCGACGCCGAGCTTGACCACCTCCTGCGGCGGGGCGTTCGCGACCTCGTTGCCGAGCACGGCGATCTTGCCGCTGGTCGCGGCCAGGACGCCGGTGATCAGGTTGAAGGTCGTGCTCTTGCCGGCGCCGTTCGGGCCGATCAGCGCGACGATCTCGCGGGCGTTGACGTCGAACGAGACGTCGTTCACCGCGAGCACGCCGCCGAACTGCTTGCGCGCCTTGTCGATGTGCAGCAGGACCGGAGACGTTCCCGCCGCCCGCTCACGGTGTTCCAGCTTCACGGATGTGTCCGGCGTCTTGCGGGTCGGCTTGAACGGCAGGTGCGACATCAGCCAGGGCCAGACGCCCTGCGGTGCAAGCTGCAACAGCAGCACCAGCATGATGCCGAACACGATGGTCTCGAGCTGGCTCTGGCCGCCGAAGATGTAGGGCAGGTAGCTCTGCAGCACCTCTTTCAGGATCACGACGATGCCGGCGCCGAGCACGCCGCCCCAGACGTAACCGGCGCCGCCGACGACGGCGATGAACAGATACTCGATGCCGGCCTGCGCGCCGAACGGCGTCGGGTTGGCCGCGCGCTGGAAATGCGCATAGAGCCAGCCGGACAGGCCGGCCAGCACCGCCGCATAGATGAACACCAGCAGCTTGGCGCGCGGTGTCTGCACGCCGAACGCCTCGGCCGCGATATGGCCGCGCCGCAACGCGCGGATGGCGCGCCCGGTGCGGGAATCCAGCAGGTTCATGGTCAGGAGCGCGGAGAGCAGCACCGCGACCCAGATCGCGTAATAGATCGTATCCGGGCTCAGCATCTTGAACGCGCCGATCGAGAGCGGCGGAATGCCCGAGATGCCGTCGTTGCGGCCGAGGAACTCGAGCTTGCTGAACAGGTAGAACAGGCCGATGCCCCAGGCGATGGTGCCGAGCGGCAGATAGTGGCCTGACAGCCGCACCGTGACGATGCCGAGCAGCACCGCGGCAATGCCGCTGACCACGAGCGAAGCCGGCAGCGTCAGCCACGGCGAGACGCCGTAGGCGGTGGTCAACACCGCCGTGGTGTAGGCGCCGAAGCCGCAGAACGCGGCCTGTCCGAACGAGGTGAGGCCGCCGACGCCGGTGAGCAGCACCAGCCCCATCGCGACCAGCGCGGCGAGGCCGATATTGTCGAGCAGCACGATCCAGAACGGCGGGATGCCCGGGAGAAGCGGGATCACCGCCATCACGAGCGCGAAGATGATGAGAGGGAGCCGCTGTGTCATCGCGCTCAGTCCTTCTCTTCCTCGACCTGGGGCGCTGCGAGCGAGCGCAGCACCAGGACGGGAAGGATCAGCGTGAACACGATGACTTCCTTGAAATTACTCGCGTAGAACGACGAGAAGGCCTCGACGATGCCGACCACGATGGCCGCGACCGCGGTCAGGGGATAGCTGACCAGGCCGCCGATGATGGCGGCGATAAAACCCTTCAGGCCGATCAGGAAGCCGGTGTCGTAATAGAGCGTCGTGATAGGCACGATCAGGATGCCGGAAATCGCGCCGATCACGGAGGCGAGCAGGAATGCGATCTGGCCCGACAGCGTGGTGCGGATGCCGACCAGGCGGGCGCCGAGGCGATTGACCGCGGTGGCGCGCAGCGCCTTGCCGGTCTTGGTGTAGCCGAAGAACAGCCATAGCCCCACGATGAAGCCGACCGTCAGGCCGTAGACGGCGAGGCTCTGGCCGGTGAAGCGCAACGGACCCGCGGTCACTGCGGCATTCGACAGCGCCGGGGCGCGCAGGCCTTCGGCGCCGAAGAACACCAGGCCGAGCCCTTGCAGCGCCAGATGACAGCCGACCGAGGCGATCAGGAGCACCAGCACGGAGGTATGCGCGATCGGCTGGAAGGCGATGCGATAGAGAAACAGCCCGATCGCCGCCACGATCAAGAGGGCCAGCGCAATGTTGACGGCGATCGGCGTGTGGGGACCAACCAGCGCATAGACGAGGCCGAGCAGCGCGACGGGGAAGGCAATGTTGAGCGCGACCGAGCGCATCACCAGCCGGGCATGCAGCGCCTTGCGGGCGAAGAACAGATCGAGCGCGAACGCGACAAGGCCCATCGCGACCGCAAGGCGCACGGTGCCGGGCACCTGGCCAGTCGCCAGCATGGCGTAGCTCAGCGCGCCGTAGGTGACGAATTCGCCCTGCGGGATCAGGATCACCCGCGTCACTGCGAACACCAGCACCAGGGCCAACCCGAGCAGTGCGTAGATCGCGCCATTGGTGATGCCGTCCTGCAGCAGGAACAGCATGATCGTTGTGTTCAAGGCCGAGCGCTCCCCCTCAAGCGTCGGACCGCCGCGGCCGGCTGTGCCGGTCGGGTCGGCCGATATCGGCTGTTGATAGCCATCGATATTTGATATGGTGTATAACGATTATTAGATATAACCTCAAGGTCCCCGAGCGTCCCGCGGGGGTTTTGTACCGGGATTGCGAGCCTGGAGCGATGACTGTTTCCAAAACCGCCTCCGATGCCGTCCGTTCGTCGCGTGCCCTGCGCAGGGAACCGGTCGATCCTGCCGGGGACGACAGCGTGCTGCAACTGGGCGAACTGTCCGGACTGCTCGGCTATTCGCTGAAGCGTGCGCAGCTCAAGGTGTTCGAGGACTTCCTGCGCTGCGTCGCGCCGCTGCAACTGACGCCGGCGCAGTTCTCGGTGCTGCTGCTGCTCGACAAGAATCCGGGCCGCAACCAGACCGAGATCGCCAACACGCTCGGCATCCTCAGGCCGAATTTCGTCGCCATGCTCGACGCGCTGGAGAGCCGCGACCTTTGCGCGCGGATGCGCTCGACCAACGACCGCCGCTCCCACATCCTGGTCCTGACCGACAAGGGCCGCGCCGTGCTGGCGCGCGCCAAGAAGCTGGTCGCCAACAAGCACGAAGCGCGGCTGATCGAGGTGCTCGGCCCGGCCAACCACGCCGCGCTGCTGGAGATGCTGGCCAAGCTCGCGCAGGAGTTTTGAGGCCGACGGCAGCGGCACCGTCATTGCTAGCGAAGCGAAGCAATCCATTCCTCTGCTCGGGGAAGAATGGATTGCTTCGTCGCTACGCTCCTCGCAATGACGCGTGGATCAATCCACCAAAATCACGCGCACGTCGTTGACATTGGTCAGCGTCGGCCCGGTCAGCAACAAATCGCCGGTCTGTGCGAAGAAGCCCGTGGCGTCGTTGTTCTCGAGATAGGCCCTCGGATCGAGGCCGATCGTCTTCATCTTCGCGAATGTCGCCTGGTCGATCACGGCACCCGCAGGGTCGCTCGCGCTGCCGGCGCCGCCATCGGCACCGTCGGTGTCGGCGGCGAGTGCCGAGATGTCGGGCGTGTCCTTGAGCAGGTTCGCCAGCGCCAGTGCGTATTCCTGGTTGGGGCCGCCGCGGCCGTTGCCGCGCACCGTCACGGTAAGCTCGCCGCCGGAGATGATCGCGACGCGCTTGCGCTCGCCGCGGGCCTTCAGTGCGAGCCTGGCGTGTCCGGCCGCGACGTCGCGGGCTTCGCCTTCGAGATCGGCGCCGAGCGCGATGGTCTCGTAGCCGGCGTCCTGCGCGACCTTCACCGCGGCGTCAATCGAAGCCTTGGGCTTTGCCAGCAGCTCGAACGTCGCACGCGCAAAGGCCGGATCGCCCGGCTTGCAGCTCTCGTTCCGGGGATCGTCGAGCGCGCGGCGGACCGCGTCGTCGACCGAGAGATTGTATTTGGCGACCAGCGCGCGGGCATCCGCGAGCGTAGTCGGGTCCGGCACCGTCGGCCCCGAGGCGATCGCGGAGGGATCGTCATGCGGCACGTCGGAAATCGCCAGCGTGACGATCTCGGCGGCGTGCTGGCCGGCGCGTGCCAGCCGCCCCCCTTTGATGCGCGACAGATGCTTGCGGACGATGTTCATCTCGCCGATCGGCGCGCCGGAGCGCAGCAGCGCGCGGTTGACCTGCTGCTTCTGGGCGAAGCTCACGCCTTCGACGGGCGCGATCCAGTTCGCCGAGCCGCCGCCGGTCAGCAGCACCAGCAGGAGATCGTCGGGCGTGGCTTCCGCCGCCAGCTGCAGCGTATCGTCGGCCGCGCGCAGGCCGGCCTCATCGGGAACCGGGTGGCCGGCCTCGACCACCTTGATGCGACGGGTCGGCACGCCATGGCCGTGCCGGGTGGTGGCGATGCCGACCAGTCGCGATGGTTCGAGGCCGAGCGTGTCGAGATAGTGCCGTTCCGCCGCCGCGGCCATGGCGCCGGCGCCCTTGCCGGCGGCGAGGCAGATCACGCGTCCCTTCGGCGCCGGCCGCAGCCGCGATGCCAGCACGACATCGGGATGCGCAGCCGCCACCGCGGCATCGAAGATCGAACGCAGGAAGGGACGACGGTCGGTCATGGCTGTGCTTTCGTTACGCGGTCAGTTTCCGGCGACTTCGCCGCTGATGACGTCGCCGAACAATTGCCAGCGCTCGCCCTTGAACTGCATCAGCTGCAATTGCTCGATCGGCTGGAAGTCGGATGGCCCTGTCGACAGCGTCACGCCGGGCAGCAGGCCGCCCTGCGCAAACTGCTTCAGGCTCGCCGCCTGTTTCATCACGTTGGCGCGGGTGAGATCGTCGCCGCAGCGGCGCAGCACCTCGACCATGGTGGTCGCCATGTTGTAGCCGGTCATGGCTGAGGCATCGACGCGGTTGGTGTCGGGCATGTATTTGGCGAGCAGTTCGTCGAACGCCTTCATGCCGGCGTCGTCCTTCCACTGCGGATCGCTGGCGTCCTTGGCGTAGGCCGCCGAGATCACGCCCTGCGCATTGTCGAGCCCGGCGGGACGCATCACCGTCGCGGTGGAGGCCGAGACGTTGGAGACGATGGTCACCGGCTTCCAGTTCATCTCGCCGAGCTTCTTGATCGCCTGGGCGCCGAATTTCGGTGTGGTGAAGAAGATGATGACGTCGGGATTGGCGGATTTCAGCCGCACCACATGGGAATCGATGGTGGGTTCGGCGACTTCGTAGCTCTCCTTGGCGGCAATCCGCGCGGGATCGCTGGCGAAGCCGTCTTCCAGGCCCTTCAGGTAGTCCTTGCCCATGTCGTCGTTCTGGTAGAGCACCGCGACCTTGGCGGCAGGCTTCTCCTTCAGCAGATATTTCGCGTAGATCCGCGACTCGCTCTGGTAGCTGGGCAGCCAGCCCATGGTCCACGGGAACGCCTTCGGGTCGTTCCACTTGGTCGCGCCGGTGGCGACGAACAGCTGCGGCACCTTCTTGGCGTTCAGATATTTCTGGATCGCGGTGTTGGAGGCGGTGCCGAGCGTGCCGAACAAGAACAGCACCTCGTCGCTCTCGACCAGCTTGCGCGCCTGCTCGACCGCCTTCGGCGGCGAATAGGCGTCGTCATAGGAGATGAAATTGATCTTGCGGCCGTTGATGCCGCCATCGTCGTTGACCTTCTTGAACACCGCGGCCATCGCCTTGCCGACCACGCCATAGGCCGACGCCGGGCCGCTATAGGGCACGATGTTGCCGATCTTGATCTCGGTATCGCTCGCACCGGTGTCGTATTTCTTCTGCGCCCACGCGGCATTGCCGGTCATGGCGGCGACGGCGAGGCCGAGCAGGGCGGTTGCGACACGGTGACGGATCGGCTTCGGCATTTCCCGAAAACTCCTTGTTGTTGCCGGCGCGCAAGGGCGACGGGTTCGCTGCGGTTATTGCCGGTTTTCCTAGCGCATTGCCGGGCAAAGTGTAAGCAGGCATCGCCCGGGCCGGTCGGCCCATGGTGAATGAAAAGCCCCCTGCGACGGTATCGCAGGGGGCCATTGTCGGTCGATTGTCGGCAGGGAATCAGCCGCCGACGTCGGCGCTGATGACGTCGCCGAACAGTTCCCATTTCTCGCCCTTGAACTTCATCAGCTGCAACTGGCTGATCGGGGCGAAATCGTTCGCGGCGGTATTGATCTTGATGCCGGGCAGCAGCACTTCGGTGCGGAAGTCCTTCAGGTTCGCCGCCTGCTTCATGATGTTCTCGCGCGTGAGGTTGTCGCCGCACTGCTTGAGCACCTGAACCAGGGTCTGGGCCACGCCGAAGCCGACCACGGTGCCGCCGTCGAGCTTGTCGCCCTCGGGGAAGTCCTTGGCCATGAAAGCGTAGAATTCCTTCATGCCGGGATCATTGTCCCATTGCTTGTCGGAAGCGTCCTTCAGGTAGGCGGCCGAGATGATGTCCTGCGCATTCTCGAAGCCGGCCGGTTTGATCACGCTGCCGACCGAGGCCGACACGTTGTTGAGGAAGTGGGTCGGCTTCCAGCCGATCTCGGCGACCTTCTTGATCGCCTGCGCCGCGAATTTCGGCGTCGCGATGTCGATGAAGACGTCGGCGTTGCTGGCTTTCAGCTTGACGATGTTGCTATCGATGGTCGGCTGGGAAGTCTCGAAGCTCTCTTCGGCGACGATCATGCTGGCGGCCTTCTGGCCGAGACCGTCCTTCAGGCCCTTCAGATAGTCCTTGCCGTAATCGTCGTTCTGGTAGAGCACCGCGATCTTGGCGTTCGGCATGTTCTTCAGGATGTACTTTGCGTAGATCTGGGTCTCGCTCTGGTAGTTGGGCTGCCAGCCCATGGTCCAGGGGAAGTCCTTCGGATCGTTCCACTTGGTGGCGCCCGTGGCGACGAACAGCTGCGGCACCTTCTTGGAGTTCATGTATTTCTGGATCGCCGAGTTCGACGGCGTGCCGAGCGAGTTGAAGATCAGCAACACCTCGTCGCTCTCGACCAGCTTGCGGGCCTGCTCCACGGCTTTCGGCGGCGAGTAGGCGTCATCATAGGAGATGAAGTTGATCTTGCGGCCGTTGATGCCGCCGGCGTCGTTGATCTTCTTGAAATAGGCGGCCTCGGTGCGGCCGATGATGCCATAGGCCGATGCGGGGCCGCTGTAGGGCATGATGTTGCCGATCTTGATCTCGGTGTCGCTGGCGCCGGTGTCGTATTTCTTCTGGGCAAGCGCAGCGCTGCTGGATGCGGCGATCAGCGTCAGCGCAGCGGCAAATGCCGCCAGTCGTCGTGTTGCAGACATTCCGTCTCTCTCCCTGATTTCAGCCGATGTGTCGTGGCTCCCTGTTGCGAGAGCTCTTTGTTGGTCGGAAAACTATCATCTTACCCAGGGCGCCTCAACGAAAAGCCCCTGCGGCATTGCCGCAGGGGCTGCATCTTTAGTCGACAATTTCGTGGTTAACCGCCGACGTCGCCACTCAAGATGTCGCCGAACCGCTCCCAGGTCTGGCCCTTGAACCGCATCAGTTGCAGTTGCGAAATGGGCGCGAAGTCGGTGGGCGAGGTGTTGACCTTGATTCCCGGCAATAGTCCGTCGAGTTCGAGGTCGCGCAGGTTCGCGGCCTGCTTCATGACGTTCTCACGGGTCAGGTTGTCGCCGCAGGCCTTCAGCACGTGCGCCAGGCCCTGCGAGACGATATAGGCGTACATCACGGAGGCATCGGCGCGGTTCGCTTCCGGGTAGTACTTGTCCAGGAATTCGTTCCAAGCGATCATCGCCGGATCTTTTTTCCATTGCGGATCAGTCGGGTCCTTCAGGTACTGCGACGAAATGATGTCCTGTGCGTTCTCGAAGCCCGCCGGCTTGATCACGCTGCCGATCGAGGACGAGACGTTGTTGAGGAAGTGCAGCGGATGCCAGCCGAGCTCGTTGTTCTTCTTGATCGCCTGCGCCGCGAATTTCGGAGTCGTGATGTTGAAGAAGACGTCGGCGCCGGAGGCCTTGAGTCTGACGATGTGGGAGTCGATGGTCGGCTCCGTCACCTCGTAGCTGTCCTCGGCGACGATCATCGATGCGGCCTTGGCGCCGAGCCCGTCCTTGAAGCCCTTCAGATAGTCCTTGCCGTAATCGTCGTTCTGGTACAGCACCGCGATCTTGGCGTCCGGCTTGTTCTTCAGGATGTACTTTGCGTAGATGATGGACTCGCTCTGGTAGTTGGGCTGCCAGCCCATCGTCCAGGGAAACTCCCTCGGGTCGTTCCACTTGGTGGCGCCGGTGGCGACGAACAGCTGCGGCACCTTCTTCTGGTTCATGTATTTCTGGATCGCCGAGTTCGGCGGCGTGCCGAGCGAATTGAAGATCAGCAGCACCTCGTCGCTCTCGACGAGCTTGCGCGCCTGCTCGACGGTCTTCGGCGGCGTGTAGGCGTCGTCATAGCTGATGAAGGTGACCTTGCGGCCGTTGATGCCGCCCTCGGCATTGATCCTGCGGAAATAGGCCTCCTCGGTCTTGCCGATCACGCCATAGGCGGACGCCGCTCCGCTGTAGGGCATGATGTTGCCGATCTTGATTTCGCTGTCGGAGGCACCGATGTCGTATTTCTTCTGCGCGGCGGAGGGACTCGCGGTCGCTGCGAGCAATGCGAGGGCGGCCGAAAAGGCCACCAATCGCAAATGGATAGCAGGCATTTTGATCTCCCTTGGATCACGGTGAATGTGTCACGATTTTTGGAGTGGGAGCACTTTGCGGCTCCTTGCGGCATTGAATACCTTTCGCCTGGTGCCAGCAACAGAAAGCCCCCCGCGGCGCTGCTGCGGAGGGCGTCATTTAGTCGAACGCATTGCGAGGAAAGCCGGCGCCGCACAAGCGCCTCGCGACACACGCGAAGCGTTTGCGTGGAGATCGTGCGTCGTCCTAGTTGCTGAGCCCGCTCGAGATGATGTCGCCGAACAGCTCCCACTTCTCGCCCTTGAAGCGCATCAGCTGCAACTGCTTGATCGGCGCGAAGTCGGTGGCCGAGGTGTTGACGCTGATGCCCGGCAACAGCGTGCCGGGGACATAATCCTTCAGGCTCGCGGCCTGCTTCATGATGTTGGCGCGGGTGAGATCGTCACCGCACATCTCCAGCACCTGCGCCATGGTCTGCGCGGCGGCGTAACCGTAGGAGGTGGCGCCGTCGAGCTTGTTGGCGTCGGGATAATACTTCTTGAGGAAGGCAAGGAATTTCTCCATGCCGGGATCCCTGTCCCATTGCGGATCGGCGCCGTCCTTGAGATAGGACGCCGACAGGATGCCCTGCGAATTCTCGAAGCCGGCCGGCTGCATGACGCCGCCGACCGAGGCTGAGACATTGGCGACGAACTGCAAGGGCGTCCAAGCGATTTCGGCGGCCTTCTTGATCGCCTGCGCCGCGAATTTCGGTGACGTGACGCTGATGAAGGTGTCGGCGCCGGCGGCCTTCAGCTTGACGATGTGATTGTCGATCGCAGGCTCCGACGTCTCGTAAGCTTCTTCAGCGACGATCATCGAGGCCTTGTCGCCGAAGGCGTCCTTCAGGCCCTTGAGGTAGTCCTTGCCGAAATCGTCGTTCTGGTAAAGCAGCGCAACCTTGGCGTCGGGCTTGTGCTTCATGATGTATTTTGCGTAGACGCGCGCCTCGTCCTGGTAGGACGGCTGCCAGCCCATGGTCCAGGGATAGTTCTTGGGGTCGTTCCACTTGGAGCCGCCGGAACCGACGAACAGTTGCGGCACCTGCTTCTCGTTCATGTACTTTCGGATCGAAGCGTTGGTTGCTGTGCCGACCGAGCCGAACACCAGCAGGACCTCATCGTCCTCGACCAGCTTGCGCGCCTGCTCCACCGTCTTGGCCGGCGAGTAGCTGTCGTCATAGGAGATGAACGTGATCTTGCGGCCGTGGATGCCGCCGGACTCGTTGATCATCTTGAAGTAGGCCGCCTCGGTCCTGCCGATCACGCCATAGGCCGAGGCGGGACCGCTGTAGGGCGCGGTGTTGCCGATCTTGATCTCGGTGTCGCTGGCCCCGGTGTCGTATTTCTTCTGCGCCAGCGCGACATTACAGCTCGTCAGGAGCAGAGCCAATGCGGACAAGAGCGCCGTCAGGGACGGACGTGCGGCAGTCATGGTTTCCCCACCTCGGGTTCTTTAGTTTCGAGTATTCAATACGATCGGCGCGGGGCGTCAACAAAAAGCCCCCGCGACTGCTATCGCGGAGGCTGTTGTGTTATTCCCGCAGTGCAACGTCACTCAGAGGGGACGTCGCCGGAAATGATGTCACCAAACAGTTCCCACTTCTGACCCTTGAAGCGCTGCATCTGCAGCTGGGCGATCGGGGCGAAGTCGGT
Source organism: Bradyrhizobium sp. USDA3010 (assembly GCF_056429065.1). Taxonomy (NCBI): domain Bacteria; kingdom Pseudomonadati; phylum Pseudomonadota; class Alphaproteobacteria; order Hyphomicrobiales; family Nitrobacteraceae; genus Bradyrhizobium; species Bradyrhizobium sp. USDA3010. Next base: position 294,652 of record NZ_JBWJZD010000006.1, read on the forward strand.
GGCCGAGGTGTTGATCTTGACGCCGGGCAGCAGGGTGTCCGGCGTGAAGTCCTTCAGGCTCGCCGCCTGCTTCATGACGTTGGCGCGGGTGAGGTCGTCGCCGCACATTTCCAGCACCTTGGCGAGCGTCTGCGCGGCGCCATAGCCGTAGACATAGCCGCCGTCGGTCTTGTCGGCGCCCGGCATGTACTTGTCGAGAAACTCGGACCACTTCTTCATGCCGGGGTCGTTGTTCCACTGCGAGTCGGCGCCGTCCTTGGCGTAGGCTGCCGACAGCACGCCCTGGGCGTTGTCGAAGCCGGCCGGCTGCATCACGCTGCCGACCGAGGCCGACACGTTGGTGATGATCTGCAGCGGCTTCCAGCCGAGCTCGGCGGTCTTCTTGATGGTCTGCGCGCCGAACTTCGGCGTGGTGTAGATCAGCAGCACGTCCGGATTGGCGGCCTTGATCTTGACGATGTGGCCGTCGATCGACGGCTCGGACACCTCATAGCTCTCCTCCATGATGATGCTGGAGGCCGCCTTGGCGCCAAAACCGTCCTTGGTGCCCTTGAGGTAGTCTTTGCCGAAATCGTCGTTCTGATAGAGGATCGCGACCTTGGCGTCGGGCTTCTCCTTCATCAGCCACTTGGCATAGATCTGCGCTTCGCTCTGGTAGCTCGGCTGCCAGCCCATGGTCCACGGGAAGTTCTTCGGATCGTTCCACTTGGTGGCGCCCGTGGCGACGAACAGCTGCGGGATCTTCTTGGAATTCAGGTATTTCTGGATCGCGGTGTTGGACGGCGTGCCGAGCGGGTTGAAGACCAGCAGCACTTCGTCGCTCTCGACCAGCTTGCGCACCTGCTCGACCGCTTTCGGCGGCGAATAGGCGTCGTCATAGCTGACGAAATTGACCTTGCGGCCGTTGATGCCGCCGCGGTCGTTGATCATCTTGAAGTAGGCTTCTTCGGTCTTGCCGATCACGCCGTAGGCGGAGGCCGGTCCCGAATAGGGGATGATGTTGCCGACCTTGATCTCGGTATCGCTTGCGCCGGTGTCGTATTTCTTTTGGGCGAATGCGGCAGTGGACGTCGCGGCAACAGCGACGATCGCCGCGGAAATCGCGGCGATCCGAACGGTAGAAAGCATAATGTCTCCTGGTTTGGTTCTAAAGATTCTTAGTTTTTCTTGAGCTTTGCGGCCAGTTGCTGGGCAACGATCGCAACCTGCCTGGCGCCGTGCGGCACGAGGAAGATGACGAGGAACAGCAGCACGCCGAACACCGCGCCGGATAGGCCCTTGGAAATACCTTCGGCGATGTTCGGCACGAAGATGATGAAGGCGGATCCGACGATCGAGCCGGGCAGCCAACCGACGCCGCCGACCACCATGCCGAGGAACAGCGAGATCGCGAGCTGGATGGTGTAGCCGTCGGGCGCCACGAACTGCACCGCGATCGCGCCGAGACCGCCGGCAACGCCGGTGATGCCGGCCGAGACGCCGAATGCCAGCGTCTTGTACAGCGCGACGTCGACGCCCATCGCGGAAGCCGCGATCTCGTTGTCGCGGATCGCCATGAAGGCGCGGCCGGAGCGCGAGCGCAGCAGGTTCACGGAGGCGACGTAGATCGCGATCGAGACCGCCAGGGTGAAGTAGTAGAGCCACATGTCCTGCCCCATCGGCAGCCCGAACGGGGCATCCGGCTTGGTGACGACGAGGCCCTGCACGCCGCCGGTCCAGTGCTCGAAATAGCCAAGCTTGAGGAGCTGCGGCATTGCGGTGGCGAGCGCAAAGGTCGCGAGCGCCAGATAGACGCCGGATAGCCGCAGCGCCGGCTGGCCGAACAGGAAGCCGAAGCCGAAGCAGACGATGCCGGCGACCGGCAGCGTCAGGGCATAGTTCATGCCCGCATGCTCCATCAGGATCGCCGACGTATAGGCGCCGACGGCATAGAACGCGCTCTGGCCGAGCGAGAACTGGCCGCTTCCGCCGGTCAGGATGTTGAGCGCCATCACTGCGAGGGCGTAGATCAGAAGCATCGTCATCTGGAAGATGATGAAGTTCTTCACGAACAGCGGGATCAGGATCAGCGCGGCGAGCACGACGAGCGAGGTGCCGTAGCCCAGCGTCATGGCACGCTTGGGCACAGCCTCGACGGCGGGGGCTTCTGTGACGATGTCTTCAGCGGCGCTCATGATCAAACTCGCTTGACGATGGCGCGGCCGAACAGGCCTGCCGGTTTAACGACCAGGACGACGATGATCAGCGCAAGCGCGATCGGAAGTTTCAGCTCATTGCCGACGCCGGGGATGTAGGTGCCGACGAGGTTCTCGAAGATGCCGACCAGGAAGCCGCCCATCACGGCGCCGAACGGCGAGGTCAGGCCGCCGAGCACGGCTGCGGCGAATCCGTAGATCAGCACGCCGAGCATCATGTTCGGCTCGAGGAACACCACAGGAGCGATCATCATGCCGGCGATCGAGCCGATCGCGGACGCCATGCCCCAGCCCAGCGCGATCATCCAGGAGGTATTGATGCCGACCAGCCGGGCCGATTCAGGCAGCGAGGCGGCCGCCCGCATCGCAAGGCCGACCCGGGTGAAGCGGAAGAAGAAGAACAGCAGCGCCAGCATCAGCAGCGTGATGCCGATCATGCCGGCCTGGTGGGTCGAGATCAGCTGGCTGCCGAGGAACGGCGAGGAGCCGAACGGCGTCGGATACTGCTTGATGGTGAAGTCCCAGATCAGGCCGGCGACGCTGTTGATGATCGCATACAGCGCGATGAAGCCGGCGACATTGGTCAGGATCGGGGCCTTGGCCAGCGGCTTGAACAGCAACCGCTCGATGACGATGCCGGCGGCAAACGAAAACGCGACGGTGAGCACGAAGGCGCCCCAATATGGCACACCCCACTGCATCAGCTGCCAGGACACGAAGGTCGAGAACATCGCCATTTCGCCCTGGGCGAAATTCAGATGGTCGATGGCCTGGTAGATCATCACGACCGCGAGCGCCATGCAGGCATAGATCGCGCCCGTGGCGATGCCGGCCAGGACCTGGTTGGCAAAAAGCTCCATTGTGCCAGCTCCTCAGTAGCCGAGATAGGATTTGCGGACGTCTTCGTTGTTCGCGATGTCCTTGGCATTGCCCGACATCACGATCCGTCCGGTTTCGATCACATAGGCCTGGTCGGCGAGCTCGAGCGCGAGCTGCGCGTTCTGCTCGACCACCAGGATGGTCACCTTTTCCTCGCGATTGATCTTGCCGAGGATGCGGAACAGGTCGCGCACGATCAGCGGCGCGAGGCCGAATGACGGCTCGTCGAGCAGCATCAGGCGCGGCCGCAGCATCAGCGCGCGTGCCACCGCGAGCATCTGCTGCTCGCCGCCCGACAGCGTGCCGGCCTGCTGGGTGTAGCGCTGCTTCAGTACCGGGAAATGCTCGTACATCCGCTCGATGTCGGCGCCGATGGCGTTCTTGTCGGAACGGCTGATGGCCCCTAACTGCAGATTCTCCTCCACCGTCATGTTGGTGAAGGTGCCGCGGCCCTGCGGCACATGGGCGATGCCGAGGCGGACCACATTCTCGGTGGACCGGGTGCCGATCGGCTTGCCCTCGAACTCGATCGCGCCGGTCGAACGCACCATGTTGCAGATTGCCCGCAGCGTGGTGGTCTTGCCGGCGCCGTTGGCGCCGAGCAGGGTGGTCAACGAACCCTCGTTGAGCGAAAAACTGAGGCCGTGCAGGGCCTGGACCTGACCGTAATAGGCGCGCAGGTCCTTGACGTTGAGCATCGCGGTCATTGGTCCTTGCTCCCCAGATAGGCCTTGATGACGTCGGGGTCGGCCTGGACCTGGGCCGGCGTGCCTTCGGCCAGCTTGCGGCCGAAATTGAGCGCGACGACGTGGTCGGCGATCGACATCACGAGACCCATGTGATGTTCGACCAGCAACACCGTAATTTTACGGTCATCGCGGATTTTGCGGATCAGATCGCCGAGCACATAGACTTCCTCGTGATTGAGGCCGCCGGCCGGCTCGTCGAGCAGCAGGATCTTCGGATCCGCCGCCAGGGCGCGCGCCAGTTCGACGCGCTTCTGGGTGCCGAACGGAAGTCCCGAGACCACGGTGTGGGCGACGTCCTCGAGATCGAGATAGCCGAGGATGTCGTGCACCTTCTTGTTCATGTCGCTCTCGCCGCGGCGAACCCAGGCAAGACGGAGCGAGTCGCTGACGATGTCGCTCGAGGTGCGGGCATGCGCGCCGACGCGGACATTGTCGATCACCGACAGATTGGGGAACAGCGCGACGTTCTGGAAGGTGCGGCCGATGCCGATCTCGGCAATCCGGTGCGGCGGCCGCGACAGGATGCTCTTGCCTTCCATCAGGATGTCGCCGGACGACGGCTGGTAGAGCCGCGACAGGCAATTGAACAGCGTCGTCTTGCCGGCGCCGTTCGGTCCGATCAGGCCGAGGATCTGCCCATGGCGCATGTCGAACGACACGCCATTCAGTGCGATGATGCCGCCGAACACGACGCTGACGTCGCGAACCGCGAGCAGAGGATCATTCCCCTGCGCGAGCTGTGCCTGCGTCATCTCGTCTCGCCCACCATCTCTGAGCGGTGCGAGCGGCCCTGCGATGGATTTCGCCGGACGCGATGGAGGCTATCTGATCCCCTCGGCCAAACGTGCAACTTTCCCTCCTAGTCTAGACTTTTTGCTTTGTTCTTTTTTGGATTGCGGCGCTATTCCACCGAGCGCCTGCTCGATGTTCCTTACCATCGCGACAAGGCGAGGTCCAATGTCGTTGAGTAATCTATCTTCCGTGAAGCGGAATGCCGGCGCGCCGCAATTGAAGGCGTAAGGACCGGTTCCGTCGTTCAATTTCAATGCAACGCCGGCTGCGGCGACGTCGTTCTGCCAGTCGCCGGTGGACAGGGTGAAACCGTGCTTCGCCACCGTCTCGCCGGAGCGCTCGATGCCGTCGCGGATCTTGGCCCAGCGGCTGCCATAGTGATCCCGCAGCTCGCGCAGTAGAGCCGCACGTTCTTCGGGAGGCAATGCCCAAATATAGGCACGGCCCATCGCGGTGGTTGCGATCGGAATGCGCGAACCGACGTCGAGTTGCACGCCGAGCGTCAGGCCGTTCCGGCTCTGGCCGAAGTAGATCATGCTGTGACGGTCGCGGCCGCCGACCGCGACTGCGCCGCCGGTCGCGCGCATCACTTCTTCTCGATACGGCTCGGACAAATGCCGAACGCCGAGATTGGCGAGCGCGGCGTAGCCGAGCGCCATCGCCGACGGTGCGAGCTGATACTTTTCGAATTTCGGTACAGGTGTAAGGTATCCCAGCTTGGTCAGCGTGTAGGTCAGCCGGGAAATGGTTGGCTTCGGTAACTTGGTGCGGGCTGCAATCTCCTGATTGCCGAGCAGCCCGTCATTGGGTTGAAATGCACGCAGGACGTCCAGTCCGCGGGAAAGCGCGACGACGAAATTGCGATCGGTCGCTGCTTTCTTGCTGGCGCGCTTCATTCCCTGCCCTTGTCATGCTCGTTGACAAGGCTCGTGCTTCAAAATAACCCTCCGTGTCAAGATGTGGAATTAAATTTCGCAGTGCGAAATTGGTCTAATCCTAGCCGCTCGACGCAAGTCGTGCAGCTACTCAACACAAGTTCAAGAACAAGCATCCAGGGAGAGTCCCGGTGAGTGAAGTCGTCAAGCTCGAACGTCATGACAATATTGCCGTCGTCACGGTTAACAGTCCGCCTGTGAACGCGCTGAGCGCTGCCGTGCGCGGCGGCATCTTCGATTGCGTCAAGAGCGCGATCGATGACGCGCAGGTCCAGGGCATCGTGCTGACCTGCGCCGGCCGCACCTTCATCGCCGGCGCCGACATCACCGAATTCGGCAAGCCGCCGAAGCCGCCCGGTCTCGCCGAGGTGCTGAGCCTGATGGAGAGCTCGCCGAAGCCGATCATTGCCGCGATCCACGGCACCGCGCTCGGCGGCGGCCTCGAGGTCGCGCTGGCCTGCCACTATCGCGTCGCCACCAAGGACGCCAAGCTCGGTCTGCCCGAGGTGAAGCTCGGCCTGCTGCCGGGCGCCGGCGGCACCCAGCGTCTGCCGCGCGCGGTCGGTCCCGAGCTCGCGGTCAAGATGATCGTCGGCGGCGATCCGATCGGTGCGGATGCCGCGCTGAAGGCCGGCCTGATCGATGAGATCGTCGAGGGTCCGGCGTCGGGCGGTGAGGCATTTGCGCGCAAGGTGGTCGCCGAGAAGCGTCCGCTGCGCAAGCTGCGCGATGACGACAGCAAGCTCGCCGCGGCCAAGGCCGACCGTTCGATCTTCACCAATGCGGTCGCTGCGCTGACCAAGAAGTCGCGCGGCCTCGAGGCGCCGTTCGCCGCCGCCGACGCCGTCGGCGCCGCGATCGACCTGCCGTTCGACGAAGGCCTGAAGAAGGAGCGCGAGGGCTTCCTCAAGCTGATGAACGGCGAACAGTCGAAGGCGCAGCGCTACGCGTTCTTCGCCGAGCGCGAGGCCGCCAAGATCTCCGGCGTTCCCGAGGGCACCAAGGGTCGCAACGTGGCGCGCGTCGCCATCCTCGGCGCCGGCACCATGGGCGGCGGCATCGCGATGTCGTTCGCCAATGCCGGCATTCCGGTCACCCTGATCGAGACCGGCGAGGAGCAGCTCAAGCGCGGCATGGGCATCATGCAGAAGAACTACGAGGCAACCGCCGCGCGCGGTGGCATCCCGGCGGACGCGCCCGCCAAGCGCATGGCGCTGATCAACGGCGTCGTCGGCATCGAGAACGTCGGCGACGCCGATCTGGTGATCGAGGCGGTGTTCGAGACCATGGCGGTCAAGAAGGAAGTGTTCGGCAAGCTCGATCAGTACGCCAAGCCGGGCGCGGTGCTGGCCTCCAACACCTCCTATCTCAACATCGACGAGATCGCGAAGGCGACCAAGCGTCCGCAGGACGTGCTCGGCATGCACTTCTTCTCGCCGGCCAACGTCATGAAGCTGTGCGAGATCGTGCGCGCCGACAAGACCGCGCCGGATGCGCTGGTCACCGCCGTCTCGATCGCGCGCAAGATCGCCAAGGTGCCGGCCGTGGTCGGCGTCTGCGACGGCTTCGTCGGTAACCGCATGCTGGCGCAGCGCGGCAAGCAGGCCGAAAAGCTGCTGTTCGAAGGCGCGCTGCCGCAGCAGGTCGACGCTGTCGTCACCAAGTTCGGCATGCCGATGGGCCCGTTTGCGATGGGCGATCTCGCCGGTCTCGATATCGGCTGGCGCTCGCGCAAGGACCGCGGCATCAAGTCGGAGATCGCGGACGCGTTGTGCGAAGCCGGCCGCTTCGGCCAGAAGACCGGCAAGGGCTACTACAAGTACGAGCAGGGCTCGCGCGCGGCGCTGCCCGATCCGGAGGTCGAGAAGCTGATCGACGAGACGCTGGCGCGCCTCGGCCGCAAGAAGCGCGTCGTCAGCGACGACGAGATCCTCGAGCGGATGATGTACCCGATGATCAACGAGGGCGCGAAGATCCTCGCCGAGGGTATCGCGGCGCGGCCGTCTGATATCGACGTGGTCTGGCTCTATGGCTATGGCTGGCCGATCTATCGCGGCGGCCCGATGTTCTGGGCCGACACCGTGGGCCTCAAGCACATCGCCGATCGCCTGGCCTTCTACGCCAAGGAGACCAGCGATCCTTCGCTCGAGCCCGCGCCGCTGCTGAAGAAGCTCGCGGACGAAGGCAAGACCTTCGCCTCGCTCGCCGCCGCGTCGAAGGCGGCGTGATCTTTCTTGGCGCCACTGGCTCGGTGTTCGGGTTCCCTCTCCCCTTGTGGGAGAGGGTTAGGGAGAGGGGTGGCCACATCGGCACTGCCCACGTGAACCCCCTTCCCCAACCTCTCCCCACAAGGGGGAGGGGAGCCCACACGCCGATGCTCACCTAACAGGTGTTGAACGTTTCCATGACCTATCCCGGCGAACAATATTATCCCAAGGGCGTGCAGTGGAGCGACGAGATCACGCGCGGCACGCTGCCGGACCTGCTCTCGACCGCGGCTGCCGAATACGGCGCGCGCCCGGTGCTCGAATTCCGCGACCGGCAGATCAGCTACAGCGAGCTTGAGGCGCTGGTCGAGACCGCGGCTGCCGCCTTCATGCGCGCCGGTTACGGCAAGGGCACCTCGGTCGCGCTGTTTCTCGGCAACTCGCCGGACCATCCGATCAACTTCTTCGGCGCGCTGAAGGCCGGAGCCCGCGTCGTGCATCTGTCGCCGCTCGATGGCGAGATCGCGCTGTCGCACAAGCTGTCCGATTCAGGCGCACGGGTGCTGGTCACCAGCAATCTGTCGGCGCTGTTGCCGACCGCGTTGAAATTCCTCGCCAAGGGGCTGCTCGACCGCCTGATCGTTTGCGAGGATGATCATTGGGGCAAGGTCGGCACACCGCAAGCCGCGCTGCCCGACAATCCCGCAATCATCACGCACCGCCAGTTCATCGACGGTGCAGTCAAGCCGCCGCAATGGCCCGCGGTCGACGTCGAGGACGTCGCGCTGCTGCAATATACCGGCGGCACCACCGGCCTGCCCAAGGGTGCGATGCTCAGCCACGGCAATCTCACCGCGGCGGTGTCGATCTACGACGTCTGGGGCAAGCCGGGGCGGCTCGAACGCAACGCGATCGAGCGCGTGATCTGCGTGCTGCCGCTGTTTCATATCTATGCGTTGACCGTCGTGCTGCTGTCGGCGATCCGGCGCGGCCATCTGATCTCGCTGCATCAGCGCTTCGACGTCGAGGCCGTGATGCGCGACATCGAGGTCAAGCGCGCGACGGTGTTTCCCGGCGTGCCGACGATGTGGATCGCGATCGCCTCGCTGCCGGATCTCGACAAGCGCGATCTCTCCTCGCTGGTGGTCGCCGGCTCCGGCGGCGCGCCGCTGCCGGTCGAAGTCGCCAAGATCTTCGAGCGCCGCGTCGGCATGAAGCTGAAGAGCGGCTGGGGCATGACCGAGACCTGCTCGCCCGGCACCGGCCACCCCAAGGAAGGGCCGGAGAAGCCGGGCTCGATCGGGCTGATGCTGCCCGGCATCGAGATGGACGTGGTGTCGCTGGAGGATCCCACCAGGGTGATGCCGGTCGGCGAGGTCGGCGAGATCCGCATCCGCGGCCCGAACGTCACCAAGGGCTACTGGAACAGGCCGGCAGAGACCGCGGAGGCCTTTGTCGGCGACCGCTTCCTGACCGGCGACATCGGCTACATGGACGCCGACGGCTATTTCTATCTGGTCGACCGCAAGAAGGACATGATCATCTCCGGCGGCTTCAACGTCTATCCGCAGATGATCGAGCAGGCGATCTATACCCATCCCGCCGTGCAGGAGGTGATCGTGATCGGCATCCCCGACGATTACCGCGGCGAGGCGGCAAAGGCGTTCATCAAGCTGCGCGACGGCGAGAAGGAATTCCCGATCGACGAGCTGCGCGCATTCCTCACCGGCAAGGTCGGCAAGCATGAATTGCCGGCGGCGGTCGAGTTCGTCGACGAGCTGCCGCGCACCCCGGTCGGCAAGCTGTCACGTCATGAATTGCGGCAGCAGCAGCCCAAGACTCCTCCATCCAAACCGCAACAAACCGCATCAGGATCGCGCTCATGATGGACGCCGTCATCGGGTCTGTTCGAGGTGTTGTAGTTATTTCGTCGTCCCGGCCAAGCGAAGCGCGAGCCGGGACCCATACGCCGCGGCCCTCGGAAGAGGCACAAGCGGCAGCCGGCTTTGCCAGTTGCGGTGGCCGGTGGTTATGGGTCCCTGCTTTCGCAGGGACGACAGCGAGAGAGTTAGAAGGGTAGTTTAGCTTTCAAAAAGGAGGATCCGATGGATCTCGCTTTCACCAAGGAAGAGATAGCGTTTCGCGAGGAGGTACGGGAGTTCTTCAAGAACAACGTGCCGCCGGAGACCCGGCGCAAGCTGCAGGAAGGCCGCCATCTGTCGAAGGACGAGATGGTCACCTGGTGGCGCATCCTCAACAAGAAGGGTTGGGGCGTCACCCACTGGCCGAAGGAATATGGCGGCACCGGCTGGACCACCGTGCAGCACTACATCTTCAACGAAGAGCTGCAGTCCTATCCTGCGCCGCAGCCGCTCGCCTTCGGCGTCAGCATGGTCGGCCCTGTCATCTACACCTTCGGCAATGAGAAGCAGAAGAAGGAATATCTGCCGCGCATCGCCAATGTCGACGACTGGTGGTGCCAGGGCTTCTCGGAGCCGGGCTCGGGTTCGGACCTTGCGTCGCTGAAGACCAAGGCCGAGCGCCGTGGCGACAAGTGGATCATCAACGGCCAGAAGACCTGGACCACGCTCGCCCAGCACGCCGACATGATCTTCTGCCTCTGCCGCACCGATCCGGCCGCGAAGAAGCAGATGGGCATCTCCTTCATCGTGTTCAGCATGAAGTCGAAGGGCGTCACCGTGCGCCCGATCCAGACCATCGACGGCGGCCACGAGGTCAACGAGGTGTTCTTCGACGACGTCGAGGTTCCCTACGAGAACCTGATCGGCGAGGAGAACAAGGGCTGGGATTACGCCAAATTCCTGCTCGGCAATGAGCGCACCGGCATCGCTCGGGTCGGCGTCTCGAAGGAGCGGCTGCGCCGCATCCGCGCGCTGGCCTCCAAGGTCGAGTCCGGCGGCCGTCCGGTCATCGAGGATCCGGCGTTCCGGGAAAAGCTCACGGCCTGCGAGATCGAGCTGAAGGCGCTCGAGCTCACCCAGCTCCGCGTCGTCGCCGACGAAGGCAAGCACGGCAAGGGCAAGCCCAACCCGGCTTCCTCGGTGCTCAAGATCAAGGGCTCGGAGATCCAGCAGACCACCACCGAGCTTCTGATGGAGATCATCGGTCCGTTCGCCGCGCCCTACGACGAGCATGGCGATGCCGGCTCGAACGAGAGCATGGATTGGACCGCGCAGATCGCGCCGAGCTACTTCAACAACCGCAAGGTTTCGATCTACGGCGGCTCCAACGAGATCCAGCGCAACATCATCAGCAAGGCGGTGCTGGGGCTTTGATGCTCTTCTCCCTCGCCCCGTTCTTGCGGGGAGAGGGTTGGGGTGAGGGGCCTCTCTCCGTGCAGGGAATGCCGAGAGACCTGTACCCCCTACCCGGAATGCATCTCGCGATGCGTTCCGACCTCTCCCCGCAAGCGGGGCGAGGTGAAGAGGTCCCGGTTTGAACAACGATCAGTTAGTTAAGGGAACGAACATGGATTTTGATCTGTCCGAGGAGCAGCGGCTTCTCAAGGAAAGCGTCGACGGGTTGCTGGCGGATGCCTACGACTTCGATGCGCGCAAGAAGTACATGAAGGAGAAGGGCGGCTGGAGCAAAGCGCTCTGGGGCAAGCTCGCCGAGCAGGGCCTGCTTGGTCTGCCCTTCGCGGAGACCGACGGCGGCTTCGGCGCCGGCGCGGTCGAGACCATGATCGTGATGGAAGCGCTCGGCAAGGCGCTGGTGGTCGAGCCCTATCTTGCCACCGTCGTGGTCGCCGGCGGCTTCCTGCGCCATGGCGGCTCGGCCGAGCAGAAGGCCAAGTACATCCCCGGCATCATCGACGGCAGCAAGACCTTCGGCTTCGCGCAGCTCGAGAAGAACTCGCGCTACGACCTCTTTGACGTCGTGACCACGGCCAAGAAGAAGGGCGACGGCTGGGTGATCGACGGCGAGAAGTTCGTCGTGCTGAACGGCGAGAACGCCGACACGCTGATCGTGACCGCGCGCACCAAGGGCGGCCAGCGCGACAAGACCGGCATCGGCGTGTTCCTGGTTCCGGCGGACGCCAAGGGCGTCACCAAGAAGGGCTATCCCACGCAGGACGGTCTGCACGCGGCGGACGTCACCTTCACCAATGTCGAGGTCGGTGCGGATGCCGCGATCGGCGATCCCGAGAACGGCCTGCCCCTGATCGAGCGCGTCGCGGACGAAGCCCGCATTGCGCTGTGCGCGGAAGCCGTCGGCGCGATGGACGAGTCGCTCAAGGAGACCGTCGAGTACATCAAGACCCGCAAGCAGTTCGGTGTTGCGATCGGCTCGTTCCAGAGCCTGCAGCACCGCGCCGCCGACATGTTCGTGGCGCTGGAGCAGGCCCGCAGCATGTCGATGTTCGCGACCATGGCGTCGGACTTCAGCGATGCCAAGGAACGTTCGTCCGCGGTCGCGGCCGCCAAGGTGCAGGTCGGCAAGTCCTTGAAGTTCGTCGGCCAACAGTCGATCCAGCTTCATGGCGGCATCGGCATGACCATGGAAGCCAAGATCGGCCACTACTTCAAGCGGCTCACCATGATCGAGAACACGCTCGGCGATACCGACTACCACCTCCGTCGCGTCAGCGAGGGCGGCGGGCTGTTGGCGTAAGCACACTGATGTCATTCCGGGCGCCGCAGCGCGGCGAACCCGGAATCCATTTCACAACCAATGATGCGGCCTAATGGATTCCGGGTTCGCGGCTGCGTCGCGCCCCGGAATGACGGCGCATCCGGGAGGCAACAACAATGAAGAACACCCCGTTCGATCTCACCGGCCAGGTCGCGGTCGTCACCGGCTCGAGCCGCGGCATCGGCCGCTCCTCGGCCGAACTGCTGGCCAAGCTCGGCGCCAAGGTCGTGATCTCCTCGCGCAAGGCGGATGCCTGCCAGGAGGTCGCCGACGGCATCAAGAAGGCGGGCGGTGATGCGCTCGTCATCCCATGCAATATCGCGCGCCGGGCGGAAGTCGAGGGACTGATCTCCGGCACGATCAAGCACTACGGCAAGATCGACATCCTGGTCTGCAACGCCGCGGTCAATCCCTATTACGGGCCGCTGCTCGACATCACGGACGAGGCCTTCGACAAGATCATGGGCTCCAACGTCAAGAGCAACATCTGGCTTTCCGCGCTGGCGATCCCGCAGATGGCCGAACGTGGCAAGGGCTCGGTCGTGATCATCTCCTCGATCGGCGGCCTGCGCGGCTCGACCGTGATCGGCGCCTACGGCATCTCCAAGGCGGCGGACTTTGCGCTGTGCCGCAGCCTCGCCGGCGAATGGGGACCGAAGGGCGTGCGGGTCAATTGCGTGGCGCCGGGCCTCGTGAAGACCGACTTCGCTCGCGCGCTGTGGGAGGATCCGGACAATCTGAAGCGCCGCACCGCGTCGACGCCGCTCCGCCGCATCGGCGAGCCCGACGAGATCGCGGGCGCGGTGGCCTATCTCGCCTCCGATGCCTCGACCTTCATGACCGGCCAGACCATCGTGGTCGACGGCGGCGTGACGACGGCTGCGACGTAAGGGCGGTTCCTTCGCCTCTCCCGCTTGCGGAATATGCCAGCGCGAACCAGCCACCGCAAAATCAGTATCGTCCCTGCGAAAGCAGGGACGACGGCTTGCGGGAGAGAGAGCAGCCCATTTGGGGCTTCTACGCCAGCCTCAAACCTGCTCCAGCGCGCGCTCAATATCCTCGATCAAATCGTCGGGGTGCTCGAGCCCGGCCGAGAAGCGAATAAAACCTTCGCTGATGCCGAGCTCGGCGCGGGCCTCCGGCGCCAGGCGCTGATGCGTCGTGGTCGCGGGATGCGTGACCAGGCTCTTGGCATCGCCGAGATTGTTGGAGATGCGTGAGATCTTCAGCGCATTGAGGCAGCGGAAGGCGCCGGCCTTGCCGTCCTTGACCTCGAAGCCGACCAGCGTCGAACCGGCGCCCATCTGCTTCTTCACGGTCTCGGCTTGCGGATGATCGGGGCGGCCGGGATAGACCAGCCGCGTGATCTTCGGATGCTTCGCCAGCGCCTCGGCGATCTTCGCCGCGTTCTCGGTCTGCGCGCGGACGCGGATGCCGAGCGTCTCCAGCCCCTTCAACAGCACCCAGGCGTTGAACGGCGACAGCGACGGACCGGTCTGGCGCATGAAATTATGGATGTGCTCGGCGATGAAGGCTTCCGACGACAGGATGACGCCGCCGAGGCAGCGGCCCTGGCCGTCGATATGCTTGGTCGCGGAATAGACCACGACGTCGGCGCCGAGCGACAGCGGGCTCTGCCAGATCGGCGTCGCGAACACGTTGTCGACGATCAGCCGGGCGCCGCCGCTATGCGCGATCTCCGCGATCGCGCCGATGTCGAGCACGTCGAGCGTCGGATTGGTCGGGCTCTCGAGGAAGAAGGTCTTGGTGTTCGGCCGCAATGCGCGCTGCCACTGGTCGAGATCGAGGCCGTCGACCAGCGTCGTCTCGATGCCGTAGCGCGGCAACAGGTCCTGCACCACGTAGAGGCAGGAGCCGAACAGGGCCTTCGACGCCACCAAATGATCGCCCGCTTTCAGCGGCGCAAGGATCGCGGTGGTCACTGCGGCCATGCCGGTCGCGGTCGAGCGCGCGGCTTCCGCGCCCTCGAGCTCGATCATGCGGCGCTCGAACATCGCAATGGTCGGATTGGAATAGCGCGAATAGATGAAGCCGGGATCCTGACCCTTGAAGCGCGCCTCGCATTGCTCGGCGGTGTCGTAGACGTAGCCTTGGGTGAGAAACAGCCCCTCCGACGTCTCCCCGAATTGCGAGCGGAGCGTGCCGCCATGGACGAGGCGGGTTTCGGGACGAAGGTGGGCAGTAGACTTGGCTTCAGAAGACCTGGATTCAGAAGACTTGGATTCAGACATGTGACCTCCGAAGTGGCCATTTCCTGGCGAAAATGGCCATAAAAAAACCGGCCTGGAGCAACCTCCACAAGCCGGGATCACACTGTCCCCGGCCTGTTTAGCGACTTATTTAACGTGGCTGCAAGCCGGCCGGCTCAAATCACCACGGGATAAGTGCAGCTGATATTCCCTCGCGCCCTTTCCGTCAAGACGGTCATCGGATAACCCGTAAAAGCCCATAATTTGGGGCTTGGTGGCCGCTCAGAGTATGATTTTGGGCCATCTCGAGGGATCGCCAAGGGACCGCATCGTGTCGTTCACGCTGGAAGACGAATCCAACGGAATTCTGCCCGACCGCATGATCGCGGAGATGGCGGAGGCCGGCCTCATTCTGCCCGCCTATGACTTCGTCGAGAGCCAGATCCAGCCGGCGAGCCTCGATCTTCGCCTCGGCGACATCGCCTACCGCGTCCGTGCCAGCTTCCTGCCAGGACCGGATGCCACCGTCGCCGAGCGGATCGACCAGCTGAAGCTGCACGAGATCGATCTCTCCGACGGCGCGGTGCTGGAGACCAATTGCGTCTACATCGTCCCGCTGCTGGAGAGCCTGGCGCTGCCGCCGGAGATCGTGGCGGCCGCCAACCCGAAGAGCTCGACCGGACGGCTCGACGTCTTCACGCGCGTGATCGCCGATGGCACCCGCCGCTTCGACATGATCGGCGCCGGCTATCACGGCCCGCTCTATGCCGAGATCAGCCCGAAGACGTTTCCCGTGCTGCTGCGCGAGGGCTCGCGGCTCAGCCAGGTCCGTTTCCGGATCGGCGAGGCGACCTTGACCGCCGACGAGCTCGACGCGCTGCATGCCGCCGAGCGGCTGGTCGATGCCGACAATGCCGATCTCACCCATGGCGTCGCGCTGTCGGTTGATCTGTCCGGCGAGAACTCGGGCGGCTTCGTCGGCTATCGCGCCAAGCGCCACACCGGCGTGGTCGATGTCGATCGCCGCGGCGGCTATTCGGTCGAAGAATTCTGGGAGCCGATCAAGGCGCGGCCCGACGGCAGCCTCATCCTCGATCCCGGCGAGTTCTACATCCTGGCCTCGAAGGAGGCCGTGCAGGTACCGCCGGACTACGCCGCGGAGATGGTGCCGTTCGATCCGCTGGTCGGCGAATTCCGCGTCCACTATGCCGGCTTCTTCGATCCCGGTTTCGGCTATGCCGGCGCCGGTGGCAAGGGCGCGCGCGCCGTGCTCGAAGTGCGCTCGCGCGAGGTGCCGTTCATCCTCGAGCATGGCCAGATCGTCGGCCGTCTCGTCTATGAACGCATGCTCGAGCGCCCCGACGCGCTCTACGGCCAGCGCATCGGCTCGAACTACCAGGCGCAGGGCCTGAAGCTCTCCAAGCATTTCCGCGTGTAGTTCTGTAGCCCGGATGAAGCGCTGCGAAATCCGGGATGGTGCATACGTGGATTGAGCCGTCCCAGATTGCGCTTCGCTGCATCCGGGCTACGATTGCGCATGCGAGCTCGACCTCGCCAACAAGAGCCAGGGAGCGAACATGACCGCAGGCGAAAGCGCACAAGAGGCGCAGTGGCGGAAGTGGCGCAGCGTTGCCGATCTCTATCACGCCTTCTTCACCGGGCTGATCCTCACCGTGGTCACGCGCCGCGGCACGGCCGACGCTGCCGAGTTCGTCTTCCGCGTGTTTCGCCGCCAGCAGCAGGAGCGCTTCCTGCCCGGCTTGAAGAAGCTCGGCCTCGACGGCCTGCCGCCTGCGGTCGCGGCCGCGCAATATCACTATCTCTCCAACTGGATCGGCGGCGTGCATGTCGAATACATGTACGAGACCGACCGCAAGGCCTGGATCCGCTATCCGCCGCCGCGCTGGATCTGGAAGGGCACGGCGATCTGCGGCGTGCCCGGCGAGGTCTCGCGCGCGATGCTGCGCGGCTGGCACGCCAACAACGGTGTCGCGCTCGGCGATCTCAGGCTCGGCTTCGTCTGCACCAAGCAGAGCGTCGACGGCCAGGACGGGCTCGAGGGCTACT
This sequence comes from Bradyrhizobium sp. USDA3010, assembly GCF_056429065.1. Taxonomy (NCBI): domain Bacteria; kingdom Pseudomonadati; phylum Pseudomonadota; class Alphaproteobacteria; order Hyphomicrobiales; family Nitrobacteraceae; genus Bradyrhizobium; species Bradyrhizobium sp. USDA3010. The sequence continues at coordinate 311,342 of NZ_JBWJZD010000006.1, forward strand.
ACTGCGAATACGATCATCCGCTCGAGCTCGACCAGCGCCTGGTGTTCGCCCGCCATCTCGAGGCGCCGCTGTTCGATTCCAGAACCGCGCCGGCGCTGCCGGTCGACAGCTGGCCGAAGCCGCGATTGGAAAAGGCCTATCGCAACTACGCGATGGAATATGTGAAGACGGCCGCGCCCGTCATCGTGCAGGTGTTCGGCCCCGAGGATGCGAGCTATCTGCTGCATCTGACCGGCAGGCTCATTGGCATGCAGTATTACGACGAGGTCGCGCAGGCGCTCGGTGGCCGTCGTGGCCGTGCCGCGGAATTTGCCGCATTCCTGCGCGTGCTGTTCGAGTCGCAGGACGATGTCGCTGACATCAGCGAGTCCGAGGGCCAGTTCGAGATCCGCCAGCAGGGCTGGAAGCTGATGGCCGACGTGGCCGATTATCACCCGGCCTGCGCCAGCGTTCTGACGGGTCTGCTTGAAGGGCTGGCGGCCGGCTGCGGACGGCATATTCCGGTGCATCTGAAGCCGAATGGCGCCGCCGGCGCGCCGTTCGTCTGGTCGATCGGCTAGGTCAGAGGTTCACCCGCAATCACGCAGGCCCCCCTTGCGTCCCGCGCACGTGGAATCCCCGTTCGCCATGGTAGGGAAACACCATGGCGCGGCTCCCAGACTGCGCGCGGGAGTAGAAATGTCCGACCTCGGCCTCGCCGAAATACCTGTCGACGAACAAGAACGGCCGCTGCCGCCGCCGGTGACCAGGCCGGCGCGCAACGCGCTGCTCGACGGGCCGATTTTGCGCACGCTGTTGTGGCTGGCGTGGCCGAACGTGATCGCGCTCTCCGCCGGCACCTGCGTGGTGATCGCGGAGACCTCCTATATCGGCCGGCTCGGCGTCGAATCGCTCGCGGCGATGGCGCTGCTGTTTCCCTGCGTGATCCTGACCATGACGATGTCCGGCGGCGCGATGGGCGGCGGCGTCGCATCCGCGATCGCGCGCGCGCTCGGTGCCGGCGAGATCGAGCGTGCTTCGACGCTTGCAATGCATGCGCTGCTGATCGGATTGACGTTCGGTCTGACTTTCATGCTGGGCATGCTGATCTTCGGTCCGCGCCTGCTCGAATTGCTCGGTGGCCGCGGCAATGTGCTGGCGCAGGCGATCGCCTATTCGCAGATCTTCTTCGGTGGCGCGATCCTGCCCTGGCTGATGAACACGATGGCCGGCATCCTGCGCGGCACCGGCAACATGAAGCTGCCGTCGACCATGATCCTGTCCTCGGCGGTGTGGCAGATCATTCTCGGCGGCACGCTCGGGCTCGGCCTCGGGCCGGTGCCGCAATTCGGCATGCGCGGCGTCGCGGCGGGTTCGCTGATCGCCTATTCGATCAGCATCAGCGTGATGGGCTGGTATCTGTTCTCGGGCCGCGCCCGCGTAAAGCCGAAACTCAGGGGACTGCGCGTGCAATGGGCGATGTTCATCGACATCCTGAGGGTCGGCGCGGTCTCCTGCTTCTCGCCGCTGCAATCGGTTTTGACGATCTCGATCTTCACCCACATGCTGGCGCAGTTCGGCACCGCGGTGCTCGCCGGCTACGGCATCGGCGCGCGGCTCGAATTCATGCTGACCTCGGTCGCCTTCGCGGTCGGCATCGCCTCGGTGCCGATGATCGGCATGGCCGTCGGCGCCGAGCGCGTCGCGCGGGCGCGGCGCATCGCCTGGACCGCGGGCACGCTGTCGTTCCTCGCGGTCGGCGTGGTCGGCAGCTTCATCGCCGTCTTCCCGGACCTCTGGGTCAATCTGTTCACCAATGATCCGCATGTGCGGGCGACCAGCCATCAGTACCTTTCGACCGCCGCGCCGATGTACGCCTTCATCGGCCTCGCAATGTCGATGTATTTCTCCTCGCAAGGTGCTGCGAAGGTACTGGGTCCGGTGCTGGCGCAGACCGCGCGGCTGATCTTCATCGGCGCCGGCGGCTGGTGGCTGTCGACCCATGACGCGAGCGCGCAAAATTTCTTCGCGCTCGCCGCCGCTTCGATGGGCGTGCTCGGCGTGCTCTCCTGCCTCAGCGTCATCCTGACGCGCTGGGGCCGATCCGCACCGGTCGCCGAAGCGCAACCGGTGCTGTCGTAGGTCTCTGCTCTGTTATCCCCAGCTCTCACACCGTCATCCTGAGGAGCGGCCTCTTGGCCGCGTCTCGAAGGATGCACGGCCCCGGTTCCTCAACATGCTCGTGGACAAAGCCGGGCCGTCGACCCTTCGAGACGGCCGCTTTGCGGCCTCCTCAGGGTGACGGTGACAAAGTTTTCGAGACGCCAGACCGCTACGCTGCGCTCTTGGCCGAGCGGGCCAGCGCCGCCTGCATCGCGGCCGCGCCAAGATCCATCTGCGCGTCCATGTAGGGCGCGATCTCATGCGGCAGCACATCGGCGATCCACACCACCCGGCAGCGCGCATCGCCCTCGGCAAATACCTGCACCGAGGCGGAATGCTGCTTCACCCGCTCGCTGGTGATCGCATAGACCAGCCGTCGTCGCTTGTCGTCGCAATCGACCAGCGTCTCACGCGCCACGGTGCCGTTGGCAAAGGTGACGGTGCGGACGTCGCCGTCGAGTTGCGTATCGGTCACGAAGCCCGGCACCAGCCGGGTATGCAGCGCGCCGAAATCGCGCAGTGCGTCCCAGACATGATCGGCCGGCGCGTCGATCGGAATGTCCTTGTGAATGGAAGCCATGGAATGTGGTCCTTTAATCAGGATGAAGATTGAGGTTTAGGTCGACACCGCTTCGACATTGTTGCCGTCGGGGTCGAGCAGGAACGCCGCGTAGTAGGTCGGGCTGTAGTCCTTGCGATGGCCCGCCGCGCCGTTGTCCTTGCCGCCGGCCTTCAGGCCCTCGGTGTGGAATGTCTTGATCGCGTCATGGCTCGGGGCGCGGAACGCGATGTGCGCGCCGCCTTGGGTCTTGCCCTTGTGTAGATGCAGCCAAAGCGCCGGCTCGCCTTTCGGGCCGAAGCCGGCACCGCTGTCGTCGCGTGAGCAGAGCACGAAGCCGAGCGGCGCCAGCACCGCGGTGTAGAAGCGCACGCTGGCGTCGAGGTCGGCGACGCGCAATCCGATGTGGTCGTACATGATGGGGTCTCCAGTCGCTGGGCGCGTCGATGGACGCGCGGACCGGAGCAATCCTGCTATTGCAGCGCAAGGCGTTCTTGGAGAATCTTGCGGTCGCCGCGGGAGGCCTGGCGGAACTTGAGCGGCGAGGCACCGGCCGCGCGGTGGAAGCTGCGCACGAAATTGGAGAGATCGCCGAAGCCGACGTCATAGGCGATATCGGTGACCGGGCTGTCGTCATCCACCAGCCGCCGCGCCGCATGGCGCAGCCGCGAGCGCACCAGATATTGATGCGGGGTCACGCCGAGCACCGCGGAGAACAGCCGCAGGAAATGGAAGGTGCTTAAGCCGGCCTGCTCTGCGGCATCGTCGAGGTCGATCTGATGGTGTGAATTGGCGTCGATCCACAGCGCCGCCTCGACGGCGCGGCGGCGGTCGCGCAGGCCGGCGGTGAGGGGCTTTGCCTTGCGGTCCGACACCAGCTCGACAAGGCGGCTGGCGAGGAGGTGGCCGATCTCGTCGAGACCGACGTCGCTGTTGCCAGCTGCCGCCGTTTGGGCGAGTTCTCCGATCACCATCAATTCGGGCAGCGGCGGCACCGAGCCGACCTGCCAGACCGAGGTGCGGTCGCCGATCGTCTCGACCAGCTCCGGGTCCAGGAAGAACGACAGGCATTCGTCGCCGACCACATGATCGTGCGTGCAGGTGTATTCATCGCCGGGATGGCCGACCAGGATCGAGCCTGCCACCAGCTCATGGAAGCGGCCGCGGCAATGGCAGCCGAAGCTGCCGCTGCGTACATACGACACGGAATGGCAGGCGAACTGCTCGGCGAATGGCTTGTCGCCGGGCTCCGCCGTGCAGCGAAACTCGTTCACCGTGATGCGATCGCGCTCTAGCAGCGTGGTGCGGGTCATACCCCCAAATTTAGGGGTGCGGCCGTGGCGGCGCAACGCCGGCAAGATCACCATTGCTGCCACGCATGATCGCGGCGGTACTCCACGATCGCCTCGATCTCCCCGGGGGGCCGCATCTCGCCCGCATCTGGAATCTTGACGTTCGGTTAAGCATGTCACGGCTGGACTGTGCGGCCCGACGCATCCTCCGGTCACGCATCTTAAAGGCTTTGCCCGCTATCTGGTCGCCGGCATGCTGCTCCAGAAGACGATCGGCGGAACGATGACGAGCACGAGCGCCGAAGCCGCGCCCGGCGGCGCAGGCATGGCCGGGCGCGCGGGCGGGCGTGCTCACCCGCTCTTCGCGTTGCTGTTGCTGGCGTTGGTCTTGCGCCTTGCGGCCGCCGTCTGGCCCAACGTGATCTATCCCGACGAGACCTTCCAGTATCTCGAGCCGGCGTGGCGGATGCTCGGCCATGACGGCATCTTGACATGGGAATGGCGCGACGGGATTCGCGGCTGGTTCCTGCCGACCTTGATGGCCGGGCCGGTTGCCCTCGGCGATGCGATTGCGCCTGGTGGCGCAGGTGCGTTCCTGGTGCCGCGTCTGATCGCCGCATGCGCGTCGCTGTCGATCGTGGTCAGCGCCTGGTTGCTTGGCGCGCGGGTCTCGCGCACCCATGCCGTCGTCACGGCGTTAGCGGCCGCGGCCTGGTTCGAATTGATCATGCTCGCGCCACACACGCTGGGCGAGCCGCTGGCGACAGCGCTCATCGTGCCGGCGGCGCTGCTGGTCACCGATCGTCCGTCCCAATGGCGTCTCGCGATTGGCGGTGCCTTGCTCGCCTTCGCCTTTGTCTGCCGCTTCCAGTTTGCGCCGGCCATCGCCGTGCTGGCCCTCGGGGCGTGCTGGACACGCTGGCGAAACCTGGTTCCGCTGGTCGCCGGCGGGCTCGTTGCGCTGCTGCTCGCCGCCGCGATCGACCTGGCGCATGGCAGCGTGCCGTTCGCCTGGCTGATCGCCAATATCAGGGAAAACCTTGTCCACGACCGCGCCATCGAATTCGGCGTGTCGCCGCCGGCGGCCTATCTGATCGACTTCCTGACTGTCTGGTCGGTGGCGATCCTGCTCCCGCTCGCTGCGATCTGGCGCGGCTGGCGGCACGCACCGCTGCTCGCGACCGTGGCGCTGGTCAACCTCGTCTTCCACAGCCTGATCGCGCACAAGGAATACCGCTTCATCTTCCTGTCGGTGGTGCTGTTCACCATCGTTGCGGCGCTGGGATCGGGCGATTGGGTGCAATGGTTGCGCACGAAGGACATGTGGCGCCGCTGGGCACTACCGATCGTCCTCGGCGGCTGGGCGCTGCTGTCGGTGGCGCTGGCCGGCACCAGCGAAGAGATGCGCGAGTACTGGACGCGCGGCGTCGGTGCTGCGCGACTCGCGGCTGAGCTGCGCAGCGATCCGCAGATGTGCGGCCTTGCGCTTTACGACGTTCGTTTCCAGCAGTTGCCGGGGCGGGAGCGATTGGTCGGCCCGGTGCCGCTCTATGCGCTGCAGCCCGCCGATCCGCTCGCCGAGCTGATCCTGCCGCCGCTGCTGCTGCGGGCGACCCAGCCGGCCTTCAACCGCATCCTTGCGCGGCCCGAGGCCGCAGGCGATCTGCCGGCGGATTTTTCACAGCAAAGCTGTGCCCGCGTCGGCTTCAGCGATGCCTGCGTCTATGCGCGCGGCGGAAGTTGCGACGCATCCGCCGCTGCGCCCTTTGTGATCAATGACGTGCTTGTGAGGATGGGCTGGTAGCAGGTGGCGGCGCGGCGATCGGTGTCAATGCACGCTTGATCCGCTGCCTCGGCCCGGGCTATGGTCCGGCGGTCGCACCCGTGAGGGGCGACCTCAAGCAATTGAGATCGCGGGCGTAGTTCAATGGTAGAACGGCAGCTTCCCAATCTTTTTTGAAGCGTCTCCACCGTTACACATAGTCCCCGCAAATCCCTTGTTTTACAGTAGCTTACGCGACTCGACCGTCGTATAGTACGGCATGGTTATCCGCCTCAATCCGCGTGAAAGGCGTGCCAAATCGTGCCAATTCTTGGACTCACAGATCTCTCGGTTCAATCACTGAAGCCCGGTCTGTATATGGACCGGAAGACGCCAGCTTTTGGCTTGCGCGTGGGCAAGCGTCGAAAGACCTGGATCGTCCTCAAGGAGCCAAATCGCACCAAAATTCGGCTGGGTCATTATCCAGATCTCAAGCTCGCGGAAGCGCGCCGCCGCGCGTTCGTCGCCCTCGGCACTCCGGTCGGGCAGAAGGAAATCAGCATCGAGTTCGACCAAGCGAAGCTCGTCTTCGTCGAGGAGAACTACAAAGGCAAAAGCGAGCGCACCAAGTCTGAAACCCTTCGCCTGCTCAACCGGCTGGAATTTCGATGCACGCTTGATGAGCTTGACGATGCAACGATTGAGCGTGAACTCGGGAAGCTTTCCGACGTGCCCAGCGAACAGCTTCACGCATTCCGCGCACTTCGGACGATGCTTCGGTGGTGCACGAAACCTCCCCACCGCTACATCAAGCGCAGTCCGCTCGAAGGCTACCCCGCCCCGGGCAATGATAGGAAACGCAGTCGCATCCTGAGCGACGCCGAGCTCAAGAAGGTGTGGCACGCGTGCGACGGCTTCTTCGGCGACATGATCCGGCTCATCATTTTGTGGGGATGTCGGAACGGAGAAATAGGACGGCTGGAACGAGCCTGGCGTGAAGGTCGCGTGGTCACCATCCCTGGAGAATTCACCAAGAACGGGCGCGCGCACGCAATCCCGATCCTGCCGATGGCGCGTGCGATCCTCGATCGACAAGAAAAGATCGGCGACAATTGGCGAGACAAGAATACCGACTATTACTTCCCCGGTCACATCAAGGGTACTCATTTCAACGACGGGTCGTGGGGAAAGCTGAAAAAGGAGATCGACAAGCGATCAGGTGTGACCGGATGGCAAGTGCGCGATCTTCGGCGAACCTTCCGATCCATGCTCGCGCGCCTCAGAACAACACGTGAGATCGCAGAGATCATGCTCAACCACGTGACAGGCGGGGGCAAAACCGACCTCGACGAAATCTACGACAGGTATGACTATCTACCTGAGAAGCGGGCTGCGCTGCAGAAGCTCGAGGCTCACCTGAAAAAGGTAGTGACCAGCTAGGCTGCTTACCCATGCCTAGAGTTCCTGCGTCAGGCATGCCTAATGTCTTCCTCTCCGGCAATAGCGGCAAGGTATCGCACGTCGTCGAAAGTGAATCGAAAGGGGCCGCCCACGCGCGGCCCCTTGCCGGTTTAGTCTAAAAATTTGTTCGGAATGAAAAGCTAGCCCCGGCAAAAATTAGACTAGAGTTTTCAACGGCCAAATTGGATTCCGGGGAAAATGCGGTGTTTCACCATCGAAACCTGCTTTGCGCTAGGAAAGATGCCGGCTCGGCGAAATTAGACAGTCCGGTGAGTGCACATGTTCTACCAAGGTCATTCACCTAAAAATCCCAGCGCGTCCCCCCCAAGCGCTGGGATTTTTCCATTTTCGGCAGAGGCCACTCGCAGATGCGAAATAGGCCAATCAATAATGATATCGGCATCGTGCGACATCGGTCTGCTGGCTCTCGCTTCCTGAAAGGCGATACATCAAACGATGCTCGCCAGAAACGCGTCTCAATCACCATGACCGTTTGTCAGCGAGCTGGCCGTTCCTACCCTGGCAAGGCCACTCGGGCATAAAATAGGCCGGTACCTGCCGTCCGACGCTGCCCCCTTTTGCAAGCCGCTTACCTAAAAGGCGCCACGGGCTATGAGTGAAAGGGACCACTCAGGCAGTGGTGTTAAGGCAGGACAACTTAGCGATGCATTAACCAAACCTGCGCGACTCTCAAGAATCGGACTCGATTCGCGGGGGCAGAGGTGAGCCAGGTTCTCATCCATCAATATTTGAACGAACTCTCTGATCTAAAGCGAGCGTCCGGATCGCGTCGGGAAACGGTGGTGAGAGAGGCATTCAAGTCTCTCTTAAAAAACTGGGGACGCTCACAGTCCCTTATATTCGTACCTGAGTATGAATATCAGCCGCCAAACCAAACCCGTCGTTACATCGATGGAGCGCTAGTTGATCAGTCGCGCCTTCCAGTTGGATTTTGGGAAGCTAAAGACGAGGCTGACGACCTTGAGGCCGAAATCAATCTAAAACTTCGACGAGGATATCCGCAGGATAACATCATTTTCGAAGATTCTCGCGAGGCCATTCTTATCCAAAATAAGCAACGGATAATGCAATGTCCGGTGGATAAGGTAGATCAATTATCACGTTTGCACGTTTCAGATAAGACCATAAAGCCGTGGCCTTTAAAGCGTTCGGAACGTAAACCGCGGGGAGTTAGTGCCCCCTCTGTCGACCCGAAGGTCCTATTGCGTGCGCGCAAGGATGAAGGAGAGATTGATATTGATGGCGAGACTACTCTAACTGATGTCCCTAGGGAGGCGTGGGATTATCGGCTTGGGAATCCGTCAGCGCTTGAATGGGTATTGGAGCAATACAAAGAGTGATCTTCCCCCGAGAAAGTGGACTGGTTTAGGCGGCTTTTAGCTCCATTTCGATCGGGGCGATATATCCCACGGCGGAATGGAGCCTTGTTCGGTTGTAGAAGCCTTCGATGAAGGCGAAGATATC